>JBJTOM010000143.1:0-7033 GCA_046074585.1 Planctomycetota bacterium | reverse complement strand
AATGGTCGCGTTAATTCTTGCGTACCCGTCGATGGCAGCAGCCAACAATTCAGCTTTGGTTTGCGGTCGAGGCATCGTCGAAAGTAAACGTTAGGTTGTTGCGATTTCAATCGGATAACATATATTCTACAGATTCGCTTTCTGCATATCGCAGGATTGACAACGAGGAAGGATTCTGCATACTTTTTGTGTGCTGTCAAGCATCTCCGAAAAAAATGGTCCGGCCAAAGCCGCGGTGCGGTTAGGCCGGGTTGCTGGGCCCCTTTATTGCCGAGTTCTGGATAATTGATAATGCGAGAAACCGACATATCGCGACCACAAAAGTCGCCGTTGATGGAAGAGGCGCGGCAGTTGCTGCGAATGCGGCACATGTCGATTCGCACCGAAGAAGCGTATCTGCGGTGGATTGAAAAATTCCTTCGCTTTCACCAACAGCAGCGCGGCAGGTGGGTCCATCCGGCGGAAATGGCGGATCGGGAAATTAACCAGTTTCTGACCCATCTGGCGGTCGAGCGGAAGGTGGCTGCCAGCACTCAGAATCAGGCGTTTTCATCGCTGCTGTTCCTGTATACGCAGGTGCTGAAGAAGGAAATCAAGGTGGACGCCGTGCGGGCAAGGACCCCGGAGCGGGTCCCGGTGGTATTGAGCGTGGACGAGGTGCGGCGAGTGCTGAACAAGCTTCCGCCCGGCCCGTTAAGTCTGATCGGCGGATTGGCCTATGGGGCAGGGATGCGGCTGATGGAGTGCTGTCGGCTGCGAGTCAGGGACGTGGATTTCGAACGCAGGCAGATCACGGTCCGCGACGATAAGGGAGAAAAGGACCGCATGGTTCCGCTGCCCGAGCGGTTGATCGCGGGCTTGCGGCAGCAGTCGGCATTCGTCGAGCGACAGCACGCCGAGGATGTGCGATGCGGCGCCGGTTGGGTTTGGCTGCCGTACGCCCTGGCGGCATCACATCCACGAGTCGACGGTCCAGAAGGCGATCACCGAGGCGGTGCGCCGCGCGGGGCTGTCGAAGCCCGCCGGTTGCCAGACTCTGCGGCACAGTTTCGCCACGCATCTGCTGGAAGCCGGCCAGGACATCCGCACAATCCGGGAACTGCTGGGGCATTCGGACGTGAGCACGACGATGATCTGCACGCACGTGAGCACGCTGGGGCCCACCGGCGTGCACAGCCCGCTGGATCGGCTATACTGACACCGGTCGCGTGGGGCTTCAATGGCGTAGAACCGTGCGATCAGCTGGTGGTGGAAGTCGCCGCGTTTGTTCAATTCCCAGCCACCAATGCGGCGAAGATCTCACCCCGGAAGGCCGCCGCTCCCCGGTGTATCCCCGGTCGTCTGGTCCGTCTCCACGACGCTTCTTCCCGCAGCGGATCTTCCCGCCAGACCCTCGAAAAATGCCGGACTGAATCCGCTGATCAGACTTCTCTGGCGGTCAACAGCCGCTGTCAGTTTCAATCGGCTGCCGGACAGCACTGTCAGCAATCGTCCGATCAGCAGCAGCAGTCCACCAATCGGCCCAAGGCCAATCACATTGACTGCGCCCAGACACGTCAACGCCACCGGACAGACCAGCAGGATCCAGCCGATTGCCAGAATCGCTCTCGTCAGGCGATACATGAACATTCGGCGAGTGTGCACGGTCCGATGCACAAAAAAGTGACAATCCACCCAGCGCTGGGAGATCACCAGGCGGTACCAGGGAAAGCAGAGCGATGCCCGCTGCGGAAACAGATCCTGCGTTTGCCCGGTCACCACGCACACTGGCGGCAACTGCACACTGCGTCCGCACAGAATTCTCTGGCCATCGACCACGAAAAACTGCTCGGGCCACAGCTGCTCACTCTGCTCACCCCATAACTCCGGTGCAGCAAATGGATTTTCATTTGTCATAAGCCAGGAACCTGAGCGGTCTGCTGTGGGGAACGAGTAAATTTCGGGGAATCGCCTAAAATGTGAAGCAGGATTCTCTGGTTCCTGCTCCATTTCTGCAAATCACCCCTTCTCAGAACAGTGCAGCAGCGGCATGCCCAGCTCAGACATCGTCATTCGCGGTGCCCGCGAACACAATCTTCGCAATGTCAGCCTTGCCCTGCCCCGCAACAAGCTGATCGTCATGACCGGCGTCAGCGGTTCCGGAAAAAGCAGCCTCGCCTTTGATACCCTCTATGCCGAAGGCCAGCGACGCTACGTCGAATCGCTGTCAACCTACGCCCGACAATTCCTCGGTCAGATGCCCAAGCCCGACGTCGATTCCATCTCCGGGCTCGCTCCTTCCATCTCCATCCAGCAGAAATCCACCAGCCGCAATCCCCGCAGCACCGTCGGCACCATCACCGAAATCCACGATTACCTCCGCGTGCTCTTCGCCCGCATCGGCCAGGGCTACTGCTACGTCTCCGGGAAACCCATTCAGGCCCAGTCGTCCGACCAGATTATCGACAGCCTGCTCAGTCAGCCTGAAGGCACCCGCTTTCAGATCCTCGCACCCGTCGTGCAGAACCAGAAAGGTGAATTCCGGGACCTGTTCGAAGACCTGCAGAAGAAGGGCTATCTCCGCGCACGCGTCGACGGTGAAGTGGTGGCCCTCGCGGATGCTCCTGTCCTGCGCCGACACCACAAACACAACATCGAAGTGGTCATCGACCGCATCGTCGCCGGCCCCGGCCAGCGTTCCCGTGTCGCCGAAGCCGTCGAACAGGCACTCAAACTGGCCGACGGTCGACTCATCTGCAGCAGCGAACCAGCTCGCAGCGCCAGCCGCTGCGAAACCAGCGGCGATCCTTCCACCAGCGGCATTCCCCGGACCGAACTGGTCGCCGAAGACGCCGTAACCCCCACCCGCAGTCGTCGCTCAAATTCCGGTGACCGCCTCTACAGTGCCCGGTATTCCTGTGCGGAAAGCGGGATGAGCTACGAGCCGCCCAGCCCGCAGCTGTTCAGCTTCAACAGCCCCCTCGGCATGTGCCTCGACTGCAATGGCCTGGGCATGCGGCACGGCTTCCCCCTGCATACGATTGTTGTCGACGCCGACAAGTCCATCTCCAAAGGTGCCATCCTGCTCCTCGAATGGTCCAAAATCGGACGCTGGCCCAAACATCTGCTGGTCGGTGCTGCCAACGCCATCGAAGAAGACTGTCAGCTCCCCGCCAACTCCCTGCTCAAAATGAAATGGAAGGACATCCCCGAACCTGCGCGCAAACTCTGGCTCTACGGCACCGGCGAACGACACGTCACCTTCACCTGGCGAACCCGCGGCGGAGCATGGAAGCACGGTGGCAAATGGGAAGGCTGGGTCAATCGACTGCTCGAAGCCTACCGCACCGCCTCCAATCCCATGCGCCGCAGACAGCTCGAAAAATACATGGAAGTCGACACCTGCCCGGGCTGCGACGGCGAACGTCTCAACCGCCAGGCACGCCATGTCCGCATTCGCACCGCCAGCCCCGCCTTCACCCGCAGTCACCGCGCCCACGAACTCAGCCTGCCCGACGTCTGCAGACTCTCCATCGAAGACGCCGCTGAATTCTTCCAGAAACTGGTCCTTGACCCCGTCCAGCAGCTCATCGCCGAAGAAGCTGTTCGCGAAATCCGCGGCCGACTCGGCTTCCTCCTGCAGTGCGGTCTCGGCTACCTCTCCCTCGAACGCTCCGCTCCCACACTCTCCGGCGGCGAATCCCAGCGCATCCGACTGGCCGGACAGATCGGCTGCGGTCTCGTCGGCGTCGTCTATATCCTCGATGAACCCTCCATCGGTCTGCACCCCCGCGACAACACCATGCTGCTCAGCAGCCTCCAGCGACTCCGGGATCAGGGCAATACCGTGATCGTCGTTGAACATGACGAAGAAACCATGCGCGCGGCCGATCACATCGTTGACTTCGGACCTGGACCTGGCGTACTCGGCGGCGAAGTCGTTGCCGAAGGCTCCGTCAGCGACATTCTCAAAGCACCACGCAGCATCACCGGACAGTTCCTCTCCGGTCGACAAACCATCGAGATCCCCGCCACCCGCCGCGCTCCTGACCGCGGTCGCATCGTCGTCCACCAGGCCTCACACAACAATCTCCGGAATGTCACCGCCGAATTCCCCCTCGGACGGCTGATCTGTGTGACGGGTGTGAGCGGTTCCGGGAAGAGCAGCCTCGTCAATGACATCCTCTGGCAGGTCGTCAACCGCGATGTCAATGGCGGCGTCGGTGAACCCGGCAGACATGAACGCATCGAAGGCCTCGAACTCATCGATAAGGCCATCGATATCGACCAGTCACCCATCGGCCGCACTCCGCGGTCCAACCCCGCCACCTATGTCAAGGTATTCGACGAAATCCGCAAACTGTTCACGCAGATGCCCCAGTCAAAAATTCGCGGCTATAAGGACGGACGCTTCAGCTTCAATGTCGAAGGCGGACGCTGCGAAGCCTGCGAAGGGCACGGAGCCACAAAGCTGGAAATGGACTTCCTCGCCGATATCTGGGTTCCCTGCAACGTCTGCGAAGGTCGCCGCTTCAACCGCGAAACACTCGAAGTCCGCTTCCGTGACAAAAGCATCGCAGATGTGCTCAACCTCGAAGTGCGCGAAGCCCTCGAACTCTTCGACAGTTTCCCCAGAATCAAACAGCTGCTCCGCGCCCTTCGGGATGTCGGACTCGACTACATGCAGCTCGGACAGGCGTCACCCACACTCTCCGGCGGCGAAGCTCAGCGAATCAAACTGGCCCGCGAACTCGGCAAACGATCAACCGGAAAAACTCTGTACCTGCTTGATGAACCCACCACCGGCCTGCACTTCGCCGATGTTAAAAAACTCATCGAAGTCATTCAGGGCTTCGTCGAATCCGGAAACACGGTCATCGTCATCGAACATAACCTCGATGTCATCAAAACGGCCGACTGGATCCTTGATGTCGGCCCGGAAGGAGGCTCAGGTGGCGGTCGCATCGTCGCCCAGGGTACGCCCGAACAGATTGCCGCCTGCAGCGAATCTCACACCGGCGCCGCACTACGCACCGTCCTGCCAGGCTTCAAACCGAAAAAAAATGCCAGACAAAAGAAAACAGTCGACGCAAAATCCGACCCGTTCATACTCAGCCAGTCCATTCGCATCTCCGGTGCCTGCCAGCATAACCTGCAGAAAATCAGCCTCGAAGTGCCCCGCGAAAAACTCAGCGTGTTCTGCGGACCCAGCGGCAGTGGCAAAACCTCCCTCGCTATGGATACCCTCTATGCCGAAGGCCAGAGACGCTACGTCGAAAGCCTCTCCGCCTACGCCCGACAGTTCCTCGGACAAATGCCCAAACCCCGCGTCGAAAGCATCCAGGGACTCAGTCCGGCCATCGCCATCGAACAGAAAACCGTCGGGGCCACCCCACGCTCCACCGTCGGCACCGTCACCGAAATCTATGACTACCTGCGAGTGCTCTTCGCACGGCTGGGACAACCGTACTGCCCGCACTGCCACGTCCCTGCCGTCAGACAAACCACCGATCAAATCGTCGAAAGCATCCTGCAGCTGCCCGCCGGAACCCGACTGCTGCTGACAGCCCCCCTCCAGATCGATCGCACCGTCCCGTTCTCAAAACTCCGCGATCGCCTCCGCGAAGATGGCTTTGCCCGCGTTCGTATCGATGGCACCACCTGCGAACTTGATCAGTTTCCCGAACTGGATCACCGCCGGCAGCACGAAATCGCCATCGTCGTCGATCGGATCAGCGTCGATGCACGACAGCGCTCACGCATCGCCGATTCCGTCGAAGCCTCACTCGAACCCGGCAAAGGTGTCATGCTCGCCATCATTGCTGATTCCACCCGACCCGAACCCGAATGGCAGACGCTCCGCTTCAGCCTGCACCTGTCCTGCAGCCAGTGTCAGCGGTCATTCGAACCCCAGACACCCCAGAAATTCTCCTTCAACAGCCCGCTCGGCTGGTGCCAAAGCTGCGAAGGACTCGGACGCGAATTCGGTGCAAATCAGGCACTGCTGATCTCCAGCCCCGAACGGTCACTCAGCGAAGGAGCCATCGGAGCGTGGCCGGATCCGCGCACCAGCCCCACCTTCCGCATGTTTCTCGAAGCCCTCGCCCAAACCTTCCAACTGCCTCTCGACGAACCCTGGTATCGGCTGACTCCCCAACAGCAGCGCGTGGTGCTGTACGGAGATGAAGAACGCTGGGTAGAGGTTTCGGCCGAACGTCAGCTGCGGATTCACGAAGAACTGGCAGACAGCAGCCGGGCAACCGGAGTTCAGCTGCCATTTGCCCAGCAGCCAGGTTCGCCAGCCGCCTTCCGATTCCGCTATCGCGGCCTTTATCCCGCAATCGAAGCCGCTTCCCGGCTGTCCTATTCCCACCGCCGCTCGCTGATGGAAATGGCGGGCGAACGGGATTGTTCGGCCTGCCATGGAAGCCGCCTGCAGGCGGAAGCGGCGGCCGTGCGTCTGCGGGATGTCACACTTCCGCAATTCTGCCGCATGCCGCTGTCCGATGCCCTCAGTTTCCTGCAGAATCTCAAACTCAGCCGCGACGAACGACGCATCGCCGGCGACCTGCTCAACGAAGCCGCCCATCGACTGACCTTCCTCGTCGAAGTCGGCCTCGAATACCTCACACTCGACCGTGGTATGCCCACCCTGTCCGGCGGCGAGTCCCAGCGGATTCGGCTTGCAGGTCAGGCCGGACGATCACTCACTGGCGTCCTGTACGTGCTCGACGAACCCACCATCGGACTGCATCCAAGGGACAACGGACGACTGCTCGCTGCACTCAAACGACTTCGGGATCTTGGCAATACCGTCCTGCTTGTCGAACACGATCGCGAAGTCCTTGCTGCCGCCGATCAGCTTTACGACTTCGGCCCCGGGGCCGGACGACTGGGCGGCACCGTCACCGCTCAGGGCAGCCCCGCAGTCGTCCGACAGAATCCGCGTTCGCTGACCGGTGCCTATCTCAGCGGCCAGCGTGCCATTCCACTCCCGTCCACGCGACGTGTGGGCCTCGCCGGCTGGCATCCCGATGGTCGCCCGAAATTTGTC
>JBJTOM010000142.1:0-52821 GCA_046074585.1 Planctomycetota bacterium | reverse complement strand
CCTGCGTTTTCCGGAATGCCGGCGCGGGATGAACAGACGACACTGGAAGAATACTCGCGACGGCTGGCTGCTCAACCGCTGCTGTTTCATCCGGGTGAGAAGTACCAGTATGGCACCAGCATCGATGTGCTCGGCCGGTTTATCGAAGCGGTGTCCGGAATGGCTCTGGATCAATTTCTGCGTGAACGCGTGTTTGAACCGCTGGGGCTGCAGGACACGGATTTTCAGGTGCCGGCACACAAGCAGGATCGCCTGGCGGAATTGTATCGCCAGCCAGCCCCGGGAATGCTGACACCTGCCTTCGAGCGCTATCCGCCGACCCAGCCGACGAAGCTGTTCATGGGTGGAGGCGGGCTGATGAGCACGACGGAGGACTACGAGCGTTTCTGTCGGATGCTGCTGAATCGTGGTGAGCTGGAAGGCCGGCGAGTGCTGCAGCCCGAGACGGTGGACATGATGTTCCGCAATCACCTGCCGGAATCGCTCGGCCAGAAATACGGACTGGGCGGTGCCGTCGATGGTGCCGGTGCGTATTGGTGGGGTGGAGCCAATGGCACACAGTTCTCGATCGATCGCGGTCATTCGCTGTTTGTGATCTTCATGGTGCAGACGCAGAACTACAAAGCGCCCACATGGAATGCGTTTCGAGCTGTGGTGAACGAAGCCGCCGGTCTTCCAGCGAATGGTGGCGGCTCCGGAAGCACCCCGCTGCGGGCTGCCTTTCGTCAGCGGGACTCAAACGAAGACGGTCAGCTGGACCGGACTGAGCTGCCTCCGGCGTTGTTTGAAAGGCTGGAAACTGACGGTGATGGCTTCGTGTCCGAATCAGAATTCAGAGCCTTGCGCGGCACCGGGCGAAGGAATCGATAGGCTGTACCCGACAATCCAGGACGAAGATTATGACGCTCCGAATCTGCCAAATACTGTTCCTGCTGCTGTGCACCGCGGTTACGACGCGTGCTGCTGACAGGCCCAGCATCATCATCTTTCTGGCGGATGACCTGGGTTATGCCGACATTGGCGTGAATGGCTGCCAGGACATCCCGACGCCGAACATAGATTCCATCGCGAATAACGGTGTCCGCTTCACCGATGGTTACGCCACACACTGTGTGTGCTCTCCTTCGCGGGCGGGTCTGATGAGCGGGATGTATCAGCATCGGTTTGGCTTCGAGGCGAATTCCGGGCCGGAGCGTTATGCAGACCCCAATTTCGGCCTGCCCCGTTCCGTGCCGACTCTGGCGGAAAAACTTCACGCGGCTGGCTATGCCACCGGGATGATCGGCAAATGGCATATTGGCTACAGAGAAGGTCTGCGTCCGCACGAACGCGGCTTTGACTATCACTATGGATTTCTCAGCGGAGCTCACAGCTACAATCCGGGGCAGCGTGACAACTCAACAATTGTTCGCAACGGCGAGCCTGTGAAGCCCACGAGATATCTGACGGACGAGTTTGCGGAGGAGGCAGCCGGGTTTCTGGACCGCAGTCGAAATCAGCCATTCTTTCTGTATCTGGCGTTCAACGCGGTGCATTCGCCGATGGACGCAAATCCCTGCGAGCAGCGTTTTGAGGGACTCAGTGGCAAACGCCGGACCTTCGCCGGAATGCTCACAGCGCTCGACCTTGCCGTAGGGCGCGTGCTGGACACGGTGCGAAAGCAGGGTCGCGAAGAGAACACGCTGGTTTTCTTCTACAGCGACAACGGTGGGCCAACGGCCGACAATTCATCGCGTAACACCCCGCTCCGCGGCTTCAAGACCCAGTTCTATGAAGGCGGCATTCGGGTACCCTTCCTGATGCAGTGGAAGGCTCAGATTCCGGCAGGGCAGACGTATGGCGAGATGGTGGCTGGCTTTGATTGCCATGTCACGGCGTTGGCTGCCGCCGGAATTGCCGTGCCGCTGAATCAGCCGCTGGACGGAGCGGATCTGGTGCCTTTCGTCACGGGCCAGGCGAGTGGAAGACCGCATGACCATCTGTTCTGGCGAGCCGGTCAGCAGCATGCCGCTCGCGTGGGCGACTGGAAGCTGGTGCAGGAACGCGGCGGCAGCGATCAGTTGTTCAATCTTGCCGATGACATCGGCGAGACTGAGGATCTGGCGAACAGTGAGCCTGCAAAGCTGCAGGAGCTGCAGGCCGCGTATGCGGCCTGGGACAGTCGAATGCTGCCGGCTCAATGGGTACGACAGGATGCGAGCAATGCCCAGCCGGGCGGAAAGCTCAGAGCGAAGGGAAAGGGCCCTGGTGGGCCGGGGGCGGCAAACCGCATCGCCGCGGCCTTCGAAGCGGCGGATAAGGACGGCGACGGCCGACTGACGCGCGCAGAGTACCCGCAGCAGGAACTCTTTGATGCGGTCGATGCCGACGACGACGGGTTCGCCACAGTGGCCGAAGTGCGTGCCTTCTATCAGCAGCGCAGATCAGCACCAGAGACAACTCCGAAGTCGCCATGACGGTCAAACAGGTTCCTTTCCATACGGAACGGTTCCGGGAAGATTGCAGTAACAGTGCACAGCTGAGACGGTGAGCGGTACAATTTTGCGTCAGTGTCGTCAACGTGGTTGCAGGAGCACCAAAATCGTGAAGCTATGCAGGTTGAGCCTGATTGGCGTGTGGCGCCGCATTCGTTTGCTGATACTGGTTCTGGCAGTCGCGCTGCTGCTGACGCAGATCCACCAGCGTCGAGCCGCGGCGGCTCGCGAGGACGAGTCGACAGCCGCTGCACAACTGGGGCCCGGAGATCACACACGCCGCCTGCGAGTTGGCTCCATGGACCGACGGTATCTCGTGCACATCCCGCAAAGCTGCGATGGAAAGCAGCCCAGTCCCGTGGTGTTGGTGTTTCACGGTGGCGGCGGAAATCCCAGCGGCATGGTGCAGCTGTGTGGCATGAATGCCAAAGCGGATCAGGCCGGATTTATCGTGGTATATCCTTACGGCACGGGGCGGCTGGACAACAGTCTGTTGACATTCAACGGTGGCGAATGCTGTGGTTATGCAAAGGACAACGGAATCGACGATGTGGGCTTCACGAAAGCTCTGCTGGATGATCTGGCAAAAGTGGTGAACGTGGATGCGGATCGTGTGTATGCAACGGGCCTGTCCAACGGTGGCATCATGTCGCATCGTCTGGCATCCGAGTTATCCGACAGGATTGCAGCGATTGCTCCGGTGGGTGGCCCGTTGATGCTGGAGACGCTGCACAACGATCGTGCCGTTTCGGTGATGCAGTTCCATGGGACGAAGGATGAGCATGCGCCGTATGCCGGTGGGTTTGGAAAGGGGTTTCTGGGACGGAACGGCATCACAAAGTTTCGCTCGGTGGAATCCACGATGGAAAGCTGGGTGCGGGCGAATGGGTGCAATGTGAAACCCGCTGTGACGATGTTGCCGGATCAGGCAGACGACGGAATGCGGGTGACTCGGAAAACCTGGTCCGGAGGCCGATCCGGGAGCGAGGTGGTGTTGATTGAAATCGAGGGTGGCGGACACACGTGGCCGGGGCGGCATCCCGTCGCTTCGCAGCTCGGTGAATCCACCATGGACATCTCAGCAAACGATCTAATGTGGGAATTCTTTCAGCGACACCCGCGAACGGGTGCTGCTCAAACCCAAACCAGGGCGAAGCCATGAAATTTGTGCAGCTCACAGCAGCGTTGATTCTGTTTTGCGTGGTTCGTTCCGCTCCCGTGAGCGCGGTGCTGCCGGACGAGCAGGGCCCGAGTTCCGCCGATCGCGGCTGGATCACTCGAAAAATCGAAGCACCACGGGTTTCGTTTCACACGTTTCAAAGTGCGTCGGCGAAGACAGGAGTGAGCTATCACCTGTACACACCGGAAATCCATGGTCAGGATAAGGATCGCCGTTTTCCGGTCGTATACTGGCTGCATGGTTCGCGCGGGGGCCTGGCAGGGATCCCTCAGGTTGCCCGACTTTTCGATGCGGCCATTCAGGCTGGCAAAACACCGCCGTGTCTGGTGGTGTTCGTGAATGGCCTGGTGGAGGGCATGTACGTCGACTGGAAGGATGGATCCGCGCCCGTGGAGACCATCATCGTGCGGGAGCTGGTGCCGCACATCGATGCCACGTACCGGACGGTCGCGGCGCGGGAAGGGCGAGTGCTGGACGGCTACAGTATGGGAGGCTACGGAGCTGCACGACTGGGTTTTAAATTCCCGGAGCTGTTCCGCGGCATATCGATTATGGGCGGTGGGCCGCTGCAGGCGGAACTGATCCAGGCACCTCGGGCGGGCCGGAAGCGGGCGGCAGAGGTGTTGCAGCAGGTCTATGGCGGGGATCAGGAATATTTTCGGAATGTCAGTCCGCGGCGGATTGCGGAGCAGAATGCCGAAGTGATCAGCAGAGGGTCACTCATTCGTCATGTGTGTGGTGACCAGGATGAAACATTCGCAGTCAACCGCGAATTTCATGAGCATCTGGAACGACTGGGGATACCGCATACGTGGACGGTGCTGGAGGGTGTGGATCACGATCCCATGGCCACGCTGGCGAAACTGGGCGACGATCACTGGACGTTTTATCGCAGCGTGTTCGGCGGTGATGTGGCCAGCAGAACCGAAGCGAAGCGGGCTGACTTTGAGTTGTCATTGAAGGTGGGCCAGAGTCAGCGTCGCGCCGTCATTGTCAACGCTCCAACGGATGGCACGAAGCGACCTGCGGTGCTGGTACTGCACGGCGGCATGGGGAGTGCGGCGGTGATGCGCGCGAATTCCGGTTTTGACCGCGTGGCAAGGGCGGAGGGCTTTATGGCCGTCTATGCGGAAGGAACATCATTCGCGGGTGATGAACGGCATGCGTGGAATACGGGTTATCTGCTGCGTCGGCAGGTTCAGGACGCCGACGACATCACCTACCTCGACCTGCTGATCGACCGTCTGACGGGTGAGCATGGTGCGGATGCTGAGCGGATCTTTATGACGGGCGGATCGAACGGTGGCATGATGACCTATGTGTATGCCGTGGCTCGGGCGCAGCGTCTGGCAGCGATTGCTCCGGTTGTCGCCTCGATGTTTACCTTCGATCAGCGGCCGACTGTTCCCCTGCCGATACTCATCATCAGCGGAGCGAAGGACGAAGAGGTCCCGCTGGAGGGGGGCATGAGCCGCAATCCGCTGGTCCGCCGGGCGCAGGAGGCCCCGTATAAGCCGCATTCGGAAGTTGTGCAGTTCTGGGTGGAAGCAAACCGTTCGAAATCCGTGGCGAAGGTGGAAAGTCAGGGGACATTGACGACGACAACGCACGAGGCTGGATCTGACGGCGCCCCTGTGATCTCCCTGGTCGACTCCGCTGGCGGTCATGGCTGGCCGGGATCACGGGCGCGTCGTCAGGGGAATCAGCCGATCATGTCAATTTCGGGAGCGGACCGAATCTGGGACTTTTTCCGTGACAAGCAACGGGAAAAGCGGGACTGATTCACCGTGGTCGCTCCTGGAATCGGACGGGCGGCGTCAGGTGGCTTGCGGTCGCTGGAGTTCAGAGAGTCTGGCGATGCCGTTTCTGGCAAGCAGCAGGATCCGGTCAAGCATCTGCTGATCGAAGGGGCGTCCTTCGGCGGTTCCCTGAACTTCGATAAAGTGACCTGCGCCTGTCATGACGACGTTGAGGTCAACTTCGGCGCGGCTGTCTTCGCGGTAGTCGGGGTCGAGGACCGGAGTCTGGTCGATCACGGCAACGCTGACCGCTGCTACGGAATCCTGCAGCACCGCAGTGCCGGGCGGCAGCAGGCCCTCGTGCTGCATCCGCTGGAGCGCATCAGCGAGCGCGATATAGCCACCAGTGATGCTGGCGGTGCGCGTTCCCCCGTCAGCCTGGAGCACATCGCAGTCGACTGTAATGGTATGGTCGCCGAGAGCATCGAAGTTGACGACAGCACGGAGTGAACGGCCGATGAGTCGCTGAATTTCGGTGGTGCGACCATCAGGCTGCTGGCGTTCGCGAGGCTTGCGTGGCGAGGTGCTGCCGGGAAGCATGCTGTATTCCGCTGTGACCCAGCCCCTGATCGGTACACCCGCTTCCTTCGGCTTTCGCCACGCAGGCACTCCGCGTTCCACACTGGCAGTACACAGTACCCACGTGTGACCGGCCTGAATCAGAGTGCTGGCCCACGCATTGCGGACAAAGCCTCGGGTGATCTGCAGAGGGCGCAGCTGGTCCGGAGAGCGCTGATCGTGTCGCAGCATCTGTGAGCTTTCGCTTGAGGGGAGGGAGCCGAAACCGGATCGACGCTGCGCGATGGGGTTATTCGAGCAATTCCGGGACGACGGCAGCGGTTTGCGGGCGTGCCGACAGCAGCAGGGAGGCTGTTCCGAGGAACACCGGGGTCAGCAGCAGGTCACTGATCAAAGTGCCGCGGGCGAACGGCAGAGCCTGGACGTAGCAGTCCAGGAGTCCGGGGAGTGTGCGCGGGTAGAGGTATTCGCCGTTGAAGGGCAGACACCAGACGCCCAGATTACTGTAGAAAAAGAAGGTCGCTGCGGACACCAGGCCGACACCGGCCTGCCGGAGGAGGCCCTGTGGCTGCAGAAATCGCCCGGTAAGCACGATCAGAGCGTAGGCGGCGTAGTCAAATGGCATGCTGCTGTAGAAGCCGTATCCGGTTTGCAGGTGCAGAATGACATCCGAGAGCAGTCTGGCTGCGAGCGGCAGTGAAACGGCCATCCACGGAGAACGGACGCAGGTTCCCGAGAGTACCGCAAGAGCACCCATGCCGGAAAAATTCTGCACGGGCAGAGGAGCGAATCGCAGCAGTACTGCAGTGACTGCGGCGATCAGAAGCAACGGAAGCTGGAGGTGAGATTTCATTGCGGTGCCAATTTTCAGTGCCAATTTTCAGTGCCAACTTTCGGTGCCAACTTTCAGGGAGCAGCGACAGCGGCACGCCGCAGTCGGTCGTTCAGTGCTCGGCCCAGACCCTGTTCAGGAAACAAGCGTCCGATGATAACATCCAGCCCGGAAGAGTCGAGATCACGAAGGCCGGCAAAGAAGTTCGCTGCACAAATCCTCAGATCCTGCTCGGAACTCAACCGGCAAATTCGGTCAAATCCGGGGTCCTCCGGGAATTCACCCCATGTCAGCAGTCCACAGCGCAGCCCTGGCAGGGGCCGCGCGACCTGCTGTTGGTCCAGCAGCCGCAGGGGGGTTCCCGGGGCGTAGTGTCGGGCGAGCATTCCTGGGGCGGGTTGAGCGGCCTGCGGGTCGGTGAGTTGCTGCGGGGGGCGTTCGATCGGTCCGGCGATCCGTTCAAGTTCTTCGAGCGGGATGCCACCGGGTCTGAGAAGTTGCGGCGGGTGCTGCATCAGCGACACTACCGTTGATTCCACACCCACCGTACAGGGGCCCCCGTCGAGGATGTAGTCCACGCGACCGGCGAGTCCATCAAGCACGTGCCGGGGTGTGGTGGGACTGATACCACCGAACGGGTTTGCGCTGGGGGCAGCCAGTGGTCTGCGGACAAGTTGCAGCAGCTGCAGGGTGAGTGGATGTGCGGGAACCCGGACACCAACGCCGGGCAATCCGGACGTGACCAGATCAGGAATGCAGCTGCGGCGCGGCAGCACGAGTGTGAGCGGTCCTGGCCAGAAAGCGTCAGCAAGCTGTCTGGCGAGTGGCGGGAATTCGAGTACCAGGGATGCGGCGATGGTGCTGTCGGGGACATGCACGATCAGCGGGTCGAACGCGGGTCGCTCTTTCGCATCGAACACATCGGCGATGGCCGTTGGATTGAAGGCATCGGCAGCCAGTCCGTAAACGGTTTCGGTCGGGATGGCCACCAGTCGTCCGGCCTGCAGCAGTTCAGCGGCGCGATTGAGGTCCGCTCCGATCACCGTTTGTCTGCAGCGAGTGCTGCTCATTGCACATCCACAACCACACAGGTGATATTGTCGCGGGAGCCGCCGTCGAGGGCGGCCTGAACGAGCGTTTCGGCGGCCTTCCGGGGATCGGGAACACTGGCGAGCAGTTCGGCGATGCGACTATCGGGAATTCCATCATTCAATCCGTCGCTGCAGAGCACAAAGCGGTCACCGGACTGGGGGTTGATTTCAGTGACCTGGACTGGCGCAGACCCGTCCCGGCAACCGAGGTACCGATAGAGCACATTGCGGTAGCGGTGAGTTTTGGCGTCTTCAGGGGTGATGGTTCCGGAATCGAGGAGTGCCTGAGTAATGGAGTGATCGGTGGTGAGTTGCCGCAGTCGGCCTTTGCGGAATTCGTAAGCACGGCTGTCGCCGACGTTGGCCGAGTAGAGGAGTCCGCCGGAGACGATGAGCAGCACCACGGTGGTGCCCATATTTTTCAGCCCCGGCTCCATTTCGCTGACGGCCATGATCTCGGTGTTGGCGTTAACGAGAGCCTTATCAAGAGCAGCGGCGACAAGTTTGGTTCCACACTGATTAAAGTCGAGCACAGTGGCCAGTCGCCTGGGAATGATATCAACGGCCATGGCGCTGGCCCGTTCCCCGGCACTTTGCCCTCCCAGCCCATCCGCCACGATAAACACCCGCTGCTGTGGGTCGACGTAGCAGTTGTCTTCGTTATTTTCGCGGACGTTGCCGGTCACACTGAGTTGACCTGACCTGATTGACACCATGGCGGGGCCTGTGAGTTCCACAGAACGGTGGGGGCTGTGAAGGTGGAGGGGACGCAATCCATGTGCAGTCGACTGCAGGGGCGACCGCGGTGGCGTTCGGAGTTGAATCCGCAATTTCAACCCCTTCCTAGCACAGAATTCCTGGAATTCCGGACTGAATTCGGAGGAAACCGGGGGATTTATCGAGAAATCCGGGGAATGCGGCTGCATTCGGCCTGGCTAAACCGGTCCTTCTGTCTCTCCGCAGAGCGTATGAAACACGTTTGTCAGCCCGAGTGTTGTCGCTGCAATCAGCAGTTCTCCGGCTTCGAAGCCCGCGGATGCCCCCAGCATGCGTCCCTGGCCTTCGACCAGTCGAAACACGCGTTCCTTTCCCGGTGGAAACTGAGTGCGATAGCAGCGAATGGCGTCGAGTTTGGTGTGGAGTGTGGCGGAAATATCCGAGACGAAGCTTCCGCCACCCTCGGGGAATTTCAGAGTCTGCAATCCCAGCGGATACCACAGCTGTCGCTGAATGCGATGAACGGGCAGCCCCGGAAAGTAACCATCCCATTTCGAGAGGCGGGAATAGAACACCGCGGCGTCCGTAATCTGCATGGCCTGCCAGTGATCCGGAGAAGCCATGGGTGTTTTGTCGGCGATCCCGATCACAAGCCGGGGCCTCCAGCGGCGAAAAACACTGGCCAGTGACACTCGACTTTCAAACCCGTCAAACAGCCGGCGATTTGGCAGATCGAGGGTGACGCGAAACTGCACGCCAAGTGCCGCGGCGGCTTCCTGTGCTTCCTGCAGACGCACTTCGGGCCCCGGGCTGAGCGGCGTCGGCTCGCCGTCGGTCAGATCCACGATCCCCACCCGGTATCCCTGCTGCACCATTCTGGCCAGAGTTCCGCCGCAGCCGATTTCCACATCGTCCGGGTGGGCTCCCACAGCGATTACATCCAGAGGTTCGGGGAGCGGGATGTCAGGTTGCATGATCGCCTATCTTCGCACGGGGCCAACGGGGTCCCACATCGCAGCGGCCGGATCGTTGGGAACAACGTAGAGCTCCACGCGACGATTTCGCTGGCGGGCCTGTTCTGCCACCCCCCGCTCAAGAGGATGAAACTCACTGTAACCCATGGCGGCGACCCGTTCGGGCTCAACACCCAGCTGGAGCAGTCTGAGAATGACAGCATCGGCGCGGTCCGTCGACAGATGCCAGTTGGTGGGATGTTTGACTGCCGTATCGGGACGCACGATGTTCTGGTCATCGGTATGCCCGACGATCAGGATCTTCAGCCCCCGTGCTGCGCCCGACGTTGCGCTGGAGGCAAATTCCTTCAGAATGGGTTCAGCTTCCGGTCGGACGGCGTCGCTGCCGAGATCAAACAGAATGTCCGTTCGAAAACGGCTCAATCCGGTCGCCGGGTCATAATCAAAGCCTTCGCCGGCAAGTGCGGGGTTCATGCCGGCCCCGTCGCTGAAGCCGCCAGTCGGCTTCTCTGCCAGCCTTCCGGCGAGCCCTTCACGTTCCTTTGCGAGGTTATTCAGTCGGTCATTCAGTGTGGACATCTGCCCCTGGGTATCAGCCAGTTGCTGATGCAGGGCCTGGTTTTCGGCACTCAGGCCCTGAGCAGAGGCAAGCGCCTGCTGAAGTCGCTGATTTTCGGCATACAGGTCGCGGGCCCGCAGCTGAGCACTGGTCAGCTCGTCGCCTCCACGCTTATGGCAGCAGCCGCCGGCCGTCAGTACCAGCAATAAAGCCGGCACCACGGCAGATCCATACAGCCTGCGAATCATCTGGGTCATCCTGACGGTAGGAACAGGGTTGTCTGTCCCAAAGCCTAGCGGGATCCGGCAGCGTCAGACCAGTCTCCTTTGAATCAAACTGGATCAATTCCGCACAGCTCAGCCGTCAATTCTGCGATCAGGTCCGCGAACCTGCAGAATCTGCCGCTCACACTGCAGAAACTGCCGCTTGATCACTCTGGTCAAGGGGCTTTGGCTTTGGTCAGCTGGACGCGGACGGTTTGAGCGGGGGGCAGTTGAGCGGCGTGAATTTTTGCTTCAAGGTCCCGAACGAAGGGGTCAAATCGAGCGATGTCGGCAGCGTTGTTGCCCTGTTCGTGCTTGCGGAATCCAAACAGGTAAGTGATATTCTGGGGCCGCCAGCGGTGGAAATAGAGTTCATTCTTGCTGCGAATGAGTTCTCTGAGATGTTCGTAGGGCAGGGTGGAGCCTGCAATTCGGGCACGGCCGTCAGCGGCAGCGGTGGTGGGAACAAGCGGATCCGCAGGTGTCCCGGCAGGTGCTGTTCCGGGGGCAGAATCAGGCATGACCAGACCAGCACCGGCAACTTCGAGTGCCACTGGAATCGGTGACAGCTGTGACTGCCGCAGGCTGAAGGTGACCTGGCCATCCGCCAGCCACTCCAGCTGCTGAATCTCTGCTCCCGTGGCGATCACGGAGCGTTTTTCTGCGTCAATTCGGACGGTGGGCAGCATGGCGGGCAGTTCAAGGAGTCGCTGGCGGAAGAGCAGGGCGGCACTGGCGTAGCCGGAATCCGTGAGATGCATGCCGTTATCGGCCAGTTCAGCAAAGGCGGAGGGCCCGGCTGGTACCGGATCGAAGGGACGCAGCAAGGTCCTGTTGCTCAGCAGTTGTGAAGAAAAGTCAGTAAACAGGTCGACGAAGGCGAGTTTCCTGGACTGGGCGACGCTGCTGACCGACTCTGCGTACACCTGAATACGGCGGTTGAACCGCGCGGGGGAGGGAATTGGAGGGGGGGCTGGGAGCAGTTCATGGGGGGACACCAGGACACAGGGAATTCCGGATGCGGCCAGTTCATCAAGGAATTGACCCATTTGTCGGGCGAAGTTTTCGGGTGACATGCCGGCGGTGAGCGCTTCGTTCTGGCCGTAGCAGACAAAGACTACGGAAGGTTCCTCAGCACGGACCTGTTCCACCATTCGCAGGTAGCCGGCGGAAGGCGCATCGAAAATTCCGCGGGACTCAGCAAACACGGTATCGGCGGCCCAGCCAAGATTACGGAAGGTGACACGCCGCTTTCCGGCGGCGCCGGCCAGGACAGCTTCAAGATGCTCGAACAGCTGAGCGCGTTCGATGAATGTCGCGCCCACAAGGCAGATGTGGTCCCCATCTTCAAAGACAAACGGCAGTTCGTTTCGGACACGGGCGGCGACGATGGGAGCTTCGATGCGTTCCGGAATTTGCGGCGCTGCCAGCCCCTCAGGACGCTGAGCGGACGGCACTTCCTTCCAGTCGCGGTCATTGAAATCCGTCTGCTGCCAGCCTGCAGGCGGAGGCGCGGGGGCCGTTTTCCACGGCCCACCGACAGCCGTCCAGCGATCGCCGCGACGAACGGACAGACTGGCCGCGAACGCTCCCGACTTCTCCGGCGACTGCAGCTCCACGGCGACCAGATTGCGGCCTGATCGCAGCAGACTGGAGATATCCCACGTGCGCCCGCCGGGAGCACCGGCTGGTGTTTGCAGTGCTTCCATGCGGAGCAGTCGCTGGCCGTTGATGTACAGCGAGCAGGGGACGGCAGAGCTGAATGTCAGGCGTGCCTCGTCTGCGGGGTGAACAGACCCATCCAGAGCCCAGCGGAACCAGCCGGCAGCCGCGGTCTCTGGTGATGAGACCGTGAACCATCTGAGCGGGGCGTCCTGCGCTGTGGCACGGGAGCAGACTACGAGCAGAAACAGACCTGAGGAACACAGGGACAACAGCCACGGGGCCAGACGCGACATGACGATGGTTTCCTAACGCGGCAGGGCCGCAACCAAAAGGTACGACGGACTTCCAGTCCGTCGTACACAAAGATCCGCGCACGGCGCGCTGAAGTTACGAAGGAAGAGTCCAAAGCATCCGGAACATCTCCCCGCAGGCTATAAAAATTTGTGTCGTTCGGCCACTGGACAGAAAAAAAATACGGCCCTTCGAACAGGCCGATGCCAGGACGACAGACAGAAATCTTCGGGTGGCAGTCAAAATCTGCCTGGAAAGAGGGGTCGGAAGGCTTGAATTCGGGGTTGAAGCGAAAAGATTTCGATGGCAGACAGGGTCTCCAGGCGATAAACTTCCCCAGACCTGCTCCATGGTTTTGCTTTTTTGAAGGCACCTCCCATGCCCAGATTCTCATTTCCTGCTTTGGTGCTCTGCTGCTGCCTTGGATTCTCCGGACAGACTGTCGCACAGTCCTCCCGTGGAACTTCCGGAGGTAACACCGGCAGTTCCGGAATGTCCGGACTTTCGGGATTGTCCGGATTGTCCGGATTGTCCGGCAGCTCCCTGTCGAACATTTCCAACCTGTCTGGAATTTCCGGACTTTCAGGAATTTCCGGGCTATCGGGGCTGACAGGGACTGGCAGTGGCACGGGGACTGGCAGCAGCACTTCCACCCGCACCACAAGTGGTCAGTCCGGAACGTCTTCCGGTTTGACAGGGGGCACAGGGGGCTTTGGAGGCGGTACAGGCACGTCGGGATTGAGTGGCAACACGTCCGGGACGAACAGCAATGCCTCCGGCAACACGAATACTCAGGGCCAGGGAAATTTCGTTGGTGGCAATCAGTCACAGAACTTTATTGGTGGTGGCCGGCAGTCCACAGGCCAGCAGGGCACCAACCGTCAGTTTCAGGCCTTCCAGAACACTCAAAACGCCTCCAGTCAGGCAACACAGTCAACCGGAACTCCAAGGCAAATTCGCACGGCCTTACGAGTCAACATTCCGGCTGTTCGGACGGCCGACGGGGAACCGGCCGTGTTTCGTGCTCCCGCCAACGCGGCATCGCTGGAACGGTTCGTCACTCGTCGCCCCGAATTCAGCTCGCTGAGTGTCAGCCTGTCAGCCGACGGAACCGCAGTGATCACGGGGGTGGCTGTTTCTTCAGAGGACCGGCGGCTGGCTGGCAATTTGTTGCGTCTCCAGCCCGGTGTCAAGCGTGTCGACAACCAGGCAACGCTCCAGTAGCGGGACGATTTCCCTCGAAAATGGCCAAAAAACGCCGGAATTCCAAAATTCCATGCTGCGGACCATTGACTCTTTTTGCCGCTGGAAGTCTACTTCGGGTGAAATTCCGCTGGTGCCAGGGCACCGCAGTTTTCCTTTGGTCAGCCCGCTCAATTGTTTCCAACATCAAACCGAGATCGCTCAAGGAGTACTCCGAAGATGGCAAAGAAGGCCGTAAAAGCAAAAGCCCCGTCCAAGTCTGAAATCCTGACCGCACTTTCCGAAAAAACCGGCCACAGCCGCAAAGATTCCGGTGCATTCCTCGACGCCCTCGAAGGGCTCCTCTCCGAGACCATCTCCAGCGGTGCTGGAATTTTCGTCCTCCCGGGACTGCTGAAAGTGTACATCCACACCAAGAAGGCCACCGGCGAACGCATGGGCATCAACCCTCGCACCGGCGAACGTCAGAAAATTGAAGCCCGCCCTGAGACTAAGGTCGTCAAGGTGAAAGCCCTGAAGCGCCTGAAAGACCTCATCTGAAGGTCAGCTCTCAGCGTTGAACCCACAAGAGCGATCAGGTGCGGCCTGATCGCTCTTTTCTTTCACCCCCAGCCGCACCAGAACCTCACCCTTCCTCTGCCAACCCAAACCCCAACTCCTTCATCAGGCACTGTCATGACAGAAAAAGTGACGATTATCGGCTCCGGCCCCGCAGGCTGGACCGCGGCAATCTACACAGCTCGCGCTGAACTTCAGCCCGTTGTCTACGAAGGTGCAGAGACAGAAGAAAATCGACAGAAGGGGACCTTACCGCTGGGTCAGCTGGCGCTCACCACGGAAGTCGAAAACTTTCCCGGATTCCCCGCAGGGAATCTGGCCACCTATCTCGATTCGTCCATCGCTCCGGACAAACGCCAGTGGATGCCTCCCCATGGCGGCCACGGTGTGAGCGGTCCTGAACTGATGGAGCTCATGCGTCAGCAGGCAGCCAACTTCGGCACCCGCATCGTCACCGATGACATCGTCGATGTTGACTTTTCCAGGCGACCATTCGTCCTTAAAACACTCTCCGGCTCAGAATTCACATCTCATGCCGTGATTCTCGCCACCGGTGCTCGAGCGAATTATCTGGGGCTGCCTTCAGAAGAGCGGTTCAAAAACCGCGGAGTTTCAGCCTGTGCTGTCTGCGACGGAGCGCTCCCCAGATTCCGCAATCAACCCGTCGTGGTGGTCGGAGGCGGAGACAGCGCGATGGAAGAAGCCACTTTCCTCACCAAATTCGCCTCCGTTGTGCATCTCGTCCATCGCCGAAATTCCTTCCGCGCCAGTCGAATCATGGCGGAAAGAGCTCTCAACAACCACAAGATTCAGGTGCACTGGAACTCCGCCATCGACGAAGTGCTTGGAGATGACCAGAACGGTGTTTCCGCTGTCCGCATTCGCAGCACAGTCGAGCCTGACCGTACCGAAGTCATCGCTGCCGTTGGCTATTTCGCTGCCATCGGGCATACCCCAAACACCGATTTCCTCCGCGGCCAGTTACTCACCAACGATAAAGGCTATATCGTCTGGACGACACCACAGCGCACCACAACCAGCGTCCCCGGTGTCTTTGCCGCCGGGGACGTCGCCGATGACTACTTCCGCCAGGCGATCACCGCTGCCGGAACAGGCTGCATGGCCGCTCTCGACGCCGAACGCTGGCTGGCTGCACAGGGCATCGAATAACGTCCGGGGACAATTTCCAGGAGCCCGGCTATGGCTGAGTTCACCCATATCGACTCCCACGGCGCCGCGCGCATGGTGGATGTCGGCCACAAACCTGTCACCGTCAGGTCCGCAACGGCCTCCGGCCTCGTGTTAATGCAACCCGAAACTCTGCGGTTGATTCGCGCGGGAAGTGGCGCGAAGGGAAACATCCTCGAGACGGCACGGCTCGCAGGCATCATGGCCGCCAAACGAACGTCGGAATGGATTCCGCTCTGCCACCAGATACTTCTGTCAAAGATTCAGCTGGACTTTCAACCGACTGCAGAAGATCGCCTGGCAGTGACAGCCACTGTTTCGGCAGAGGCGAAAACAGGGGTCGAGATGGAGGCCTTGACCGCCGTGGCCGCTGCCTGCCTCACAATCTACGACATGTGTAAAGCGGTCGACCGTGACATGGAAATTACCGGTATTTGCCTGCTGCAGAAGTCGGGAGGCCAGTCCGGGGACTACCTCCGACATTCCGTCTCTGCTCCCTCAGACGCGTAAAGCTCACTCCCATGACAGTCGCCGAAACCGCCCGTAACCAGCTGAAACAGCAAATCACAGACCTGCTGGGCGGTGAACTTGGGCTTGTTCGGGACATCCTCGCCCGCCAATTCTCCAGTCGCAGCAATTTCGTGCAGGATGTAGCGACGCATGTGACAAAGTTTCAGGGAAAGCAGTGGCGGCCCGTGCTGGTACTGCTGGCCGCCCGACTCTGCGGACTGAACGCCCGCACTCGCACCAAAGCCTGCCAACTCGCAGCCGTCGTGGAAATGATTCACGCAGCGACGCTCGTTCACGACGATGTCATCGACGATGCAGACCTCAGACGTCATGTATCCACCATCCACCGCAGATGGAACACCGAGACCAGCGTTCTCTTCGGTGACTATCTGTTCTCAAAAGCCTTCCATCTGGCAGCAGCCACAGGCGATGCCGAATCCTGCCGTCTGATCGGCCAGGCTACGAATCGAACATGCGAAGGAGAACTCAACCAGATTGCGGTCAGACTGGAACAGTCGGTGTCTGAACGCGATTATTTTCGTGTGATTCACGGGAAGACGTCACAGCTGTTTGCGGTGAGCGGTCGCCTGGGGGCAAGAGCTGCTGAGGCATCTCTCGCGGTCCAGGAACGGCTGGGGTTGTTCGGTATGCGTCTGGGACTTGCTTTCCAGATCGCCGACGATGTGCTGGATCTGACAGAATCCGCGCAGCAGACCGGCAAGGATGCCTGCAATGATCTGGAAAATGAACGTCCGACGTTGCCGATCATCCGCGCCTTGAGGCTGGCAGCCCCCTCTCAGCGACGCGACATGCTGGCACTCCTGCACTCAGGGACCCCCGAAGATAAAGAGAGACTGCGGCGGTCCCCACTGCTGGTCCCGGGCGTCGAATCAGCCCGCCAGACGGCCCTCCGATTTGCCCGCAAAGCCGCGCACTGCCTTCGCCGTTTCCCTGACGTTCAGGAACGTGTCCTCCTCGAAGCTCTCGCTGCATTTTCTGTGCAGCGAGTCGTGTGAGTGGCGTAGCGTCGCAGGCCGGCTGCGGCTCACAGGTTGAGCAGTGGCAGGGAATCGCGAAGAATCATTTTTTCGATCGCGTCCGCATTCAGCCGGGGCAGTGAAGTCCCCTGCAGCATGTCGTTCAGACGGCGAATTCCTGCGATGGAGTCGTTGACGGTGGTAAACGGGTAGTCCGTTCCAAAGAGGACCTTGTCCCAGACTCCATATTCCTGAACCAGCATGAGGGAATGATAGAGCTGAAAAGGGCGATAGTGGAGTGCGGAGACGTCCGCGTAGACGTGAGGATGCTTGCGAATCACCGCAACGCATTCACCTTCCCATGGATGTCCCAGATGGGCAAGGATCAGGCGCTGTTCAGGATAGCGTGCGGCAACCGGATCCAGATGCCGTGGCAGTGTGCATTCGATCGGGGCCTGCGAGATGAAAGTGGTGCCCGTATGCAAAAGCACGGGCAGCCCGTGCCGCGATGTGTACTGCCAGAAATTGTCCCACGCCGGATCATCGGGACGAAATCCGGCGTACATGGACAGCAGCTTCACACCGCGAAGGCCCAGTTGCTGATGTCCGTATATGAGTTCGTCCATCCAGCCGGGCTGCGTGAGATCGACAGAGAGAAAGCCGATGAGGTGTTCCGGGTGAGCGGCGACATAAGCAGCGACGGCGTGGTCATCAACCCAGAGTCCGCTGAGTTTTGCCTTGCCGCCAAAGACGATGGTGCGAGTATCTTCGGGGGCCGTGCGGCGGTAATCCTCGAACCGCACCGTCAGATCCACCTCGACTCCCGCACGAGCCCGGCGTGCCTGCTGGCGAAAGGATTCATTGAAGTGTGCCGGGTATTCCCAGAAGTGACTGTGAACATCGATGATCATGATTCTTGGCCTGCTGCTGAAACGATCCGGGAGAAAACCAGGCCGCTACCGTCAGGGAGCGGAATCCCAATACCGAGCGTCATCATTTACCGGGCCACCTGTGCGACCACGACGTCACGTCGCCGCTGCCCCAAAATCGCTCACCGGCCCCGTCTCCGTGCATTTGCGGTCCAGGTGCGTGTAGCCGCCGTCCACGAAAAGAATCTGACCAGTGGTATGGCTGGAGAGATCAGACGCCAGAAACACGACCGTGGCTGCCAGTTCTTCGATGGTGGTGAAGCGACGTCCCAGTGGAATCAGGCGTTCGATGGCCGAGCGGGCGGCGGCAGGATCGGGCATGGCGGCAAGGCAGCGTTCGTAGAGCGGAGTCCAGGTTTCTGCCGGCAGCACCGCATTGACGCGGACGCCCGCCGGAGCCAGCTCCACTGCCCATTCGCGTGTGAGTCCGTTAATGGCACCTTTGGAGGCGGCGTAACCGGACGTCCCGCCCTGGCCGGTTTCACAGACTTTCGAACCGATGTTGAGGATGCATCCACGGGTGTGTTTCAGGTGGGGGGCAGCGTAGTGGGCCATGGCGTAATAGTGGAGCAGATTTCGCTGGAGTGACAGCAGAAAGGCATCCGGTCCCGCGTCCAGCCCCGCTCCGTCATTCACTCCCGCGTTGTTCACAAGCACATGCAGTCCGCCAAAGGTCCGGACCGCATAGGCCACAGCTCTCTCACAGACAGTCAGATCCGTCAGATCTCCGGGAAAGAAATGACAGCGATCCCCAACACACTCGGGCATATCCGTAACCTCCGCCGGACTGCGGCTGACATTGACAACACAGGCGCCTTCGGCAAGGAGCAGTTTGACGATGCCAAGTCCGATGCCTTTGGAGCCACCGGTGACGATTGCTACCCTGCCATTCAGTCCGAGATCCATGAAATGCATTGTCCTGTGAAATCGAGTGGGATGTTCTGAGAGGTCTGCTGACTGCGGGGCTGCGTTCAGCTGAGGATTCCGGTGGCCACTTCGCCATAGACATCGGTGAGCCGAAAGTCACGGCCGGCATAGCGATACGTCAGTCGAGTGTGATCAAGTCCCAGCAGATGCAGAATGGTGGCATGCAGGTCATGAGTGCTCATGCGGTTCTCTACGGCCTTCTCACCCAATTCGTCCGTGGCGCCATAACGAAATCCGCCGCGGACACCACCACCGGCCATCCACATGGAAAACCCCAGATTGTTATGTCGGCGTCCGTCGCCGCCACTGGCCTGCTCCTGAGGACTCCGGCCGAATTCTCCGCCCCAGATGACCAGAGTGTCCTTCAGAAGATCGCGGTCCCTGAGATCCTGCAGGAGTCCGGCGATGGGACGATCGATGGCAGAACTGTTGCGTTGCAGTGCTTCCCGCAGATCACGGTGCTGATCCCAGCCGCCGCGAGTGATCTGGATGAAACGCACACCAGCCTCCGCAAGCCTGCGGGCGATGAGGCATTGCCGTCCGAATGCAGCGGACTCCTTTTGATCAATGCCATAGCGGGCCTGCGTATCCTGGGACTCACTGCGAATATCAAGGGCTTCGGGAACCGATGTCTGCATGCGGAAAGCCAGCTCATAGGACTGAATCACGCCCTCCAGCTCGGCATTTCCAGGGTGCCGATTGAGCAGACTGCGATTGAGTTCCTGGACGAGGTCAATCTGGGATCGCTGAGCTGTCGTGGTCTGATGGGGCGTCCGGATATCGGCGATACCGCCAGCCTCCGGCTGCACGCGGGTTCCCTGAAAGGATGCCGGGAGAAATGACGATCCATAATTCTGAGCACCTCCGGGGCCGGACGGATTGAGCGTCACGAAGCCTGGCAGATTCTGATTGGTGGAGCCGAGCCCATAAGTGACCCATGCACCCAGCGACGGGCGAACAAAGTTGACACTGCCGGTATGCAGCGCAATCGTGGCCTGGGGATGGGCGGCGTTGGAGGTGTGCAGGCCGTTGAGCAGGCAGAGTTCATCGGCATGGCGACTGAGTTCGGGAAACAGGCTGCTGATGGGCAGTCCACTTTTTCCCCGGGGCTGAAACTCAAACTGCGGTGCGAGCAGTTTACCGCGACTGGCGGGGCCTCCGGCCGTTTTGCCGTTACGAGCTTTCAGTTCGGGCTTCCAGTCAAAGGTCTCCAGATGGCTCGGTGCCCCCTGCATAAACAGGAAGATCACGCGTTTGGCACGCGCAGGGAAGTGCGGTGGACGCGGAGCAAGCGGGGATTTTTCGACCGCATCCGCAGAATCCGCAGCAGTGGCCGGCTTCGCTGCGAGCGCCTGAAATGCGAGCCAGCCGAAACCGCCAGCAGCAGACTGCAGGAGTTGACGGCGATCCGGGAGCTGAAAGCCGGGGCAGGTGGCAGGGGCGTTCATGAATTGTTCCGGTTGTCAGGGACGATAGCGGAATTCAGCGGAGGCGAAGGTGGCCTGAACGAGTGCGGCAAGCTGTTTGCGGGGCTCGCCGGGGGTGTGTCTGAGAAAGGTGAGTGCCGCGGTGGATTCTGCAGGAGCGGGCGGGCGGCAATAGACACGTCGCCAGACGTGCCGCACCTGAGCAGCCGCATCATTCGGACTGCGTTCCAGAAGCTCGCCGGCAATGCGATCGGCAGCCTCGATCACGAACGGGTTGTTGAGCATAAAGAGTGCCTGCGGAGGTACAGTGGTCACGTCTCGCAGTCCATTCACCTGATCGGGCTCCGCAAAGTCGAACACGGAGAACATCTGTGGGATTTCTGAACGGAAGACCGGCAGGTAAACGCTGCGAATCGGACGGGCGAATGCCTTTTGCACTTCGCTGCCGCCACGACCGCCACGGGACAGATCGCCGGTGAAGGTCGGGTCGAAGGGGGCTCCGGAAGGACGTGCCGGATCGAGCTGACCGGAGATCGCGAGGAGACTGTCGCGAACCGTCTCAGCTTCCAGCCGGCGCAGACTGGCCCTGCCGAAATAAAGATTTCCCTCATCACGCTGCCGTTGTTCAGGGGAATGTTCGGAGCCCAGACGGTAGACGCGGCTGAGCACGATGCGGCGAATGAGCTGCTTGACAGACCAGTTGTCCTTCATAAAGGCGGCTGCAAGATGATCGAGCAGTTCCGGATGCTCAGGAATCGCTCCGGAAAGACCAAAATTGTCCACCGACTCGACCAGACCACGCCCAAACAAATGGCTCCAGACACGATTCACCATCACACGGGCGGTGAGAGGGTTGCGGGACGACGTGAGCCACTGTGCCAGTTCCAGTCGACCGCTCCCGTTTTCAGGCATCCGCGGATTTCCAGCGGTGCGGAGTGCCACAGGAATGGAGCGGGGTACGAGTTCGCCTTTGAGATCCGGTTCACCGCGAAGTCGCAGTTCAAGATCCCGGGGCGGACCTTCAGCAGCAGCCATCGCAAGCTCCGCTTTGGGGTCGAAGGGGACCTCTTCAATCCGCTGCTGTTTGGTCTGCGTTTTCTTTTTGACCGGGGGTGCAGGAGCACCTGTGGGAACTTTGGGCGCAGCCGCAGACAGCTCGCGCCGCAGTGCCGCGATCTGATTGCGGACAACTTTCTGACGGGGGGCTGGCAGACTGTCGGATTTGCTTTCACGAACGAGGGTGTTCAGCTGTTGACGAAGCTGTGCAAGACGTGCGGCAGATGGAGCGGAATCGGAAGAGTCAGGGGGTGGCTGTCTCGCTGCCGCCTTCAGATCCAGCAGGCGTTCAGGGTGGAAATAGGTCTGGTTCCCGCCCTGGCGATTGAGCTGTCCCGTGAGCGTTTGAGTGCTGGCGAGGATACCCGCGAGCGAGTAATAGTCTTCCTGCGAGATGGGGTCAAATTTGTGGTCATGACAACGCGCGCAGCTGAGCGTCAGTCCCAGCATTCCGCGACCGATGGTGTCCAGCTGATCGTCGATCTGATCAAGCCGGAACTGTTCGGTGTCGCGTTCGCTGAGATCCATGGATCCCAGAGCAAGAAAACCGGTAGCGACAAGCTGCTCAGCGCGATCACGGGCGGAACGCGACGGGAGCAGATCACCGGCGATCTGTTCCTCGATAAAGTCGTCGTAGGGTTTGTCTGTATTGAAGGCGTCGATGACATAATTCCGGTATCGCCACGCATAAGGGAAGGGGACGTTTCGAGTCCTGCCGACCGAGTCTGCGTAGCGGACCACGTCCAGCCAGTGCCGTCCCCAGCGTTCGCCGAATCCCGGTGAAGCCAGCAGCCTGTCAACGACGGTTGTCAATGCGTCATCGTCGCTGGCAGGATCATCCAGAAACTGTTGTTGTTCGGCCAGCGTGGGCGGGAGCCCAACCAGATCCAGAGTGACGCGACGCAGCAGCTTCTCTCGGGTGGTGTCCGGAGCGGGCATGATCCCGGCGTTCTCCAGTTTTGCCAGCAGCAGCCGGTCAATATCGGACTTTGGCCATTCGACGCTGCGGACACCAGGCACGGCAGGCGCGTGAATGTGCTGAAAGGCCCAATGACTTCGGCCGCGCTGACGGTCCCACGAATTGGTCCGCGGCACTGCGGTCCCTTCCCGCGGGTCAGGCGCACCGAGTTTGATCCAGCGTTCAATGTCCGCGATCTGGGCGTCGGTGAGCCGACCTTTGGGGGGCATCTGCAGGCCGGGATTCGTATAGCGAACAGATTCAAGGAGCAGACTGTCTTCAGGCTTGCCGGGAATGACGACCTTTCCGGAATCACCGCCGGCTGCCACTGCCTGGCGGGTGTCCAGGCTGAGCCCTCCTTTGATGGAGTTGGCCTGCTGGGAATGACATTCGTAGCAGTGCTCCACCAGCACTGGCCGGATTCTGGACTCAAAAAAGAACGTTTTTTCGGCCGCGGATTCCTGGGCACAAACAGACTCACGGCCCAGGGCTGTGAACAGGAGCAGACAGGAGCAAAGCCATCGGAAACAGTTCATCGGGGGATCCCTGGGTGCCGCAGGGGAAGCAGTGTGTGTGAGGATACCGTGGATGGCTGCTGCCTGGCAAGACCCGGGGAAGGAAATGGGGACTGTGATGCGGGAAGTTTCAACCCTGTGGGAGCGGTTCATCGCGGCCGGGGCGTTTGAGTTCGTGAGGATCGATCACGGATCTGTAGAAGGCAGGACGACGATCTGCCATGCGGTCAATCACATGCTTTCCCGGGATTCTCACAACCCGCTTGTTGCGGGCCACCTCAGGATCAATGTCGGCACGAAGAATGCTTTCGTTTGCATGATCCAGGCTGCTGAGAGTCGCCCCAGTGGGGTGACAGATCCGACTTTTACCGATGAAAGAAAAGCCATTTTCAATACCGACCCGATTCACGGCAGCGAAAAACACGCCGTTCTCCATCGCGCGGGCGTTGATTGAATAATCCGCCATGAATGCTCCGCCCGGTGGCCAGTTGGTGGGCAGGCAGATGAGGTCAGCACCGGCCAGAGCCAGTACCCGTGAGGCTTCCGGGAAACCACCGTCATAGCAAATCAGCATCCCGATGCGAACACCGGCCGCCGTAAACACCTCGAAGGGCCGGTCACCTGCGGTTGTAAATCGGTCAACTCCAAGCCACGGCAGATGCACTTTGCGATAGCTGCCAATCAGGCCCTCGGGACCAATCAGAACGGCCGCGTTGTAAAGAGTCGTGCCAACACGTTCCAGCAGACCGAAAATCACGTGGGAGCGGAGTCGCCGGCAGAGTGCCGCGACACGGTCCGTCGCCGGCCCGGGAATGCTCTCACCATACGGCAGTGCCTCTTCCAGCGAATCAAAGCAGTAGCCGGACGCATAGCATTCCGGGAATATCGTCAGGTCGGTCCCCGCAGATGACTCTGCCACCACAGTCGCTTCCAGTCTGTCCAGATTGGCACTGGTGTCGCGGAAGATGACATCGGTCTGCACGCCGGCAATACGCATGATTCTGGCTTTCTGCTGAAATCAGGAAGACGGGGGTTCCCTGAAGCACGCCTGCTGCCTTCAAGGGCTGTGACTGTGACGGTGACTACTACTGCTGTGGCCGGGTGAATTCCGGGATCGGACTCAGGTGTTGCCACAGCACTTCTTGTACTTGCGACCACTGCCGCAGGGACAGGGGTCGTTACGACCCACTTTAGCCGTGTTGCGGATGGTAGCGACAGGCGGGGCTGCTCCCGGGCGCGCCGAATCCACAGAATAAGGCCCTTCGTCCCGAGCCAACTTTGTCTCCCCCAACATCGCTGCCTCCATCTGGCGGAACAGGTTCCGGGCGTCAATATGGCCATCGTCATTCGACGGGCCTGCGTAACGTTTCCGCAGCAGCTTTCTGTCCACGCGTTCATGGATCCACGGGATCGTCCCCCGGAAACGCTGTTCCACTAACCACGTAATCGCAAACTCCTTCCTCCATTCCGAGAGCACTTTGTCGCCGGTCCGCCACTGTTTGCCGATGTCGGCCGTTAACAGCAGTTGTGGCCACTCCAGCCGTGGATCGCCCGCCAGCGAATTAAAGAACTCGACGTCCCCGAGCAACGCGAGCATCTCACTGACAACATTCGCAAGCGAGCCCTCGCAGGTTTCCTTTGTTCGCGTCAGGTCATTGAAGAGCGTTCGCAGGAGCTGCTGGCAGTGGGAACCTTCAACACACCCCTCAAGCACACTCAAGGCCAGCCCCGTGACGAGTTCCGCGGCAAGTTGCGGCTGGTCGACGAAACGGTGGATCCACTCCACAACAAACTCGGGTGCTGCAGCAGTCCGGGCGACCAGACTCCGCCACATCCGACCGACAAAGGCATCATATTCATCGATGCATTCGCTGCCCTTTGCATGGACCGCAGGCAGGAGCAGTCGCAGAAGCTGAGGAGAATTCAGTTCGATCAGCAGCAGGAGCGCGATCCCGGGCCCGCAGTTGGGCGGAGCGTGTTCTTCGCGGCCGGTCTGCAGGGCATCTGCAAGGTAACTTTCCAGGAGCGGAACAGCCAGGTCAGGGGACCTGAGCAACACTCGACACAGCGGGATCCTCGCGAGCAGATCGCCCCGGTCGGCATCCATGAGCTGTCGGAGCTCCTGCAGCGACTGCGGCATCGGCGGGGCATCAGCAAGCACCGCCGGCTGCAACTTCAGCATTTCTTCGACGGGATCCCCCAGGCGGAGCGTTTCGAGCCGCTCACGCGTGCTTTCGATGTGCAGCTCGCCCCGGCTGAAACACTCCAGAATCTCGGATTCATGCAGTGGATCAGGCCCGCCGGCGTTCAACCGCAGGATGTCCGGCAGCGACTCCGGGGAGGCAAGAGCCAGGAGGCTCTGCACAATTTCCGCAGCGAGCTCCCGCGAGTAGCTGGCGTCAAATTCAGAAAGACTTTCCACCAGCATCCTGGACGCAGTCTTTCGACAGGCTGATCGGCGATACACAATCAACGGCAGGGCGCGAAGCAGAAGTCGGTCGCCCAAACCTGAGATGTTATTCTCAAATAATTCACCCCACGTGGCAATATCCGGAATGAGCTCGCCCATCATCCGCACCACAGGATCAGGGCACTGATTTCGGCACAGCAGCCCGAAGTGATCGCTGGAACACAGCTCCAGCAACTCACGCACAAAGGAGACGTCGCCAATCTTTCCCAGCATGATGACGGCATTGGTCAACGTCCGGGCATGGATACTCTTTTCACCGGTGTACTCGGGATAAGTGTGTAACAGAGTTTCCAGGATCAGCTGAGCGGCGTTCTCCGGGGAACTCTGCAGCGCGGCAATTGCTCGCAAGGGTGGTATCACGTCGGCGTCGCAGAATTCTCGAACGGCGAAAGACAGTTCGATCGGCCCGAGTGCCTGCAGTGTGATCAGCGAAGGAACGGTTGGCCTGGACATGGATGAGATCCGAAGGAAAGGAAATTACAGTCCGGATGCCGGAAGAGCAGCATGGAAGGTGAAACATCATGACAGGTGCTCATGATCCACAGCACTTCTTGTACTTGCGACCGCTCCCACAGGGACAGGGATCGTTGCGACCGATTTTAACTGAATTGCGGATGGTCACAGGGGCGTCGTCCGGATCCTGACCATAGAGTTCGTTGTGGAGGGATTCCATGTCCAGTTTCTCTGATGGCAGTCCACCCTGCAAAGCGACGGGCGGGAGCAGCAGACCGGGATCGTCGTCCTCAAAAAAAGCGTCATCCGCATAATAACCTTCGTCCTCGTACTCAGAGTCGTCCTCGTACTCAGAGTCGTCCTCCTCGTCGTCTTCCTGATAAGCAGCTGCAGCAGCCTCGAGACACTGCTGAACAAAATGCTGCGTGAGCTGGTCGTCTGCGGTCATGAAGCGGTTTGATATGAACCAGGAGCGAGCCGTGTCAGGAGCACGCTCATCCATTTCTTCAGCAATCCTGTCGGCAGAAGAATCTCTCCTCAGAAAATGACGGACCGCAAAGTCGGGGACGGGTTTTTGCTGGGTGCTCAAACTGGCGAAGAAGGGAGCGTCGCCAAGCATCATGAGTGCCAGGCTGACCGTGCCGGTCTGCAACTCCGACATGAGTGGATCAGGCTGATCGACCAGGTCGACGTATAGTTCGCGCAGCAATCCGATCGTGTGCAGGCGGTCCGCGCGTTCCTCCAGCACCATCCACCCGAGTGCCATAATCAGGTTGAGCGAGATCGGGGCAGAATGTTTCAGGCGGCGAATCCGCGCGACAAGAAACTCCGGAGACGGCGCGGTGAAGGCCGCCAGACTCTCCAGCATCGGCCCCACGAATTGCTCAAAACCAGGCAGACAATCAACGTCAGCGCCCTCGAACGCATCCAGCAGCAGCGGCAGAATGTCAGGACAGCGGAGTTCAACGAGCAGTTGCACGGCATGTGCCGGACCACACTTTTGCTGGCGGAGTTCAAATTCCTCTTCGGTCTCCTCGATCCTGACCGTTCGCAGATTCCTCTGAACATAATCGAAGAGCACTCTGCGGGCATCGTCCGGTTGCCTGAGCATACAGCGCATGCCCTGCCGCAGCGTCTCCGGAGTGTCCCAGGTTTCATCGATCAGACGCAGGCCTTCAGAGAGGCTTTCAGGAACCTCATCAAACGGCGGAGACGTGTTACCCGCGTTGAAACACTGCACCGGATCGTTCAGTCGCTGACGGTTCAACAGGCCTGATGCAGCGGCAACCGAACTCTCCGGATCAATAAAAAACGCCTCGATATCGTCAACCGTCTTCTGCTCTTCCGAGGGTGCCAGCAAGTTGATCTCATGAACAGCATCTCTGGTCTCCGGAACGGCAAGACACAGCAGCGCTTCAACCGTCGCTCTGGCAAAGTACGGCAACAGCAATTCGTCCGAACTCCGGAAGTACTCAATCAGCTGCTCGGCAGCGTAGCGGCGATCGAGTGATTTCCAGTAGACGAGAAATGGGAGCGCATCCACCAGTGCCGTGTCGGGGATGAAGCCATATTCATCCGCCAACGCCCGCCATGTGGCGATATCGGGAATCGTCGCCGCCAGCGTGCGGGGCAGCAAATCCCCGACAGAATCGATGAGCACTTCAGCAAAGTCGTCGGAAGCCGCTATGCTTTCGAGCAGGCTGCTGTACGTTTCTGGCTGCCCCAGACAGGCAAGCACGATCAGCAGATTGGCCGTCGACCTGGGAACGCCATATTCATTGTCGAGATAGTCCGGAAGCTGTTCTTCAAGACGGGCGAGAATCTTCTGGCTGGCGCTGACCGGGTGCCGCTGGATGACTTCGAGTGCCTTCAGGGGCGGTTTTTCATCGGACGCTGCAAGTTCCCGAATGGCAAAATCAAGCTCGGCGTCGCCAAGGGCATTCAGGGTGGGCAGCGGTGGAAGCTCTGTGGCAGTGGGCAACGGCGGCAGGGAAAACTTGGGCATAGAAAACGGCGTCGCTGGTCTGGAAGTGCGGAGTGGGCATGCGGGCAGCGGGGGGCTCCCCGTCGGCGTGGTGGTGTAGTAAAATTTTCAGTGAACTGCAAATGGCCATTTCGGATTCGGAGCCCCGACCGCCGCCTGGGTGGGGCTGGATCCCCCTGCGGACACTCGACGACTTCAGGAATCCCTGCTGCAGAGACCTTCGGGACACTTCACGAACGCCCCGTCGTGCATCATGATACACCAGCATCGACACCCCGCCGATTTCAGTCGCCACGCCAGACTTAACCGCCAAAGGCCCTGCCATGGTGTTCCGCATTACTGCCCTCAGCATCCTGCTGTCCGCCTGCCTGGCTCCCTGCACAGCCCAGGAAGCGAACTACGACGAAGCAAAGATTCCCGCCTACGTGCTCCCGGATCCGCTGATCAGCACCGCCGGCAAGCGGATCACGACGGCCGAAGAATGGGTGGGGATGCGTCGAACTGAGGTGCTGCGACTGTTCGAGCAGCATGTGTTCGGAGAACTGCCGCCCATTTCCTGTCAGCTCCGCACCCGCGTTCGCTCCGATATTGCTGACGCCGTGAACGGTCTTGCCAGACGTCGTGAGATCACCGTGTTTTTCTCAGCAGACGACACCGGGCCAAAAATGGAACTGCTGCTCTACACGCCCGCAAACTCCCCAGGCCCTGTCCCCTGTTTTCTCGGCCTGAACTTCAACGGGAATCAGGCCATCGAAGCGGATCCGCGGCTCTTCGTCACAGAATCGTGGGTGCGAAACGACCGCGAACGAAAGATCGAGAACAACCGTGCTGGCGAATCCACGCGGGGCAGCGAATCCAGTCGCTGGGCCATCGAAAAAATCATTCGCGCCGGTTTCGGACTGGCAACCATCTATTACGGCGACATCGACCCCGACTTCGACGATGGATTCCGCAACGGCATTCACTCTCTGCTCCCCACAGACCAGCAGGGCGTCCGCACGCCGGCCTCCGGAGGTTCCATCAGCGCCTGGGCCTGGGGACTCAGCCGAGCCCTCGATGTCCTCGAAAAAGATCCCGCCATTGACGGTCGTAAAGTCGCCGTCTTCGGCCACTCCCGGCTTGGCAAAACGTCCCTCTGGGCCGGTGCCCAGGACGAACGCTTTGCACTTGTGATCTCCAATAACTCCGGCTGTGGCGGAGCTGCTCTCAGCCGTCGTGCGTTCGGTGAAACCGTCGCCCGCATCAACCGCGTGTTCCCCCACTGGTTCTGTCTCAACCACCGCAGATATGACAACAACGAAAACGCCCTTCCCGTGGATCACCACCAGCTTATCGCCCTCACTGCCCCCCGACCTGTCTACGTCGCCAGTGCCGTCGAAGATCAATGGGCCGACCCACGCGGCGAATATCTGGGTCTGTTTCACGCAGGTCCCGTCTACCAGCTGTTCGGCAAATCACCGCTCCCATCCAGCACCCTCCCAGAGCTCAACCAGCCCGTCCACACTGACGTGGGCTACCATATTCGCAGCGGAAAACACGATGTCACCGACTATGACTGGGACCAGTACCTCAGCTTTGCAAAGCGCCATCTGCAATAGCAGCGAAGAATAACGCTGTCTGTCGTTTACGTGTCATTCCGATGAAAGTTGCCGATGTCGAGCCAGCTCACGGCAGCCCAGCAGGCTGCAGTCGAACACACCGAAGGTCCCCTGCTGGTGCTTGCAGGTCCGGGATCCGGCAAGACCCGCGTGATCACCCACCGGATCTCCCGGCTGCTGGAAACCGGCGCCGCCCCCGATCAGATCCTCGCCCTGACCTTCACCAACAAAGCCGCCCGCGAAATGTCCGCCCGCGCCGGTCGACTGACCGGGGGCAGTCGAGTGCAGGTGAGCACCTTTCATCGGTTCTGCGCTCGACTGCTCAGACGCTGGCCGGAACGCGTCGGCCTGAAAGCCAACTTCACCATTCTCGATCAGCCCGACCAGACAGCCATCATCCGCCGTATCATGAAGGACCTGAACCTTGACAGCTCCGTGCACGAGCCCGGCCGAGTGCTTGCCAGAATCAGTCGCGCCCGCAACGACATGATCACCTCCGCTGAATTTCAGCAGCGGTTTGAACAGCGCGTCTCCGGCCCCATCGACGCCGCCGTGTGCATAGTCTTTCCCGAATATGAACGCCGGGTCCGCGAACAGAATTCTGTCGACTTCGATGACCTGCTCCTGCACGTCGTCCGGATGCTCCACGAAGAACCCGAACTCCGCAGCATCCTCGACGAACAATTCCGCTGGATACTCGTCGACGAATACCAGGACACCAACTTCGCGCAGTATCAGATCGTACACGCCATGTCACAGGACTATCGCAACCTGTGCGTCACAGGAGACCCGGACCAGTCCATCTACGGCTGGCGGGGAGTACGGCCCGCAAACATCGCGGCCTTCGAACGGGATTACCCCGAGCGGGCTGTGGTCAGTCTGGACCAGAACTTTCGCAGCACCGGTCGCATCGTCCGCTGCGCCGATCGACTCATCTCCGGAAATCGAAGGCCACACCGCGGGCGGCTCACCACAGCCAACCCGGATGGTTCCCCCGTGCGACTGATTGTCTTTGCCGACGAAGAAGCCGAAGCCGACGCGATCGCCCAGGAAATCCTCGCCGAAGTCTCCTCCGGTCACCGCGAATTCCGCGACTTCGCCATTTTCTACCGCGTCAACGCCCTGTCACGGCTCTTCGAGACTTCGCTGGCTCGCCATCAGATTCCCTGTCAGGTGGCCGCCGGTTACTCATTCTTCGAACGCACAGAAGTTCGCGACCTTGTGGCCTGGCTCCGACTCATCGAAAACCGCGCCGACGATGCCGCCTTCGAACGCATCATCAATCGGCCGACACGGGGAATCGGCGAAACCTCACTCCAGCGACTGCGAAACTATGCCTCCCGCGAACGCTTCAGCCTCTTCGACGCCGCCCTGCAGGCAAAACACGTCCAGGGCCTGTCCGCCCGCACCGTCAAAGCCATGTCTGGATTCACAGATCTGATCCAGCGACTGCACGCACAGTCTGCCGACGGGCGTGTCGCACCACTCCTCGAACGACTCATCGCCGAAATCGACTACATGGCGCTCTGGAAGGATGATCAGGACGAACCCGACGAAGACCGCGCTGCCAACGTCTACGAACTCGTCAGCGCCGCAAGGCAATACGACGGAACCGTCCCGGACGATCCGGAAACCCCCGCAGACTCGCCACTCACCAATCCCCCCTCCGAGCCGCCCTCCCTCCAGGGCTTCCTCGAAATCGCCACACTCAGCAGCGAAGTGGACAGCATCAACAGTGAACACGGCGCCGTCACCCTGATGACCCTCCATGCCTCCAAAGGTCTCGAATTCCCCTGCGTCTACGTCACCGGTCTTGAAACCGGACTGATTCCCCACGAACGCTCGCTCCGAGATGGTGACCCGGCAGCGCTCGAAGAAGAACGCCGACTCCTCTTCGTCGGCATCACCCGCGCCATGCACTCACTGACGCTCACGCAAACCACCGCCCGCTTCTTCCGCGGAACCCGGCGAACAACCATTTCCAGCCCCTTTGTCCGGGAAATCGCCAGCGAAATCCAGCTCAGCTCAGCCCACAGCAGTCGCAGTCCCGCCGCTCGCACGGCAGCCGACAAACTCACCCCCGCCCCCACCCCTTCCACACCCCTCGATGACCGGCTGACCCAGGCTCGCCGTCGCTTCGATGAAGCCACCCAGCAGGGCAAAGCCCGACCTCTGATCATGACCGGTGCCCAGCTCGCAGCACTCAGCACCCCAGCCCCCGACGCAGAAGCTGCAGACGCCACGGACGACGCCCCCGGCAGCCATGGCTATCGCCCAGGCATGCTCGTGCGGCACCCCCGCTACGGTCGCGGACGGATTACAGAGGTCTCCGGGGGATCCCATCGAGCCACTGTCACCGTGGAATTTGAAGGCGAAAATACTTCCCATTCCTTTGTGGCCTCGCGCTGTCCGCTTCAGCCCGTCGGCCTGCAGCAGTGAACCCGGCCACCATGCAAGCCACTCCAGCACCCGCGCCATCAGCGATCTCTACGTCGCCCCCCCACCTGCTGCTCGCTCTCGAATCGTCCTGCGACGAAACCGCCGCAGCCGTCGTCCGCAGTAACGGTGAAGTCCTCTCCAGCGTCATCGCTTCACAGCATGATCTGCATCACGAATGGGGCGGCGTCGTCCCCGAAATCGCCTCCCGCGCCCACGTTCGCAGACTCATCCCCGTGATGCAGTCCGCGCTGGACCAGGCCGGCTGCCAGCTCAAAGACCTCGCCGCCATCGCCGTGACCACGGAACCCGGCCTGGTCGGCTCCCTGCTCACCGGACTCACCGCCGCAAAAACGCTCGCATTTTTCCTTGACATTCCCCTCGTCTCCGTCAATCACGTCGAAGCCCACATCTATGCCTGTGGCATGGGACGCAGCCAGTCCATCTACCCCTGTGTCGGCTTTGTAGTCAGCGGCGGGCACACCAATCTCTACGACTGCCGCTCCGCCTCCGCATGCCGATTGATCGGCGGCACCACAGACGATGCGGCCGGCGAAGCCTTTGACAAGGCCGCGCGAATTCTCGGTCTGCCCTATCCAGGCGGACCGTCCATCCAGAAAGCCGCCAGCAGCGGTCATCCGGCCCGCTACAGCATGCCCCGCCCGCTGCTCCACAGCGGACGTCTGGACTTCAGCTTCTCAGGCCTCAAAACAGCACTCCTGTATGCCGCTCGCGGCGTCCCCGGCCCGCAGCAGCTCACCGAAACACCGCCGGACCGCGTCGCTGATCTGGCCGCCGCCTTCCAGCAGGCCGCCGTGGAAGTGCTCGTGGAAAAATGTCGCCTTGCTGTGCGGCAGCAGCGCGCACAAACGCTCGCCGTCGGCGGCGGCGTCGCTGCCAATCAGCTCTTCCGCGAACAGCTCAATGCCATGGCCCGTCAGGAACGTATCGAGCTCTGCATCGCTCCGCTGCAGCTGTGCACCGATAATGCCGCCATGGCTGCCATCGCCTGGGACCTGCTGCGAACCGGACGCACAGCACCACTCGACTGTGACGTCCTCCCGGGACTCGTCCGGCCCGACTTTCACCCGCGTCGCAGACAGGCGGCCGGCGGACCCCCATAAGCTTGCTCAAAACCGCCCCGCACGTCATCCTTCCTTCACCCGAAGTTCTTACACCCCTCCTCCCACTTTGGCCCCGCGCTGCAGACTCGCCATCATGAACCTCCTGAACCTGCTTCGCCAGCGATTCACTCCGGCCCTCGCTGACCTCGTTACCGATCCCGCACCGCTGCTCGATCTGATGCGTCCGGCCCAGGATCCGAAGTTCGGCGACTTCCAGGCCAATTTCGCCATGTCGCTCGCCAAACAGCTTGGACGACCCCCGCGCGAAATCGCACAACTGGTCGTCAGCCGGCTCCAGCTGGATGACATCTGCGAACCTCCGGAAGTCGCCGGCCCGGGTTTCATCAACCTCCGATTGAGAACCGATTTTCTCGCCAACGGAATCCGCAGCATCTGCGGTGATGATCGCCTTGGCGTTCAGCCCACCGGCACCCCCCGACACGTGGTCGTCGACTTTTCGTCCCCCAACGTCGCCAAACCCATGCACGTAGGGCACCTTCGCAGTACCGTCATCGGTGACGCCATCTGCCGCATTCTCCGCTTCGCCGGACACCGCGTCACCAGCGATAACCACATCGGTGACTGGGGCACCCAGTTCGGCATGATCATTTACGGCTATCGCCACTTCCGCGATGCCGCCGCCTTCACCGCCAATCCTGTCGCTGAACTTGCCCGACTCTATCGCCTCGTCAATCAACTCAGCGATTATCACGAAACCGCCACACGCCTCCCACTGCTCAAAAAAACAGTCGCCGAACACCAGGACAGGCTGCAGCAGCTCCAGTCGCTCCCACAGCCTGATCAGCAGAAGAAACAACTCACCGCCACCCGAAAGGATCTTGCAGCCGCCACCGAAGCCCTCACCTCCGCCGAAGAACTCCTGAACCGCATTCAATCCAGCGCCGAACTGGCAGCAGCCGCTGCCGCCCACCCGGACATCGCAAAGCTCGCCCGCGAAGAAACCGCAAGACTCCACGCCGGTGACTCTGACAACCTCTCCCTCTGGAATCAGTTCCTCCCGGCCTGTCTCGCCGCCCTCCACCAGGTCTACCGAAGACTCGGCATTCACTTCGACCTCGAACTCGGCGAAAGCTGGTACAATCCTCTGCTCCCAGGCGTCGTGGAATCGCTCCGACAATCAGGACTCGCACGACTCTCTGACGGAGCCGTCTGCGTCTTCCAGGATGCCTTCCCCGCTCCCTTTATCGTTCGCAAAACGGATGGCGCGTACACCTATGCCACCACAGACCTTGCCACCATCCAGCATCGTCGAGACACACTGAAAGGTGACGAAGTCCTGTATGTCGTCGACAAACGGCAGGCCCAGCATTTCCAGCAGCTGTTTGACACCGCCCGCCGCTGGGGCTATGGCTCGATCCGCTTCCAGCACGTCTCCTTCGGCACCGTGCTCGGCTCCGATGGCCGCCCCATCAAAACCCGCGCCGGTGACTCCGTCGGACTCGAAAGCCTCCTCGACGAAGCGGTCGCCCGCGCTCGCCGCATCGTGGATGACAACGATAATCAGCGCGAAACACCGCTCCTCGATGCTGCCGAACGCGGCCGCGTCGCCGAAATCGTCGGACTCGGCGGCATCAAATATGCCGATCTCCACCACAGCCGTGACAGCGACTACACCTTCGACTGGGATAAAATGCTGGCCACCTCCGGCGATACTGCGACCTATATGCAGTATGCCTACGCTCGCGTCTGCGGCATCTTCAGAAAACTCAAAATCGACCGCAGCAGCCTCGTCGCCAACCCCGGACCAGTCACCCTTCCAACCCCCGAAGAACGACGCCTCGCACTCCAACTGCTCTCCTTCGGCTACGCCATCGACAGCGTGCTCACCGATTACCGACCACACCTGCTCACCGCATGGCTCTTTGATACCGCCGATGCCTTCAGCAGCTTCTTCGACCGCTGCTCCGTTCAGAACGCCGAAACCCCGGAACTCCAGCACAGCCGGCTGCTCCTCTGCGATCTCATGGCCCGGGCCGTACGCACAGGACTTGAACTGCTCGGGATCGATGTTGTCGAGGTGATGTGAGATCTGTCGACACTTCCTCCAACATCGGTTTTTCAGCGCTCACGACCTCGCAATTGCCCTTTTGGCCACTTCACCACTCGGCCGAAAACGCCACGAAAGACCACTTCGGGTGACCTGAGCACCGTCTCATCAGGCCCCGCCCGGCATGAGTCCTGTGGCCTTGACGTTCGCTGGCATCCGCTGAAATAAGTGGCCCTCCCGGCTGTGCCCTTTGGCAGAAAGTCATGGCCATTCAGCCAGGGGCCCCTGAGAGAGTTGGCATCAGACCTGCGCGTTGCGGCTGCGGTACCACTCGATGACAACCGGCAGCAGAGAGACGACGACAATGCCCAGGATCACAAACTCGAAATTGCGTTTCACCGTCGGGATGTTGCCGAAGAAGTAACCGGCGAGCAGAAAGCCGACGACCCAGAAAATGCCGCCGGAAATGTTGAAGAACCAGAAGCGGAGCAGATTCATGCGTCCGATGCCGGCCACAAACGGGGCAAAGGTACGCAGCAGCGGAGCAAAGCGGGCCAGAAAAATCGCTTTGCCTCCGTGTCGCTGGTAGAACGCCTCGGCCTTGAGCAGATGTTTTTTATTGAGCAGCCACGAGTCCTCCTTCGAGAACACGCGCGGCCCAACCGCCCTGCCAATCGCATAATTCACGGCGTCTCCGGCAACCGCAGCAACCAGCAGCAATGCCGTCATCAGCGGCAGGCTCAGCCCCGAACCCTCCACAGCCACGATCGCTCCAATGGCAAACAGCAGCGAGTCTCCGGGCAGGAACGGGAACACCACCAGCCCGGTTTCAGCGAAGACAATTGCGAACAGGAGAGCGTACAGCCAGCCACCCATCTGAGAAGAGAGTTCGGCCAGGTGTTCGTCGAGGTGTCGGACGATATCGAGCAATTGCCGGAGCGTATCCATGGAAGCGGTGCATCAGCAGGTTGACCCTGTGAGCTTCTGCCGGGTCAGGTTAGTGGGCGGTGAACACAGCGGGATCATCCAGAATGAAGGGAGTGGACCAGGTCTTGCCGTCATTCATGTTGCACACATTGAAAAAGTGCGTGGCAAAGTACTCCGCACTGTAGCTGTACGGGTTGCCTGAATGCAGCAGATTGGCCGATGTCAGGTTCTCAACTCCAGGGCGCGCGTAGTAGTGCACGCGACCATCCTCGCTCACAGACATCCCCAGAGTCCACCAGCCGGGGGCGAGCTGGATACTGCGAATTTCCTGACCAAGGTGATTTCCGCGAATGATGAGAAAGGCCTCATCCCTGGGAAAACGACCATCGTGGGAACTGTGAAATTCAATGAAGAAGCCGGGCCAGTAATCTTCCTGCTTTTTCACGTTTTTGGTGAAGAGCAGAACTTTTTCCTTCTCTGAGATTGTCGTCTTGAGGTCAATCCGATAGCCGAAGTGGCTGCCCGAGCGATCTTCCCACTGTTCGAAGGGAGGCAGCCAGATGCGAGTGAGACAGTTGGGGCCGCGGGCGGCAGAGATCATGCCGACTCGGGACGAGCAGGACATGATCAGGTCATCCTGCTCCATCTGCATGGAGTTCAGGCCTGGCACACCGGAATTCAGGGTTTGGATCTTGAGCGCACCACGGCTGCTGTTGAGTCCTCCGGGCGGTGTTTCCACGCGGACAATGTGGTCCGGCTGGCCGCGTTTGGGGCTTTCGAACCAGCGACGATTCGAAGAAGCACCCATGGGCGGACGTGTCTGCTCATCCTGTTCACGGCTGGCCTTGGCCCCGTTGTGGTTCCACGTCCACTTCTCGTCTTCGAAATCATCGCCGACCTGGGTGAGTTTTTTGCCGGTACCTGGCACGATTTGAGCTTCGGCTGTGGCCGGCAGAAGTTGGGTGGCGAGTGAGAGGCAGAGGATCTGCATGGGGATCAGGGCCGATGACCGCATGTGCTCGGTGCTCCCGGAAGTTCAAACGTGTGACGCGGGCATCAGGTGGCGATGCCCGAATCTGATAAGCCGCCCCCTCGCATCACTCCCTGACCGCGGGTTGACGGTGGCATTCAGGCCTGCCGGAGTCCTCCGGGCAGGCGTCGCAAGGACGCTCTGCTGTGCCACGGAGAACATCGACAGAACTGGCAGACCCTGCACAGGGAAATTCCGGCAGTGGCAGGCTGTTTTCACACGTCGGACACTCGATTCCCTGCTGAATTGCGTCGTCGGGTGAGTTTCGGCAGAACCGGCAGGTCCGTCGTTTCCGGTTCGATCCGTAAAATCCGAACATTTTCACAAGTCCGCGGGAGGACAGGTTCGATAAGAGAAACAGACGCTGGACATTCAGCGCCCGGTACGGTTTTTTTGGTGGAACAGATTCATGGCAATTCCTTCCGGTCCTTCAGGGAAATGCACGATGCAGACGGTTGGCAGGCAATTGCGGCGTTCAGCGGTGCTGGCAACGATCTGCCTGATGCTGGTCTCAAACAGCGGCTGCACGCTGACTGGAGGCTTCATCAGTGTGGTTTGGTCCTACATGAGCTTCTGGAGGACGTTGCCGATAGTTCCGGTTCCCGCATACCACACGCAGCTGATTGAAGACAAGCTGTGGGAGGATGAGCGGTACAACCGCGTTCCGGTTCTGGACCCTGTGGAAGGCGAAGTCTTCTGCGTGGATCCTCCGAGCGAGGATCAGGTAATTCGAGCCATGCCGTCGGACGCGGCTGGTGGAGTAGCCTTCTTCCAGGAAACGCAGATTAATAACGTGCGGATTGTGGTGGAGCCGCTGGTGGACCGCCTGGATGACTGCAAGGTTTATCCCCTCGTTGGTCCCGCCCGCCTGCATCACTGCCACTACAAGTGCACGATTTACTACGACAAGACAATTCGGTCCTACTGGCCCATTCCCTTCACTCATACGGATGAATCCGTGGAAGTGGTCTACATTGACAAGGACCATCTGATCCGCTGCACCGGCCCCGCAACACCGTAAACTGCCCCGCGGGCTGCAACACCTGCCAGAATAGCCGGTTTGAATCTGCAACACACGCCGAAGGAATCGCCTCTGAAAACGGGGCGGTTCCTTTTTTTGCTGGAACGGCAGCTCGTGAGCCCGATTTCCGCTCGCTGCGTTTCGCCTCTCCGCTTTTCCGACTATATTACCGCCCCCCGCAGTGGCCTGCGGGCGTTCACACCGGTCCACTGGACAGGTGTCAGCAACGTGTCCCGTGATATGGAATCAGAGAACAGCGAGCGAATCAGTGCCGGCAACTTCCGTGATCGGTCTGCAATGGGGTGATGAAGCCAAGGGCAAGATCGTTGATCTGCTCACGGAAACTCACCATGTCGTGGTGCGTTACCAGGGGGGAAACAACGCAGGACACACGGTCCGTTTCGACGGCCGCACGTACAAACTCAGCCTGCTCCCCACCGGTATCCTGCACTCCCATATCACCTCCGTCATCGCGCCCGGTGTGGTCGTCAATCCGCTCGCACTGCTCAAGGAACTGGACGGCCTGGCCTCCGGTGGACACGACTGTTCCGGTCGCCTGCTGGTCAGCGACCGCGCCCACGTCATCTGCCCATGGCATCTCCTGGAAGAGGCAGCACTGGAAAAATCCCGTGGCCGCGAGGCAATCGGCACCACAATGCGGGGCATTGGCACCTGTTATCGTGATAAAGTCGGTCGTTCCCATGCCATTCGCATCGGTGACCTCGTCAACCGCGACACCTTCGCGGCAAAAGTCCGCGAAATTGTGCCCTTCAAACAGCGCCTCCTCAATGCACTGGACCCCGAAGGGCCCCAGCTGGATGCTGACCAGATCATCACTGAGTATTCAGCGGCTGCCGACCGCATTCGCCCAATGGCCACAGACACCACCTCCTGGCTCCTCGATGCACTCGACCAGAACCGCTGGCTGCTCTTCGAGGGCGCTCAGGGCAGCCTGCTCGATGTCGACCATGGAACGTTCCCCTACGTCACATCCTCCAACAGCTCCGGCTGTGGCATCCACAGCGGCAGCGGAATTCCAGAGCGAGCGATTCAGAAGATGATCGGTGTCGCCAAAGCGTACACCACCCGAGTCGGTGGCGGCCCGTTTCCGTCCGAGCTGAACAACGACATCGGTAACCGCATTCGGGTCGCCGGAAACGAATTTGGCACCGTCACCGGTCGCCCCAGACGCTGCGGCTGGTTCGACGCCGTCGCCACCCGATACAGTGCCCGCATCAGCGGAGTGGACTCCATCACCATCGCCCTCCTCGACGTCCTCACCGGCTTCGACGAACTCTTCGTCTGCGAAGCCTACAACATCCGTGGCACCATCACCCGCACCCTTCCCAGCCGCTGCGAAGATCTGGCAGACGCCCAGCCAGTGCTCCGCAGCCTGCCCGGCTGGACCGAAGACATCACCGGCATCACCCAATTCCATCAGCTGCCGCCCAACGCACAAAGGTACTGCCACACACTCCAGGAACTCATCGGCAGCCCCGTGGAATTCGTGTCCGTGGGCCCCGACCGCTCACAGACAATCAGACTGTAAACGCGCGCCCGCTGCATTCCCCCCCGCATCCGACGCAGCAGACTTGTGAAAGGATCCGCCAGAATAATGCACGCCACTCAGTCCGCTCCGGCACCACAGCCAATCACAGCGGCAGTTCTGCAAACGCTGCACCGGATCCTCGGCCAGGATCGCGTCGTGACCGCCCCCGACGAACTCATGGTCTACGAATGCGACGCCTATGTGATCGAAAAGAGTGCTCCACAGGCGGTCGTGTTTCCGCAAACCACCGAAGAAGTCCGGCAGATTGTGAAGGTGTGTGCCGAGCATGGCGTGCCGTTCGTTCCCCGAGGTGCCGGAACCAGCATCGCCGGGGGCAGTCTGCCGGTGGGTGGCGGCGTCATGATTTCACTCACACGAATGAATCGGATTCTGGAAATCAGCCATCGGGATCGATATGCGGTGGTGGAACCGGGTTGCGTCAATATCCGCCTGACCCGCGCTCTGGCCGGCAGCGGCTTCCACTATGCCCCCGACCCCAGCAGCCAGGGCGCCTGTACCATCGGCGGCAACGTGGCAACCAATTCCGGTGGCCCGCACACGCTGAAGTATGGCGTCACCGTCAATCATGTGCTCGGTGTCGAATACGTCGATGCCTCCGGTCAGCTGATTCAGCTGGGCGGTCCCTGCGGCCGCGGCAATGATTTCGATCTGACGGGCCTGTTTGTCGGCAGCGAAGGCACGTTCGGCGTGGTCACTCGAGTCTGGGTGCGGATCACTCGCGACCCCGCCGCCTGCCGCACCATGCTGGCGATTTTCAACACAGTGGCGGATGCCACAACCGCCATCAGCCGAATCATCGCCGCAGGCATCGTCCCGGCCGCTCTGGAAATGCTCGACCAGGGAATCATCGAAGCACTCGAAGACGCATTCCACTTCGGCTTTCCGCTGGATGCCGGTGCCGTGCTCATCATCGAGACTGACGGCCTCGAATGCGTCGTTGACGGGGAAGCCGCAACCATCGAAGCGATCTGCATGCAGTACGGTGCTCGTGAAGTCAAACGGTCACGTTCAGAGGAAGAACGACAGCTGCTGTGGAAGTGCCGCAAACAGGCGTTCGGCGCCATCGGTCGACTCGCCCCCAGCTGCTGCACACAGGACGGCGTCGTTCCCCGAACACGACTCCCCGAAATCCTCGAATTCATCCGGCAGACAGAACAGAAATACAATCTGCGAATCGTGAATGTGTTCCACGCCGGGGACGGCAATCTGCATCCGATTATTCTGTTTGACGAGCGACACGCAGATCAGGTCGAACGAGTACTTCTGGCAAGCGAGGACATCCTGAATCGCTGCATTGACCTTGGCGGCAGTGTGACGGGCGAACACGGCATCGGCGTGGAAAAGATCAGCTTCATGCCGCGGCTGTTCTCCCCGGAAGACCTCGCCGTCATGGCTGATGTCCGCCGGGTGTTCAACCCCAGCGGACTCTGCAGCCCCGGAAAACTGCTCCCCACCGCCGGCGGCTGCGGCACAGAGAGCTCCCTCCGCGTCGCCCCGACCAGACAGCCGGCCTTTTAAGAGCCCCTCGCTCCGCAAAACAGGTTCGCTCCTGCAGACAACCGCGCCCCGGAAATCAACCCCACCATCCCGGAACAAAACTCATGGCCGATACCCGCCGGTTTGCAGTCCTCGCAACACTCCTGCTCGCCCTCAGCCTGACCACGTGGATTGCCCCGGCCGCAGCCGATGACACCCCGCAAACACTCCGACTGATCACGCACAATGTCTTCTACGGCTTCACCAGACGTGGTGATCCGCGATCGGGCGAATGGAAACGCTGGATGGCCGCCCAGATGCCCGACATCGTGGCCCTGCAGGAACTCAATACCTGGACCCCGGAAAAGCTCGCTGCCGACGCCGCTTCCTGGGGCCACCCCCATTCCGTTCTGCTCAAACCTGACGGCTTCTCCACCGGCATCACATCACGACTTCCCATTTCCGACGTCAAGCTGCTGCGGGACGGTTTTCATCACGGACTGCTCCGCTGCCGAATTGCCGGAATCTGGATCTATGTGATCCACTTCCACCCCTCCAACTTCGCCCGTCGCATCGAAGAAGCCGCGCTGCTCAAGGCCGACATCCAATCGCTGAATGAAGCCTCCCCCAGAATCATCCTTGCCGGGGATTTCAACGGTTTTTCACCCGCAGACCGCCCCCACTATGACTCCGACCCCCAACTGGTTCCCTTCTTCAGACGACTCGACGAACGCAGCCAGGGCGCTCGGAATCTGAACGACGGCCGGATGGACTACGGAGGTATTCAGGCGATTCTGGATCAGGGATTTGTCGATCTGCTGGTGCGTGAGCGACGCCCCGATATGCCGTTTGTCGGGACGTTCCCAACACCGCTGACTGCGGACGAAGACCACGGCACGGATCGTCGGCTCGATTATGTGTTTGTCACGCCCAGTCTGCTGCCTTCAGTCGTCTCGGCAGCGATTCTTCGGGATGCCGCCACTGAACGGCTCTCCGATCATTTCCCGGTCCGCGCCGACTTCCGTTTCGGCCCCGCAGCAGGGCCAGTCGCGCCAGGCTCCGCAGAAAGTGTCTTTGACTCCGCTCCACAACTGCTGCAGGAAACCGGAGCGGGCGAAGGGCCGGTCTGGCATCCGGAACGAGGTCTGTTCACCAGCGGCGGCGGCGATATTCATCTGCGCAGCCCCGATGGAACGCAGTCTGTCTTCCGCCAGGCCGCCGGTTCAAACGGACTGCTGATCGATCGCCAGCGACGACTGGTCATTTGCGAACCCGTCCGGCGTCGAGTCACTCGCCTGGAAGCCGATGGCACACTTCGGGTGCTCGCAGAAAACTACGACGGACATCGATTCAATCAGCCCAACGATCTGACCCTGGATGCAGCCAATCGCCTGTACTTCACAGACCCCTGCTACGGCGATCGTTCAGCGATGGAAATGCGGGATGCTGACGGGCAAACAGTGGAAGGTGTGTATCGCATTGACCCGGACGGACGTGTGGAGCGAATTCTGGGACGGGAGCTCGACCGGCCCAACGGGATTACAGTGACGCCCGATGACCGGTTGCTGTATGTGGCAGATAACAACAACGCCCGGACAGGCGCTCGCCGGCTCTGGCGGTTTCACCTGCAGCCGGACGGTCGTCCTGACCTCGCCACACAAACGCTCATTTACGACTGGAAAACAACGCGCGGCCCCGACGGAATGAAGCTCGACGCAGAAGGCCGACTCTACGTCGCTGCCGGCCTCAACTCCCCAAATCCACCACACGAATCCGCCGATGAACCCACCGCCGGAATCTACGTGTTCAGCCCCTCCGGGTCACTGATGGAGTTCGTGCGGATTCCACGCGACGAAACCACCAACTGCGCTTTTGGTGACGCGGATGGAAAGACCCTGTATGTGACGGCCGGAGGCAGCTTGTGGAGCCTGCGCACCAAAGTCGCCGGCCGAACATGGCTGCCAACGCCCCAATAATCGCCCCCACCCACCCAGGCCGCGCGGGCCGGAGCCGCGCCCGTCAGGAAGCGGAATCCCCCCCAACCTCTGACCCGGCAGGGCCGCATCCAAAAGGTACGACGGACCTCGAGCCCGTCGCTTCGAACGACGGACTGGAAGTCCGTCGTACAAAGATGCTTGCACAGTGCACTGAAGATACAAAGGAAGAGTCTAAAACGCGCCTTCAATCACCTGCCCGTGATCAAGCACCGGCAGTGGTCGACCAAACTGGTCGGGAATCCGCGTTTCGTGGTCGATGCCCAGAGCCTGATAGACCGTGGCTGCGACGTCAGCCGGGCCCCACGGAGGCGTGGTGGGCCAGGCCGCCTGGTCATCGGAAGCTCCGATGACGGTTCCAGGCCGAGTTCCTCCGCCGGCAAAAAAGATGGAACCGCACATGCCCCAGTGATCACGTCCGCCTGCGGAGTTGATTTTAGGGGTACGTCCGAATTCCGTGAGGAACACGACGAGTGTTCGCTGGAGCAGTCCGCGGCCGCGAAGATCCCTGAGCAGGGCCCCGCAGGCGCGGTCGGTCCCGGCCAGGTGATACCCGCGCTGACAAAGTTCCGACACGTGTGGAAAGTTCTGACCTGCCGCGTTGTGGTTATCCCAGAGGTTCCCGTAGTCAGGATCGTATCCGTAATCCACCATGACGAAGCGAGCGCCGGCTTCGACGAGTCTTCGGGCCAGCAGACAGCGACGGCCGATTTTTGTGCGACCGTAATCGTCGTGGACAGACGCGGATTCCACGGAGATGTCGAACGCACTTCGCACAGCGGACGATGTGAGCAGGTGCAGGGCACTTTCCAGCTGGCGCTGCCGACCGGTGGTGGTGAGGCTGGTTTCGAGGTCTTTGCGGGTTTGGTCGAGCTGCCGCTGGAGCAGGCTGCGGCTGGAGAGCCGGGCGGTGCTGAGTCCTTCCAGCGGGAGCAGGTCCCGGGGAGCCAGATCTTCGGTGGATTCCGGCGAGGGATTCGGAGATTTCGTTCCCACTGTGAAATCCGGCTGTTCGGGAATGCCACCCGTACAGAACGGTGCATGGCTGTTGCCCAGCCAGCCACCCACAAACAGGTTATGGGGAGGAGGACCGGGACGAGTGATCCCCGGGACGGCGATGTAACCTGGAAGCCCGTTACGGGGGCCCTGCAGGTAATTCACGATCGCTCCGATATTCGGTTCAGAGAACAGCTGGGCCGGGGTCACTTTGCGACCGGAAAGGGTGTAGACCTGACTGAGCAGGTGATCGTTGCTGTCGTGGGAAAAACTGCGGACCAGACACAATTCATCAGCGACTTCGGCCAGCCGTGGCATCGGCGAACCAAAGTGGACGCCGGGGATGGCCGTCTGGATCGCACCGAGCGTCCCCCGAATCTCCTCTGGTGCCTGCGGTTTCGGGTCGAACGAATCCAGATGGGTGACACCACCGCCCATCCAGAGAAAGATCACGGAATCCGCGGTGGCCGTGGATATTCCGCCACTGGCGGCGGCATCGCGGGTCGTCAGAGGGCTCAGGGATGCTCCGATGGACAGCGCACCAACCCGCAGGAGGTCACGACGAGAGAGATAGCGGGCGCAGGGCAGGAGCGGGGAGGGCAGGGGAGTGGCAGCCATTGGCAGATCCTGGGGGCCGCAAAGCGGGGAAGGAGGAAACTGGCAGGCAGGAGTCCGGACAGCGGAAGGATTGGAGTGTGGGGGGGTGACATTGGACTTTAATCGGCAGACCGGACGGAGGGAATTGCGGAAAGGGGAGAATGCAGGTGAATTTGAATTTCCGGGTGCCCCCGGCCGATTTCCCGCTTTCCCCAGGCCAGTCGATCTGCAAGACTGTTGAACTGGCTGATGCCAGCCTTGCCTGGCATCAGCCAGCCCCACCCCACCGCATCACACCCACCACGCGGAAACACTCTATGCTTTCGTTCTGCGACCGCGATCCGCGGCTGGGACGCCGCTGTTTTCTTCAGGCCGGAGCGCTCGCCGGGACCGGATTCGGACTGTCTTCACTCCTGCAGGCCTCCGCCACACAGTCCTCCGTTCTGCGTGATCGTTCCGTCATTTTCCTGTTCCTGCACGGTGGCCCCAGCCAGACAGAAACCTTCGACCCCAAAATGACAGCGCCCGTGGGCATTCAAAGTGCCACCGGCGAACTGCAGACGAAAACACCGGGTGTCACCTTCGGCGGCACCTTCCCGCAACTGGCTGCACGGGCCGACCAGTTCACCATCGTGCGTTCATTCGTCACGGGTGACGGTAACCACGACATCAAGCCCATCCTCGGCCGGCATTCACTCGATGCCAATCTGGGGTCTCTTTATTCGCGAGTGGCCGGCACCAACCGCCCAGGAACGGGACTGCCAACAAACGTCGCTCTGTTTCCACAGGCCGTCCAGCCCTCCGCTCAACCCTTCGTCAAATCCTTCGGTGACTTCACGTCCGCCGGAAAGCTGGGCGGTGGCTACCGCCCCTTCGTGCCCGGTGGAGGTGGCGAAGCCCAGGAAAACATGCAGTTACAGCTGGACCGCACCCGACTGGACGATCGTCGCGCACTCCTCACCCAGCTGGATGGCCTGCGCCGCGGTGTGGAACGCAGCGGTGCGCTTGCCGGCATGGACCGCATCCGGCAGCAGGCGTTTGAAACACTCGTTGGCGGAGCTGCTCAGGCGTTTGATCTGACGAGGGAAGATCCAGCCGTAGTCGCGCGCTACGACACCGCACCGCTCCTCCGCCCGGAAGACATCAGTCGTCGCTGGAACAATCACCGCAACTACGTGGACAACGTCCAGAGTCTTGGAAAGCTCCTGCTGCTCGCCAGAAGGCTCTGCGAAGCCGGCTGCGGCTTTGTCACCGTGACGACCAATTTTGTCTGGGATATGCATGCGGATGCCAACAACGCCGGTGTCGCCGAAGGCATGCGATACATGGGCGGACCTCTGGATCATGCCCTCTCAGCCTTCCTCGACGATGTTCGCCAAAAGGGACTGCAGGACCGCATTCTCCTTGTGGCCTGTGGCGAAATGGGACGCACGCCGCGAATCAACGGCAACGGCGGACGCGACCATTGGGGCGGACTTGCCCCCCTGCTTGTGGCCGGAGGCGGATATCCGGGCGGACAAGTGCTCGGCCAATCCTCCCGGGATGCCGGCGAACCGGCCTCCAGCCCGATCACGATCCCCTCGCTGATCTCAACAATTCTGCACAATGTCTTTGATGTGGGCGTGCTGCGACTGGCCCCGGGAATCCCGCGCGAAATCACCCAGCAGCTCGCCGCCGCCAGCCCCATCCCGGAACTCTCACCGAACACCTGACCCTGTTTCACTTTTCACTCAAACACCCGCTCACCCAGCTCACTTCAATCGGCTCATAACGAGTTCGAGGTGCGTGGGGTTGTTTCAGCCGGTGTAGCCTTTGAGGAGTTCGCGGTATTGAGAGTCGGTGTTGGTGAAGCGTTTGTAGAGGGTGGCGAAGCCGACGAGCCGTCCCTCGATGCTGGTGAACTCAAAGGGAAGCGTTCCATCGATGTCGGCGACGCCATGTCGGATGCGACCATCATAAATGACGATATCTCCGGACTGGCAGGCATCTTCATAGAAAAACCGGTCCTCACCGCGGCGAATGAAGGCACCTCCGGAATGGAAGTCGCGTCCTTTCTGAGAGATGATGAGGATGACCTGGGCGAAGCGGTCGAACCCGGCTTCGGCGGCGGCGACTGCGGTGCCGAAATCGGAGTGTTCGGCCATGAATCCTCCACCGCGGACGTAGTGGTGAATGCGTGATGCGGTCCAGAGTCCTTTTTCGTCACCGTCAACGGCAAAGTTTTCGGGTTCGCCGCAGAGGAGGTTGCGGAAGCGGGCGAGTCGTTTGAAGATTTCGTGGGAGCCGAAGAGATCGGGGCCGGTGAGGGGCAGAAAGAAGGTGCGAATGAGTCGTGCGCAGCTGTTGATGCCGGTGATGCCACCGACAACGACCTTCTGGAGGGGGTGGCGGAGTGCTTCTGCGTCACTGGCGTCGTGTTTCTGGTCCAGTTGCGGGTTAAAGCGGGAGCGGACGCGATCGAGGAGATCGCGAATTTCCTGCTGCGAGTAGAGGCCGCTCACGCGGGCGAAGCCGAATTCATCCATGCAGTGGCGGATGGCATTGAAGTCGACGGCCGCCGGCGAATGGGCGACCAGGGAGGCTTTTTCGAACAGTTCGGGGTGTTGCGAGGCGGAAATATCGGCCATGATGACGACCCTGGCTTGTGGAGGAGTGTTGGTGGAAAGGTGAGATCAGACGTGTTGCATGGAGCAGAAGCGGAGTGGGCCGAGGCTGAGCAGCATGGAGCTCCATGTGAGCCCGGAACCGAATCCGGCAAAGCAGACATTGAGTGGAGTGGAGTGGAGGACGTGGGCAAGATTGAGAGCGATGTTGACGGGAATGGAAGCGCCGCTGGAGTTGCCAAAGTTTTCTACGACGTTGGAAGGCATGCGGGCAGGATCCACTCGCATTCTGGCGGCCAGTTTTTCCAGCATGAATCGGTTGGGCTGATGAAAGAGGTAGTAGTCGATGGTGTGTTCCGGGATGCCTGCGAAGCGAAGCAGTTCATCGATCAGCGGCGGAACTTCCCGCTGAACGAAGTTGAAGACGGCAGTGCCGTCCATGTGCAGGTGATCCAGGCTGCGGAGATTGGAGTCACCGGCATCGTGTTCGAGTGCTGTCAGGGGAGTGGAGGGCATGCGAAAGCCACCGGCAGGAATGGTGAGGGCGTCGCCGCGTGAGCCGTCCATGCGGAGGTTGGCGTGGATGGGCCCCGCGTCTGGTGATTTTTCGACCAGTGCGATGCCGATTCCGTCACCGATGAGCGGGAAGCTGTTGCGATCCCGTGGAGAGACACGACGACTGATGACGTCGCCGGCGATGAGGAGAACTTTGGTGATGGCGGGCTGTTCGAGCAGGAGGCAGGCTTGAATGAGTCCGACGAGCCACGCTGCGCAGCCCTGATTGATGTCGAGGCAGAAGAGGTCATGTTTGAGCCTGAGCCGGCCCTGGATGATGTTGGATGTCGGGGGGATGAAGTGATCGGGAGACTGGGTGAGCACAAGGAGGGCGTCGAATTGGTCGGGTTGCAGGCACTGTTGGCTGAAGAGGTGCTGGAGACCGGCGACGGCCAGATCGGAAACGCAGACGCCGGGCTCGACGACACGGTGTCTGTCGTAGCCCATGACTTCCTGGAGTCGACGGGAGCGTTCCGGGGCGAAGCCGAAGGCGGCCATGTCGTCTGTGAAGCGGAGTTCCCGCTGTGGCAGTACGACATGGATGCCGGCGATGCGTTTCCCTGAGAACAGGAAATTCACGGGACCGCTCCGTTTTTCACCAGCAGTTGTCTGATGTGTTCGATGGAGGCAAAGTTTTCCGGGACGAAGTCGAGCCCATCGATGGTGATGGAGAAGGATTTTTCAAGTTCTGATGTGAGCATCACCATGTCGAAGGAATCGAGGAGTCCGTCTTCGACGAAGTCGGAGGAGTTGCGGTAGTCGGCATCGGCACGGATGCGACTGAGAATCCGGAGGATTTGGTCGTGCATGGGGAAAGGCCGGAGAGCAGAAGCGAAGGTGGGTTCAGGGAGTGAATTTTTCGGGAGTGGTGCAGGGTGATACCGGTGGCGGTGCGAGCCAGAGGACGATGCTGGCATCGGGTCGCTGGATGAGGTGGGGACTGCAGCCGGGAACTGGTGGAACCGGAATCTGACAGAGGGCATTGCGGATGCTGTAGCGAGCGATCACAGGAGCCTGACAGTCGGGGAGTTGCGGGAGGAGCAGTCGGGGTTTGGGAAGGATATCGAGGGGGCCGTAGTCGAGTGCGCGGAGCAGGCGGCTGATGCGGGGCAGGGGCCAGTCCGGATCAAGCAGGCCGCGAGCAGGCACGTCGCGGCCAGCGTGGTACTCGGTTTGCGAGTGCATCGGCGGGATGGAAGAGAGCGACCAGGTGAGAAGTCGTGGGAGGAATTGGTGGAAGAGTGAAGTGGCAGCCCGCATGCACTCGGCGACAAGCTGGAGGGCAGTGGAGACAGGAGTGATGGGCACGCGTTGCTGGGCGATGATGGGGCCGGTATCAATGCCGGAATCGATGAGATGCCATGTTGCACCGGTGTACTGATCACCACAATAGATGGCCCAGGAGGGGGCGTTTCGTCCGCGGTGTCGGGGGAGCAGCGAGTTATGGTAATTGATGAATCGGAGGGCCGGGTTTTGCAGCACGATGGCGGGGACAATCCAGGCATTGTTGGCACTGACCACAAGCGTTGGTGCCTGGATTTCGAGGAAGTAGCGGGTGAGTGCCTGGGGTTTGGAAAGCTTTTGCCAGGAGCAAGCCGGGCGGTTGGCGGCGCGGTGCAGGAGTGAGAAGGGGGAGGAGTCGTTGTGGATGGCATGGACGGGGAGACCGGCGTCAGCGAGTGCCGTGAGGCAATCGCAGGCGATACGTCCGCCGCCGAGCACGACGGCCTGTGTGAAGACGGCCTGTGTGAAGACGGACGGTGTGAAGACGGACGGTGTGAGGGCATCAGGCATGATGGCGGAGTGCCTTTTGCTGGAGCGTCAGGCGATCGATTTTGCCATTGGGGTTGCGGGGGAGTTCGGGGAGGTGATTGAAGGAAGCAGGCAGCATGTAGCGGGGGAGTCGTTCGAGGAGTCTGCTGCGGAGGGTGTTGAGATCCACGGGGTCCGGGCTGGAGTAGAAAAGGACGATTTCCTGGTGTTCTGCGAGATAGACGACGCAGACCTGCTGAAGGAGTCCGGTGCCGGAGGCGGCATTTTCGATTTCGCCCAGTTCGATGCGGTAACCGGAGTGCTTGATCTGGTAGTCTTTTCGTCCATGGAAGAGGATTTCGCCGTGCTGATTGACGGAGGCGAGATCTCCGGTGCGATAGATCATTTCGGGGTAATGGTTCTGCAGTGGGTTTTGGGTGAAGACTTTGGCGGTGCGTTCGGGGTCATTCCAGTAGCCCATGGCAAGGGAGGAGCCTTTGACGCAGAGTTCGCCCTGCTGGCCGGGAGCGGCGAGTTGATTGTCTTCGGTGAGGATAAGGATTTCGGTGTTGCGGCAGGGGAAGCCGATGGGGAGCGGTTCATCGTCGGCGAATTCTTTGGTGATCCGGTACCACGTGCAGTCAACTGTAATTTCGATGGGCCCGTAGAGATTGACGAATTCGGTGGCTGGGAGTGCCTTGCGCCAGAGATTGAATTGTCGGGTGGGAAAGACTTCGCCGGCAAAGAAGACTCGGCGGAGGCCGGGGAGAGGAACCTTTTGCAGGAGTCCGAGATTGGCGATGGCAACCATGACGGACGGCACCCAGAAGAGGAACGTGATCCGCTGTTGGGCAAGGAATTCAACGAGTTTTGCGGGGAAGCCTGTCCATGCGTCGGGAATCAGACAGAGGCAGGCGCCGGTGGCCAGGGCGGTATAGAGTTCCAGCGTGTAGATATCGAAGTACAGGGGGGAGAGGCAGGCGAAGCGGTCGGTTGGGTTGAACGGGAATTCGCTGAGGGTCCAGTCGATGAAATCAATGATGTTGCGATGGCTCATGACGACACTCTTGGGAATACCGGTGGAACCAGAGGTGTTGATGATGCAGGCAGGATCAACATCGAGAGCCTGCGTTCGTCGGCGGAGGATTTCGCTGAGTTCTGAGGGGGTTGGAGTGGTTTGAAGGATGTCTTCGATGAGGAGCAGTTTTGTCCGGGGCGACGTGATTGGGAGGAGGTTTGGAGCCAGTTCGCCGGAGGTGATGACGAGGGCGGGTTGAAGGGTGTTGAGAATGGCGGCTGTTCTTGTCAGCGGCGAACGAACATCGAGGTTGCTGTAGCAGTTTCTGCAGCTAAGTGTGCCGAGGTTTGCGGCAATGGTTTCGATGCCGCGGGGGAGGTAGACGCAGACAGGGGAATTGATGGCGGACGAGTTGCGGCAGATGGACGCTGCGACGTGGGTGGCGAGGGAGATGAGCTGAGCGAAGGAGCGGGAATCGTCGCGGAATTCGACAGCGGGGGCATCCGGACAGAGTTTGAGCGCTCCGTATTCGGCGTATTCAAGGACGTGCGTTTTCATGATTGTTCCCCGGCGTGTGTCTGGGGATAGCACTTACGGAGGATCAGAGAGGCGGAGTGGTAACGGAAGCCGAAGTGGGTGACTTCGAGGTCGAACACGGGTTTGTTGGATATGCTGATGCGGGTGGAGCCGCGTTTGATGCCCGCGGCTGCCATCTGGTTGAAGCAGAAATGAGTTGAGATGGCTCCGAGGCCCTCTCCGTGCAGTTCTTTCCGAACACCGCCAAGCAGCAGCTGAACCTGCTGTTCCCTGACTTTGCGATGACTGCGGAAGGTGAGGATGCGTCCGGAGGTCGCGTCGCAAACGCACCAGATTTCGTCGGACGGCAGCGCGAAGGATTGCCGCAGATATTCGGTGTAACGCAGTGAGGAGAACCCGGGAGGTGCGAGCGGATCGCGGGAGAAGCGATCACAGAAGTCCAGGTCGGAGGCGATGCTGAGGACTTCGTCGAGCTGAGTGTGGGTGAGGACCTGACACCAGGTGAAGTGTGGAGCCGGGGTTGGGAACCTGCGACGGAAGGACACATTCAGCTGCAGCTGGCAGTCAACCGGTGTGAATCCGGCATGGGTGAGGTATTCGATGCGTTCCAGATCAGCCACATTCACAGCTGAAAACACGTACGCCGGATCATACTTGTCGAGATACTGCGATTCGTGGAGTTTGAAGTCGTCCGTGGGGACAAATGCGGTGATCTGGAGGACATTTCGTCCCCATGCGAGGCTGTCGATTTCAAGGCGTGCTGTGTGCATGGCTGTTCACATGGCAACCATGGGGAGGGAATGTTCGAAGTCAGTTGGCGGCGAATCGGGGGGCGTGAACGGCGAGGAGATGAAGAAACCTGGATCGTGGCGGTAGAGCTGCAGCCAGAGGGATTTGGCGGCGGCTTCGGGAACGCAGTGAACGAAATTGTCTCCGAATGGCTGAGTACGCATGACACCGGATTCTGAGAGTTGTTGTTCGTAGGCGGCATTGCCCGGTCCGGGAAAGACGCCGGGATGGCGAACAAAGAGCGTGGCGGTGGCAGGCTGCGGGTGGCCTTTGAGTTGGAGTGTGCCGTGGAATTCGCGGTTGAAGCGGTAAGGAGCGCGGACGGTCCATTCGAGGAAGTGCATGTAGGTGAAGCAATCCTGGGCGCGCACACCGAAAAACAAAAACCTGACACCATCGGTTTGGCTGAGCCGGTGGAAGCTTGAGTTTTCTCCGCAGGACTGGGAACCGACGGTGGTGAGTTGCCGGGCTTGGGGGCCGGTAGCGGCGACGGACATCAGGGGATCCGGGGAGCGAATGGTTTCCGGGAGTTTGCGGAAGTATTCGCTGAGCACACCCATGCGGCTGGGAGTGTTTTGCGGATCGTGGACTTCGCCGTTGATGAAGCTGAAAGTAAACGTGGGAAAACAAAGAGTGGCCGGACCGAGTTGCTGGAGGGTCTGAGTGAGTGCCTGCAGAAGTTGGGCGCGGGGGGCGGAGGGCGCGCCGAAATTAATACCGGCATGCACGAAGAGCACGTTGCAGTCGTGTGCTCCGCAGTCGCGGAGGGCGCTGCGCAGAGCAGAGGTGGAGGTGGAGCGGCCATTACTGGCCAGATAAAGGTCGCCGGCCATAAGAGGATTTCGTGTGGGGATGTGGAGCGACATGGTGAAGGCAGGCTGAGCAGAACGGAGTGTCAGGCCGCCGGGGGAGCATGATGAACCGGGATCCGGGAATTCAGAAAGAGCAGCAGATCACCAGCCGTATGCAGGTTCTGCAGGTCGGAGACGTGCAGAGGATCGAGAGCGCATTCGTCAATGAAGGACACAATTGCCAGCACGGAAAGGGAGTCCCAGACGAGCGAGGATCGAAGCACGTAGTCAGGCCCGATCTGATCTTCATCGAGGATGTGGGCGAGTTTTGTGAACAGTGTGTCGGGATCCATGACGGGCTTCTTTATGGGCTGACGGGGGATCAGAAGAGAATGGAAGAGTGCCTTGAGATGTAGTGGTGCTGTAAATTCAGGGCGGCGCGGATGAGAAGATTGCCTGGCCCGAAAGTGTTCGATGATC
>JBJTOM010000141.1:0-4459 GCA_046074585.1 Planctomycetota bacterium | reverse complement strand
CACCAGACCAGCTCGCCGTCCTTTCCAGGGATCAATGTGGTGCCAATTGCAGACAGGCCCCGGAATTCCGCCCTCACATCCGCCATCTGCGTAACCGTTCACAGAAACATTCGTTTTCCGAGATCGGGTTGGGAGCAGGTTTATCTTCTGCATTTCGGTGCCATGCACCTTTGCCGGGTTCCTGGCCTGCTGTGGACAGTCCCCGCAGCCTGCGGACGGAGATGTGCTGTCGCTCGTGCAGACCGCGAGACAACGCCGGAGCCCCGCGTTGCGGGGACAGTCTCTGCGGCAAGAGCAAGGCGGAGCGTCTGACTTGACCGCCCCGGTTGGGACGATTTTTCCGTTTGTGGTGATTTGAGCTGTTGCGGCGATAACCCCGATTGCAGAGCTACGGGGGGGGCGGGAATCCGGCCCGCGAGACCGTCGGGGACAGTCCCTGCAAACCGACGACTCCGCCTCGGTGGCGTTCCATGTCCGGCGCAGGCCGTTGCCGGGAGGGCGAAGCTGGGATGAGGAAACGAGGTTAACCGCAATGGAATTCGTGTTTCGGACTCAACACAGGACCATTGCCACACGACAAAGCGAGCAGTGGATGTCAATCAGACGGTGCGGCCCGGGTGCGTTCCTGATGCGGTATTGGCCGCGCGGGCACGCGCCGTTACCGGGGGATTGACATCCCCCGCACGCCCTGTCACGTGGGGCGGAGTCCGAAAGACGACTTCCGGTGTTCTTACCACTGTTTCGTCATTCCAGGGCGAAGCTCCTGCCGAGCCACCGGTTGCTGTTTCGCGTTGTGAATCTCTGCCAGTATTTCTGCGGAGCCGCGCGATGTATTGCAGTGCTGGCGGCAGGGATGCGGCTCAGCAGGAGCTTCGCCCTCCCGCCTGGACGCCAGGCACGAAACGAGCCGCGACCGTGAGGGAGTCGGGCCGCTATGGGGGGATTTTAGGTTGCCGGCCGGTTGAGTGGGAGGAATTGTGGTTACGGTGTCTGTCGGGGTGTGGCTTTCAGTGCCTGCAGGAGTCCGGAGCGACAGTCTTCATACTGAAACTTCAGCCCCAGCCGTGGGCGTTCGATGCTCACGACGCGACGGTTTCCTGTTCGCCCTGAACCTCCGCCGGGGGCTGGAGCGAACAGGGGGGCAGGGCACCCGGCCAGTTCCGCGAGGGTCTGATAGTATTGCCGTCGCGTTGCTGTTTCTGCTGCGGCCACATTCAGAATGCACGGCGGCTGCGGGTGCCGGGCGCAAAAATCGAGGGCCGTCGTGATGTCGTCCACATGCACCAGATTCAGCCACGAGTCGGGATCGGCGACGATCGGCACTTCGTTCCGCAGATCCTCAAGTCGCCGCAAAAGTCGCCCGGGGCCATAGATGCCTGCCAGACGCAGGATCACAGGCGTGATATTGTGGTCGTGAGAAAATTCCTTCAGCAGCCCTTCAGCCTGAAGGCACACCCGACCTCCCTCCTGACCCGGTTCAGGATCTGCAAACGAGTCCTCATCCACGTCCCCACCGGCACGATCGCGATACACACTGGTGCTGGATGTCAACAGAAATCGCCGTGGATTTGCGGTTGCCGGAAGGCTGTTCAGAAAGCCTTTGAACCCTGACAGCCAGACGGCTTCGCGGGAATGTCCGGACGCACGGTCATAGCCCACGCTCCACAGAATCAACTCAGCGTCGGGCAGGGGCGGCCACGGTTGCGGATCCGTGAGGTCAAGCACGATCGGTTCGATTCCGGCCGCAGCAAACTCGGCACCGCGGTTCGGGGACCGGGTGATGGCGCTGACGCGGGCCCCGCACTGCCGCCAGTACCTGGCTGCTCGCTGTCCGGCATAACCGCAGCCGGCGATGAGCACTGAAGGGGGGAGTCTGGCAGGTTCGGACATCGCTGTTTGGTGCCCTGTGGCAAATGGTGGTCCTGGGAAAAGTCTCAGTTCGTGCGAGCAGATCCCTCAGAATTGAGAATTGCTGCAGGCAACGATACACTCACCCAACTCGTGGCGAACCGGGAACAGACAGACGAATCGATGTGTTTCCCGGCGTTCGCCCTCTTCAGATTATACTCCACGTCGTTCGAAAGACATCCCACATGAATTCGCATTGTTCCCGCCGATCCTTTCTGGCGGCATCGGCCGCTGCCGTGGCGGCATCCCGGGCTGCCGTGTCATCTGCCGGTTCCTTTGCTGCGTCGTCCGCGGCGTCGTTTCAGATTTCGCTTGCAGAGTGGTCGCTGCACCGCACCATCTTCGGCGGTAAACTCAATAACCTTGATTTCGCTGCCACGGCCAAAAAGGAATTCGGCATTGATGCCATCGAAGACATCAACCAGTTCTTCAAGGACAAGGCAAAGGACGCAGCGTACCTCGCAGAACTCAAGAAACGCGCCGGTGACATCGGTGTCCGGACGCTGCTGATTATGATTGATGGTGAAGGGAACCTCGGTGACCCTGACGAAAACCGTCGTCGCCAGGCCATCGAGAACCACTACAAGTGGGTCGAAGCCGCCAAAGCGCTCGGCTGCCATTCCATCCGCGTCAATGCCGGCAGCGCTGGCACCTTCCAGGAACAGCAGCAGCGGGCCGCTGACGGACTCCGCAGACTCTCCGAATTTGCCGCCCCCCACGGACTGAACGTCATCGTGGAAAACCACGGTGGCCTCTCCAGCAATGGTGCCTGGCTGGCCGGCGTGATGAAGGCTGTGAATCTGCCCAACTGCGGTACTCTGCCCGACTTCGGCAACTTCCGAATTGGCGGCGAAGAATGGTACGACCGCTACAAGGGCGTCGAAGAACTCATGCCCTTCGCCAAAGCCGTCAGCGCCAAATCTCACGACTTCGACGCCGATGGCAACGAAACCAAAACCGACTACGTGCGGATGATGAAGATTGTCCTCGCCACCGGGTACTCCGGCTACGTCGGCATCGAATACGAAGGCGGAAAGCTGGATGAATTCGCCGGCATCCGCGCCACGAAGACGCTGCTCGAAAACGTACGCACACAACTCGGTTAAAGCCTCTGCCCCTCTGCACCTCCGTCTCTTCCCCCCCTCCAGTTTCAGGGACTCCCGGCGTGCAACTCGGTTTTGTCAGTGCCATCCTTCCCGACCTGACCTTCCAGCAACTCTTCGAAACGGCCGCCAGCCTCGGCTACGACTGCGTCGAAGTCTGCTGCTGGCCGGCCGGGAAGGCTGAGCGTCGCTACGCCGGTGTCAGTCACATCGATGTGACCGGCATCAGCGCCGCTCAGATCGATCACATTCAGCAGATTGTGCAGCAGACAAAGGTGCAGATCAGCGGACTGGGTTACTACCCAAATCCGCTCAGCCCCAACCCGGCTGAAGCGGCGGCCGCAGTCAGCCATCTGCAGGCTGTCATCCGCGCGGCTGGGCTGCTGGGGATCACACGCGTCAACACGTTCATCGGCCGCGACTGGACGCAGTCCGTCGATGCCAACTGGCCGCGATTCCTCGACACGTGGCGTCCACTGATCGCTCTGGCCGAAGAATCCGGGGTCAGGGTGGGCATCGAAAACTGCCCGATGCTGTTCACCGCTGATGAATGGCCCGGCGGAAAAAATCTCGCCGTCAGCCCCGAAATCTGGCGACGAATGTTCACCGACATTTCATCCGCCAGCTTCGGACTGAATTACGACCCATCTCACATGATCTGGCAGCACATGGATTACCTCGCACCACTCCGCGAATTCCGTGAACGTCTGGTGCACATTCATGCCAAGGACGTGCGACTGGATCAGCATCGACTGGACCAGGTGGGCATTCTGGCGCACCCCAACCGTTACCACACCCCCAAACTGCCGGGGATGGGCGACGTCAACTGGGGCCGCTTCTTCTCACAGCTCACCGACGCCGGCTATCGTGGCCCGGTCTGCGTGGAAGTGGAAGATCGTGCGTTCGAAGGTTCCCTCGAAGATCGCATGGCCTCGCTTCAGCAAAGCCTCAATTACCTGCGGCAATACATTCCCCGCCGTGGACCTGCAGCCACAGCATCTGCGTGATTTAAGTATCTCAATCCTTCATTCTGTTTCGACCGGACACGACCATGAAACACCTGCTCCTCGGCCTGCTCGCCTCATGCCTGGCCATCCCTGCCATCGCTCAGGAAAAATCCAGCTCCACCGCAGTTCCCGAAACCTTCCGCGTCAAATTTGAGGCCTCCTGCGGCGACTTTGTCGTGGAAGTGCAGCGCAAATGGGCGCCAAAGGGCGCAGACCGGTTTCACGAACTCGTCTCAGCCGGGTACTACAACGAATGTCGCTTCTTTCGCGTGGTCCCCGATTTCGTGGTCCAGTGGGGCATCAACGGCGACCCCGCCGTCTATGCAAAGTGGAAAGACAACGAAATCACCGATGATCCCGTCACACAAAGCAACCTCACCGGCTTCGTCACCTTCGCCACCAAAGGCGAAAACACTCGCACCTGCCAGCTGTTCATCAACA
>JBJTOM010000140.1:0-10145 GCA_046074585.1 Planctomycetota bacterium | reverse complement strand
ATCAGGGCCTGCCAGTGCCATGCACCTTTCGGTGTGCAGTTGTGGGGTGTACGGGTGGGGTGTCCGCTTCCTGACGGGCGCGGGTCGGGAGGGGGATGGCGGGCGAGGCTCCTGCCGAGCCACCGAATACGGGGGCGCGCTGCGAGCGATTGCCGGCGTTTTTACGGAGCAGCAGGGATCGCTGCAGTGCTCGTGGCAGTGCTCGTGGCAGGGATGCGGCTCAGCAGGAGCTTCGCCCTCCCGGCACCGCCTTCCGCCAGAAAGTCAACGCCATTGGGCTTCCGCCCGACCGCTCAACCCGAAGTTACGGGGGGATTGACATCCCCTGCACGCCCTGTCACGTGTGCGGGTTCGCCGACCAGCGGACTCGTGGGTTGTCACGCGGGTGAATCTTCGCGAGCACCTTCACGACCGATGCGGATGAGCAGGTCAAGGCGCGTGTTGTATTTGTGGCGTGTGAGTTGGTGTGCGGCCATGATTTCTTCGCGGGAGCAGTCTTCGAGGAGCATGGCGAGCATGGGGCGGAGGAAGGCATCTTTCGGGTAGCTGGTGATGTGGCGGTCAACACGTCTGGACAGTTGCTCAATGAAATCCTCAACTTCCGCCAGTTCATCAGGTGCAGCAGCGGTGGCGGTGAGGGTGTGTTCGGGGAGCGTTTGTGTTCCGAGGGTGCGGGCTTTGAGTGTCTTGCGACCTTTCAGATTTTCGCTGAGGCATTTTCGGTTGATGCCACTCATGAGGCGGAAGAGGACTCTGCGATTTCTGGGCTGCTGGAAACGGCCGTCGATGAGTCCTTTGTAGAGGCGGAAGAGCATTTCTGTGGCGATGGCCTCTCTGTCGACGGCCTGCAGTCGGGTGAGGTTTGCTGTCAGTCTGTCGGCGTACTGAGACTGGAGTTTTTGCAGGAGCTGATTTCCTGCGGCAAGGTCACCCTGCATGGTTTGGTGCAGAAGTCTGCTGACGGACCCTGGTTCTGCGTCTGCGCCTGGATCCGCTGGTGCCATCGCATTCACCCGTTTTCACCTGTGATTGAACTGCGGTATGAGTTCCTGTTTTTGGTGGACTTTGGTGATGTAGTGTAAACAGCGGGTGGTCGCTTTCAAAAGGCTGTGGCGGGGAAACCGGATCATTCTGATCGCCGGACACCGGGCGAGGCGACGGCGAGCAGCAGGTGGAACCGGAGACGCAGTCGGGAGCGGGACATTTCCAGTTTTTCTGCGAGCTGTTCGGCATCGGGGTATTCGCCGGACAGCACGTTGCAGGCGAGTTCGGCGAGCGATTGGCGAAGCTCTTCGGCGATTTCCGGGTGGCTGAGCAGTCTGCTGAAAAAGAGGAGCAGGCCGCCGCGAAATGTGGGAAGAACCTCTGAACCGCTGCGCAGCTGATCGAGGAATTCGTGCAGTGCGAGTGGCTGTTTGGGGGTCCCGAGGCGTCTGAGGGGGCTTCCGCGGATCTGTTCAGCAATCTGTGTTTCAAGGATGGCTCCCGCAAGACGCAGAAACATCCGGAAACCCTTTTGCAGGTCCGGGGCACCGTGCAGGAGAGCCGTGAGCAGCCTGTAGAGGGCGTTGTGGGTGAGATCTTCGGCGGTGGCGGGGCGGGGTCTGAGCTGATCGCGGTACTGGCGGATCCGGGAGTGGTGGATGTGTCTGAGCCCGTGCAGGAAACCGATTCCGGCATCCGCGTTGGCAACTCGCGGGACGTGGAGGATCCGGGTCAGGGAGCCGGAGTCGTCGGGGAGGCGGTTTTCTGCCATGGCAGCACCGGGTAGATGGAGTTTTCAGCATGAGGAGGTGGAAGACGGAAATCAGGGGGCGAAGGTGAAGGGAGGGATCGCAGGCGGCGGATGGAGGGGCGGGGGATTTTTGGAATTGGGGTGGTGGGCAGAGCGAGCAGAATTCTTCGCTGGACATCCGTGGCGCGTGCGAGTGTGGGGCTATGGTTAGTGGCCAGCTGGCAGGTTCACGGGGAAAAAAAAATCGGCATTTTTTCATAGATTCCTGGAAATCACCAGCATGGTAATTCCCTTCCTGCCGCAGGTTGGTCGAGCTGGACTTTTCCACAAACGGCAATTTGCCACAAAACCCTGCGAACTCACCACCACCGCGGGGCCTTGTGTGGAGAAGTTGCTCGCCGTTCGCTAACCTGCGGTCGGCTTCGATCACATTTCCCGGAATTCAGCAGTCTTCCTGTCTTCTTCAAACCATGTCGCAGATCAACGGCCCCGATTTCGCCCGGCACGAACTCATTCCCGCCATCGCTCAGGATGCCGCGACGGGGGATGTGCTGATGATGGCATGGATGAACCGTGAGGCGTGGGAAGAAACGCTCAAAACCGGCCGCGTCTGCTATTATAGCCGCAGCCGCAAAAAGCTCTGGCGAAAAGGCGAAGAAAGCGGCAATGTCCAGCTGCTGCACAGCGTCTATTTCGACTGTGACGGGGATACCCTGCTGGTGAAAGTGCAGCAGCTGGGGGGCGCAGCCTGTCACGAAGGGTATCGGTCGTGCTTCTTTCGGCGGATCGACCCGGGCACAGGACAGGTTGCGGTCGAGGGCGAGCGGATCTTTGATCCGCAGCAGGTCTACCGAAAGCCCTGAAGTTCATTTGCTGAACAGACGCAAAGGCCACCTCCATGTCCGCTCGTACACTCAAACTGGGCATTCCCGCCGGCAGTCTTCAGGACGCAACGGCGCTGCTCTTCAGCCGCGCCGGGTACAACATCAAATTTGCCTCGCGGTCGTATTTCCCGACAATCGACGACGCAGAAATCGAATGCATGCTGATTCGTGCTCAGGAAATGGCACGGTACGTCGAAAACGGGATTCTTGACGCCGGCATCACCGGGTACGACTGGATTCTTGAAACCGGTGCGGACGTGCACGAGGTCTGCGAACTGATTTTTTCCAAGGTCAGTCGTCGCCCGGTCCGCTGGGTGCTGTGCGTCCCGGAAGATTCGCCTGTCCGGACTGTCGGGGACCTGCAGGGCAAGCGCATCGCGACCGAAGTTGTGGGGCTCACCACGCGATTCCTGGCTGCTCGCGGTGTTACCGCACACGTGGAATTTTCCTGGGGAGCCACAGAGGTCAAGCCACCCAGACTGGCTGACGCCATTGTCGAGGTCACCGAGACCGGCAGTTCGCTGCGGGCCAACAATCTGCGGATCGTCGAAGAACTTCTGCAAAGCACCACCCGCCTGGTTGCCAACCACGATGCGTGGAACGATCAGTGGGTCCGCAGCAAAATCGAAAACATCTCGCTCATGCTGCAGTCCTGCCTCGCCGCCGAAGGGAAGGTTGGGCTGATGATGAACGTGCTGGAATCCAGTCTGCAGTCTGTGCTGTCCATTCTTCCGGCTCTGCAAAAGCCTACCGTCTCGCATCTGAGCGACCCCGCGTGGGTGGCGCTCAACACGATTGTCGACGAAAGCACTGTCCGAATGATTATTCCGCGGCTGAAGCAGGCTGGAGCCCGGGGAATTGTGGAATATCCAATCAGCAAGATCATCGACTGATGGCAATTGTCTGAGTTCAATTGTCTGGCGGACATTCAACAGCGTAAATGAGCAGGAATGGCTGGTTGTGAAGGGACCGTCGACCCCATTGTGGCGGGTCCTGCGGATTTCTGTCAACCGGGTGGCGAATCGGGCAAGTCGGGAAAGGAGGGGGCTTCGCAGAGCTTTTTTCGGATGTGCTTATTGTAGACCCGCAGCTCGCCTGGCTTGCACAACATCAGCATTTCACCGCACGAACGTTTCCGCTCCATTATCCCAGCGCGACGATACCCCCAACCAGCCCGATTTGAGCTTTTTCCACAGCGTGTGGGCTCGGGGATTTTTGCCGACAACAAGCGTCAACGCAGTGACTCCGACGCGGAACGTTGGCAGGTTGACCAGACGACTGGAATCGAATTCCTTCGGGAGGAAGGCTGCGATTCGGTTGGTCATGGATGATCGCGAGGGATTGGAAATGGTCAAACGATCATGGAAGTCACTCCTGTCAGGTACGGCACTCTTGGGCCTGCTCACGACGGGAAATTTTGCAGCCGCCGGCGAAGGCTGCAACAACGGATGTGGAACGGCCTGCGGCGGTAATTGTCAGCAGTGCGACCAGATCTTCACGGAAGCTGGTCAGAAGCTGACCGACCAGCTGGCAGCCATGAGCTGCTGCCCGGAAAACAGCTGCTGTGCTCCGGAAACCGTCTGCGGCGACCCTTGTGGTGACCCCTGCGGTGATCTGATCACGGATGAGTGCGGTGAAGGCTGCGGATCGCTGTTCGGCGAATCCGGGAGTGGCATTCAGATTGGTGGCTGGACCCAGTTCGGCTACCAGAACAACCCGGACGGTGCATTCACCGGCAACGGTTCGTTCAACAATGTGCAGTTCGGACAGGGTTTCGACAACTCGAAGGAATGGGACGTCTTCGGGCTGAATCAGCAGGGGCTGTACATCGGCCGCACCGCTGACGGATCCAAAGGCCTTGACTGGGGTTTCCGTGCCGAAGCCATCTACGGCATCGACGGTAACGAAGCTCAGTCATTCGGCAACAACTTTGGCCGCTACGACTTTGATGAGAAGTGGAACCATGGGATCTATGAATGGGCACTGCCGCAGCTGTACGCAGAAGTCGCTGCCGGCGACGTGTCCGTGAAACTGGGGCACTTCTACACGCCGGTGGGCTATGAAGTGATTCCTTCCGGCGGCAACTTCTTCTTCAGCCGCCAGCTGACCTTCTACAACAGCGAACCGTTCACCCACACGGGTGCTCTGGCCACGTGGACGGCCAGCGACAGCCTGTCAGTGCTCGGCGGGTGGACGCTGGGAATGGACACCGGCTTCGACCGGCTCAACAGCGGCAGCAGCTTCCTTGGCGGATTCATTTACAGCCTGACCGAAGCGACCAGCTTCACCTACATGACCACCGCCGGCAATCTTGGCTGGCGCGGTGACGGCTCGATCAACAGCCTGATCCTGTCGCACAACTGGAGCGACAACCTGCAGAGCGTGCATCAGTTCGACGTGCTGACGAGCAACCTCGGTACCAGCTTCGCCACAACCGGTATTGCAGACGACAGCACGGGCTTCATCAATTACCTGTTCTACACGCTCAACGATCAGATGAAGGCTGGTGTTCGTCAGGAATGGTACAAGGCTGATGCCGTCTCCTACAACACCATCACCTACGGTCTGAACATCAAGCCGGTGGACATGCTGGTGATTCGTCCGGAAGTTCGGCACATGTTTTCCCCGGGTGCCGGTGCTGCCGGGGCAGGTCATGACGACCTGTTCAACAGCACGGTGCTCGGCATCGACGCTGTTCTGAGCTACTGATTCGGCGGATCTGCCCAGCTTCCCGGGCGGACTGCAGAACTCAATAAGGAAACCGCGGCAGAGAACTCTGCCGCGGTTTTTTCGTGCGTTTCGGCCGGTTTGATTTCACCGTCCCGAACGACTAAACTCGTGGCATCCGACCTTCCTGATTTTCTGCCGTGACAACCGCCAGCCGGCTCCGGCACCACTCTCCTTTCCCCGGGGCCTTCCACATGTCTGACACCACCAACGGAACACTCAATCGCAAACTGCGAATGGCACTGGTCGGCGGTGGCCAGGGAGCATTCATCGGGCGGGTTCACGCCACAGCCGCAGTGCTTGACAACCGTGCAGCGCTGGTTGCCGGTGCGCTGAGTTCAGACCCCGTTCGCGCCAAAGCCAGCGCTCCTTCCTACGACATCCCCGCTTCCCGTGCTTACGGTTCCATCGACGAACTCATCCACAGCGAACTGGCCCTGCCTGCCGATCAGCGGATCGACTTTGTCAGCGTGGCCACACCAAACCACACCCATTTCCAGATTGCCAGGGCGGCAGCTCAGGCCGGCTTCAACGTGATCTGCGACAAACCGCTCACCTTTGACTTCGCCCAGGCAGAAGAGCTTGTCAGGGTCGTCGAATCCACCGGTGTGGTCTTCGCCGTCAGTCACAACTACACCGGTTATCCGCTCGTTCGCCAGGCTCGCGAAATGATCCTTGGCGGCGAACTCGGAGAAATCAACGCCATTCGTTCCAACTACATCCAGGGCTGGCTTCGTACGCGGCTGGAAGAATCCGATCAGAAACAGGCCGCCTGGAGAACCGACCCCAAACGTTCCGGTGCCGCCGGCTGCTTTGGGGACATCGGCACCCATGCCTACAACCTCGGCCGCTACATGACCGGACTGCTCCCCGCCGAACTCTCCTGCAACCTCAAAGTCTTCGCAGAAGGCCGAGCCCTCGACGACTACGGTCACGCGGTCGTTCGCTACGAAAATGGTGCCATCGGCACCGTGACCGCCAGCCAGATTTCACACGGCCGCGAAAACGACCTGTTCATCGAAGTCGACGGCACCAAAGGCGCCCTCCAGTGGCGTCAGGAAGAACCCAACGTGATGATCGTTCGCCGCAACGGCTCGCCCCACCAGATGTACACACGCGATCCCAATGCCCCCTTCATGAACACCATGGGACGCTCCGCCTGCCGCCTGCCATCCGGCCATCCGGAAGCTTTCTTCGAGGCATTCGCGAACGTCTACCGCTTCGCCTACGACGCCATGGTCACACGAGCTGCCGGACAGAACTTCGAAAAACGTGACACGATCTACCCCAACGTCTACGACGGTGCTGAAGGCATGTACTTCATTCAGCAGTGTGTCGCCAGCAGTCAGCAGAATGGCGCGTGGCTCTCCCTGAAATATCCGCTGGCCCGCCGCTGATACTCCTACCAGTCGGTGACCACTTCAATTCCTGACCACTCGATGCGGGCGACGTCCTCGTCGGACCGTGGCCACGGCACAATCCTCACCTCAGGACCCGCAGTTCCACTGGTTTCACTGCGCGCACGAGGAAGGGTGATCGTCTACGTCCCCACTTTGTCTCCTTCGAAGAATTGCACTCACCTGAACCGTGCGGATCAACGAAGTGCCGGGTCTTCGAAGCGGCATAGCCCATGCGATGCGCTGGCGTTCTGCCAGACAGCCCGGGGGCCAGCCCCCAGTCCGTCCTGTCAGGGCAGTTCTCAGCCACGGCCAGGCAACGCGGTGCGTGGTTGCGTTCGAGCGTTGGCAGGGGCGGGTATCGCGCCCTGAGAGAGCGGCGAACCGGGAACGGACCCGCGGTCACGCGGCATCGGCCGGAAACGCATCAGCAGGATTGCCGCCTGCAAGGCCAGTTCCTTCAACCCCGGGGTGAAACATTCCGGATGCGTCACGCCGCCCATCCGCACCCCAAAACTGCCGCTCAACACCGGAAGTGCGAGGTTCCAAAACTGCATCGCTGATGCCGTGATGGGGCGGTCAAGTGTCAATGAAACTGACGATGGGACAAGTGGGCTCTTTGGTGAATCAACTGATCCAGCGTTTCGACGAGATCCTGGCGTATTTGCGGCGCACCGTCCCACAGTTCGCAAAACCTGCTGTTCGATTCGACACGGATCTGCTCCTTCAGCGCCACGCGAATTGTCTTCAAAGCGGCAGGTTGATCCTCTTTGCGTACATGTTCGAGGACGAGCTTGCGATCGCGCACGGACATCCGTTTGAAAAAACGCTGCAGGAACTCATCACTTTCTCCGATCTGCATCACCAGAGCGTCGGAGAACGTTTGCAGCCAGCGGAGGATTTCCTCGGCGTTGTCGAGCACCAATGCACCGTTTTGCTGACCGAGATCCCAGGCTCCCATCACGGCGTTGACGGCGTTCACGGCCGACACAGCAGGAATATACCACCCCGCAGCGCTGCCCAGGACTCCTATCGCAGCGGAAACCCCCAATTGCCGGCTCAGAGCTTTCCTGCGGACCTCGCGCATGCGTTCGGAATAGACCGGTTCGAGACGAGCGAGGATCCGTTCGATTTCAGCGAGGGAGCGCCAGATTCCCGCCTGTGTCGTCCGCACAAAACTTCGCAGTTCAGTGATCGTGGCGGGCCGTGCCTGCTGAGTGATGACTCGCGCCGCATCCTCACCGAATGTTCGCCCCAACCATTGCTCGTCCCACGTTAAGACCTGGTAGGGATAAAAGGTGCCCAGCCGTTCGAGGTTGCGTTTCAATTCGGGGAGCGACGTCGCGAGCAGCACGATTTTCTTCAGCAGTTGTTCGCGAAACTCCTTTTCCGTACGCCGTGGCGGGGCGGTGGCAATGTCAGGCTTCCTGTTCGACTGCGGCTCAATGATTGACTGCAGATCATCCAGCAACTCGGAGATCGAGGGCGAAGCATGAATCTGCTGGTGCAGGAGCAGGAGATCGTCGAACAACCGTGTGAGAAAATTCCGGACTCGCAATCTGTTCAGAACGTGATACAGATGGTCGATGTCGTTGTGGGCCACTTCATCCTCGACTTGCCCTGAAAGGACCGACGCGCGCAACCGTCGGTCATCCAACTCGGGTACGATGAGTTCGAGCGGAGATTCCTGGGCGTTCCATTTCAGATAATACGTCGGGCGTCCAGCTACGACGATGCGGATGAGCGACTTTGAATCGACGTCAAATGGCAGAGCCGCGTTCCAGGCCTCGAAGCGCTGGGCCAGCTTGTAAAAATAGACAGGCACACTGACTCGGTTCGGCAGCACATCGGTTGCCGGAGGCTTATGGAACGCCAGAAACCCGGCATCCCATGGAAATGTGTCCTCGGTTGTCCCCAGCCATTCCTGAATACGCCTGGCGTCCGTCGGACTGGATCGAATTGCCAACAGGATGCCTTCGGTCCTGTTGAACAGAACGAGATGGCCGTCGGAGTAAGTCGTTTGCACCGGCACGTCGAGTGTCAGCGAGCGATCGTCCTGGGCGGGAAACAGGAATCGCAGGCGTTGGCCGGTGAGCGGCAAGATGAGGGCTCGAGCATCGGTAATGGACTCACCGCGAACCTGGCCCGCGAGATCAAACATGGCTGGGCGACCGCTGGGCAGTAAGGACAGCGTTTCACCAGGGAGTGCTGGCTGCAGTTCGCTCAGGAATTCATCCAGACTGCTGTTCTGCGGCGTTTCCACCAGAATTGTGGAGCCGGACAGCCAGAACACGTAGATCACGGGAGAGCATGCGGTGCGGCACGTTACGCGATGCGATGTGAGCGGCAATTTCAGATCTTCGCGAGATTCAGTAGCTTTCCACAGTCGAATCGTGACCAGCCCAGGCGCTTCCGCAGCCAGTCCGCGGCCTTCCACTCGCGTGCTGCCCCCTGCGGCCATTCCCGATTCGGTTTCCTTGATGGCTTCGACCTTTACGTCGAAGGGAACCGACAAAAACTGATCATTACGGATTCGGAATCGCGATGGGAAACCACGCAAGTGGTGGTATTCTCCGAGATGAATTGGTTTGGTTCTGAGCGGCAGCCGCAACAGTGCGTGGCAATTCCGGTCGCTCCGCCAGATATTCAAGTCCAGTCGCGGCATTTCGGCATCGAGTTCGGCGCGCATTACGAGATCTTCGGGAGGGACCAGAACAGCGTCGGTCCACTCCCACCCCAGCATGCGGGCCTTGCCGCCGTAAAAGAGGACCGATCCGTTTTCCCTGACGATCACTCCAGCGTGTCCCGCACTGCAACCGTCCCGCCCATTGATCTTCAGGAACTCGGTTGGTGCCCAGAACAGGGCGTGTGATGCAGCTTCGCGAGCGACGAAGAACCGGTTCAAGACCTCGGCCGGAATTTTCTCTGAAACGTCAATCGTCTTCATCGGGTTGTCCACTCACGATTTCATCCGCTTGCGGGCCATTACCTGGAGCCAGGAAAGTGCGCAGGCAGCGGGGGCCGATCAGCCAATAATAAGGAGTCAATGCGGGCTCCATCAGCAAGCCCCACAGACGTTTCATTTCGTCATCGAATTCCGAACCGGCAAACAATCCCAGCATCTTCTGCGACAGCAGACGCCGGTATGCCAGGTAGTCTCGGGGAGAGATCGCGGCAATCGTGGGATGTGGGAAGATGCCGATGGGACTGCCCGGGAGGATTCCACGATCTCGCAATGGATTTGAATGTCGATAATCCTCGTAACGAACCAACAGGCCATCGGGATAGCGCAGCGTGATTCTTCCAAAGGGAGCCAACAAAGATCGCCCAGGCCCGTCGATCCGCTTCCTGGTCCGCAGAATCAACGCGGTCACGAAGCACGCTTCTGAGGATCGCGAGGCG
>JBJTOM010000139.1:0-2094 GCA_046074585.1 Planctomycetota bacterium | reverse complement strand
TCGGCCGGTGCCGCCCTGAAACCCTCCTGCGGTCCCCTCTCCACTTCTCACTTCGAAGCACAACCCGGACACAGGTATCCCGCTTCCTCACGGGCGCGGCTCGGGCGGCGTGCTTTGCATCACAGGACAAGTGGGATGCATGTGACAAATGTGACGTCTGAACAGTGGCACCGCTCGTGGGGGTCGCGTCGTGCCCGGAGCTCTGCCAGTGCTCTTCGCCCGCGGACTGCCGTCCAATGAACTTGAAGTTCTGGAACTCAGGGCGATCAGGGTCATTGGACTTACGATTTGCCTGAGCAACCGGATGACTGCATCACTGCCATCCGGAAACGCAGAAAGCTTCTATTCGCGCTTTCGTCGCGATCGGCTACAAGACCGCCAGGATCCGGTCCTCCCCAAACGCATTACTTCAGCGAAGGAACGCCAGTCATGCAGCCACGGCATGTTCTCTCCATCAGCATGACGCTGATCACCGGCACCCTGCTCTCAGGCTGTGGTGGCACCAGCAATCCTGAGCCGGCTGCAGCCTCCGCGGCGGCTCCTGCGTCCCAGCCCGATTCCCCTGGTTCGCAGTCATCCGTCAGCCCCGTGATTCGTCCCGCAGGACTCACTGCTTCCATCCCGCAGGTCACGGACAGATCGGACGCTGCCGGCTCTTCCGAGCCGACATCAGGAACGCCGCAACCCGAATTCCCGGATGACGAAGCCACACAGTCGCTCACCGAAATCCGCCGTCTGCGGACCGCGGCGTTTCCCGCCGATGTAGACGCTGCCCGCAAAGCTCGCCGGGAGCGCAACGAACGTATCATTGACCTCGCCACGCGTGCCATTCGCGGCACGATGAGTGATGCATCCCGCAGCGTACAATTTGATTCCGCCATCCGGCAGCTGCTGGAGGCCCGATTCCAGATCGCACTGACGGGAAGTGAGGAGGATATTGAGTCTCTGTACAGCGATGTTCAGGCACTCTGCGATCGTGACCCGAAGTCTCCCGCTGCGGCTGAAGGCGTTTACACCATTGCCCGCTTTGCCCACACCAAAGCCGGACTCATCGGACGCACCCAGCCTGTCTGGTTTGAGACGCTCTCACGCTGGGCGAGGGAATTTGCGGATCGATTCCCGGACGATCAGAAACGGAGCACATCGCTCCTGTTTGGCGCCGCCCGCAGCTGTGAGCTTCATGCCACAGCTTCCACCGATGCTGAACTTTCATCTCGCCTGCTCACCGAAAGTCGTCTGTGCTACACCGCACTGGCTGAAAAATTTGGCACCACAGATCAGGGGCAGGAGGCCACCGCCTCCCTCCGCCGGCTTGCACTGCCCGGCCAGATGCTCACTCAGTTCTCTGGTCCCACCAGTGACGGTGGATACGTGACGGCTGAAGACTTCAAAGACAAGCCGACGCTCATTTACTTCTGGGACTCTCAATCCGACGATTTCCGCGAGACCGTCCTTCCGGCACTCACACGCATTCGCGAACAGCTGCCCCCGGAACGTCTGCGGATCATCGGCGTCGCTCTGGACGAAGACGAAAGCGAACTCAACGCCTTCCTTGAACAGCATCATGCACCCGGTCAGCAGATCTTTTTCCCCCAGACGGCTCAGCGGTCGTGGAACAGCCCGCTTGTTCGCTTCTGGGGACTCGCCGCCAGCCCCTCCATCTGGGTGCTGAATTCGGACGCCAGGGTACTCTCCACCAGCGTTTCCGTCGAACAACTGGTGCCCACACTGCAGCAGGCACTTCGCAAATCGCCAGTTCCGGCGGCTGCCCCCTGACTGGCTGGTCAGAAATGTCTGATTCCAGTCGATCGAAAAAGACCAATTCTGTAGCCGGCAATGCACAGAAAGCCCGGACAGACATGAGTCTGCCGAGCTTTCTGTTGCGGAGGAGGTTTCGAGGGGATTCGGCAGATTAGTCGAACAGCGACTTCAGCAGGGATGGCGTGGCACGTTTCGCTGCTGGCTTCTGAGCAGTCTTTGTGGCTGCTTTCTCTTGTTCTTTCCTTTCTTTCTCCCCTTTTTCTTCCTCCTTTTTTTCTTCTCTTTTTTCCTCTTCCCTTCTCCCTTTCTTTTCTTCCCCTCTCTTCTTTCCCT
>JBJTOM010000138.1:0-3865 GCA_046074585.1 Planctomycetota bacterium | reverse complement strand
CGCGTCTGATTCGACTGCCGTGGTTGGAACGATTTTTCGGTTTGTGGTGATTTGGGCAGTTGCAGCGATCACCGCGATTGCAGAGCCAGTGGGGGGGGCCGGAATCCGGCCCGCGCGGCCACCGGGGACAGTCCCTGCAGAACCGACAACGCCGCCTCTGTGGCGTTCCATCTCCGGCGAAGGCCGTTGTCGGGAGGGCGAAGCTCCTGCTGAGCCGCCGTCGTAAAGGATCTCCACCAAACACCTTTCTGCGTTTCGGTGCCATGCACCTTTGCCGCACCTTTGTCGGGTTCCTGGCCTGCTAAGGACAGTCCCCGCAGCCTGCGGACGGAGACGTTCTGCCGGTCGTGGAGACCGCGAGACGACACCGGACCCCGCGTTGCGGGGAGAGTCCCTGCGGCGAGAGCGAGGCGGAGAGTCTGATTTGATTGCCCCGGTTGGGACGACTTTTCGGTTTGCGGTGATCTGGGCGGTTGCAGCGATCACCGCGATTGCAGAGCAACGGAGGGTGCGGCCGGAATCCGGCCCGCGAGACCTCCGGGGACAGTCCCTGCAGAACCGACGACGCCGCCTCTGTGGCGTTCCATCTCCGGCGAAGGCCGTTGCCGGGAGGGCGAAGCTCCTGCTGAGCCGCATCCCTCGCGCGAGGACTGCGGCGATCCCCGCTGCTTCGCAAATTCGCTGGCAATCGCTCACAGCGTGGACCAGCGTTCGGTGGCTCGGCAGGAGCCTGGTCCTCAAGGGTCTTCACCCGTCTGTTCACAGGATTCCCGAGAACTTCAACGCCATTGGGCGGTTGCCCGCGGGCGACCGTTTTTCTGACACTGCTGCGGCGAACCGAGTGAGTGCGGGGAGCGGTGCTGGGTTGAGTGCAGAGTCTCCTGCATGACAACTCTTGAGACTGCCAATGCCCCGCACTGTAGTGCAGCATGAAAAACCCGTACTAAACGTTTTATTATTCACTCCTTCATGGATCGCTGTTGGGCGTTCCCGCCGAGTGGAATGAAGAACGTCGCCGGCGAACGTCGGCGCAGGGTGCGTTATCAATGGATCCCCAAGTTGGATATCCACTCAGTGACGGATTTGCAGTCAGCGTGCGTCGATCACTCGATGGGTTTCAGGAGCCGGGCCATTTACCGCAGTACGGCGACAATTGGTACAACTGCCATCTTGCGTGCTCGGCCCAGTTCGACCGGAAGCCCGACTCCACCCCGTGATCACGATGGCTGCGAAGCCACCCGCTACCCCTGCGATGCATCACTCCGCAACCGCCCTGGTGCTGCTCTTTCGACCGGAATATGCGCTCATTTCAAACTGGAACTGACAAAGTGCTTTAAGTCGATTCGCTGCTGACAGCACTCGCCCCGATCATGCGACAACAGGAGGGCTTCCGGCGTGCGGCCGATGTCAATCGGCCGTTGCGGCTGAGGTCCATCGCCCGGAAAACTGCTGCAATCTGAAGATTTGGAAAAAATCTTTCATCCCCTCCAGCCGATACAATCCGCAGCGGCAGCGATGTCGCGGTGAGCCTGCAGCAGAAGCATAGGAGTTGAAAAGATGAAGTTGATATTGCTGCTTGTGGCGATGGCAGTTCGGGTTTCGGCCATGGATCCGGAGCTGGATCCGGTGGTTGCGGGGGTTGCGGCGGATTCAGAGGAGTCAGCGGACCGTCTGGCGGCGCTGGAGAAAATCGTTGCTGATTTGCAGAAGAAGGCGACTCAGAAAACGTATCCCACCCTGACGGTCAATGGTGTATTTCAGGCGGATGCGGGGTGGATTCATCAGGATACGGCGAGTGAAGCGGCCTACGGTCAGATTCAGGACGGTGCGGATTTCCGGCGGGCGCGATTATCGGCGAAGGGGTTGGTGACGGAATCCACGGGTTACATGCTGCAGATGGACTTTGGTTTTTTTGGCCGTCCGACATTTACGGATGTGTGGGTTGAAAAGACGGGTGTGCCGCTGCTGGGGACGGTACGGCTTGGTCAGTGGAAGCAGCCTTTCAGTCTGGAGGCCGTGAGCAGTTTTCGCTACACGACTTTTATGGAGCGGAGTGTATTGTTCCAGCCATTTGTGCCGTTCCGCCACATTGGTGCGGGGTTTTATGATCATTCAGAGGATCTGAGTGCGACGTGGGCGGCGTCAGTGTTTCGGTCAGGTCAGGACCAGTTTGGGGGAACGCTGAGTTCAGATGGTGGCTACGGGACGGCGGAGCGTCTGACGGTGCTTCCGATGTGGGAGTGTGACGGTATGCGGTATCTGCATCTGGGTGTGGGTCACTTTTTCAATTCTCCGCCGAACGATTCGGCGATTTTCCGGACGATTCCTGAGTTTTTCGTGGGAGCGAACGGGCCTGGGGCTGTGGGCAGCAGTGGTCAGGCGGTTCCGGGTGGTTCCAACGGAACTCCATTCTTTGTTTCCACGGGCAATTTGACGGTTCCGTTTTACAACGTGCTGGGCGCGGAGCTGTTGTGGGTGGAAGGGCCGCTCAGTGTGCAGTCTGAGGCAATGGCAGCGCTGTTGCCTGGATCAGTTGGTTCTGCGGTGTTCCCTGGCGTCTATACGCAGGTTGGCTGGTTTCTGACGGGGGAACACCGCCCCTACGATCGCAACACGGGAACAATCGATCGAGTGAAGCCGAAGTCGGCGTTTGCGTTTGCCGGGAGCGGTGAGGGCCCCGGGGCCGGAGCGTGGGAAGTGGCCGGGCGATTTTCGTGGCTGGGTCTGAATGATGGCACAGTGCAGGGTGGCCGGATCACGGATTACACACTGGGGCTGAACTGGTACTGGAACGCGTACACGAAGCTGGTCTTCAACTACGTGCACGCGGTTTCTGAGTTGCCAGCGCGGGAGACGGCTCACAGCGATCTGTTTGGCATCCGCGCCCAGATTGATTTCTGACGGGGATCAGGCTTAGATCAGCCAGAAGCAGGCGATGGCAAGTGCGGTGGGCATGAGTGCTCCGAGGAACAGTTTTCCAGGGCTGATGCCCTCGCCGGCAAAGGCAGCGGATGACTGCAGGATGCCGGCTCCGGCGGGATTGGGTGCATTGGCGATGACGGTAAGTCCCCCACCTGAGACGGCGCCGGCAAGCAGCGCGTATTTCATGGCATCAGACAGGTCGGGGACCTGGCTGCCGAGAAGTGTGAGCGCGGCGTTGTCGGTGATGGCGGTCAGGCCTGTGGCCCCGTAGAACAGCCACGTGGCGTTCATGCTGCTGATGAGCGGTGCCAGCCACCATTTTTGCAGGGCGCTGAATGTGACGAGGCCCGCGAGGAAGAATCCGACGAGCAGCCCTTCCTTGAGTTTCAGCGGATCCTGGTATTCGCGGGTCGCGGTGACCACGCCGAGGAAGATCATAAAGACACCAAAGAAAACGTCTTCATGATGTGAAAACAGTACGACCATCGCCAGGAAGACGATGTGGGTTGCGGTCAGCCAGTGCGGGATAAAGCGGGGTTTGTGTTCGGGTGGGGCAAGCTGTTTCAGTTCGCGGAAGAAGGCGAGCACCACCAGCAGAGTACTGGCAAAACAGCTGAGGGCAGCGCGCCAGCCGAACTTCTGCAGCATGACGTCCATGCCCCAGCCCCATTTGCCGGCCACCATGAGCACGGGCGGAGCGGCAAAGTGGGTGAGCGTTCCGCCGATGGATACGTTCACAAACAGCAGCCCCAGCGTGGCATAAGCCAGCTTTTTGCTGATGCCCTGATCGAAGTACCGCTGTTTGAGCAGCATTGCCAGCAGTGTCATGGCGGCAGGTTCGGTGATGAATGAACCCAGCAGCGGACCAAACGCCAGCGCGGTGAAATAGAAGGAAATATTCGAGTTACCCAGCGGAATCAGGGACGAAACGCCCTGAATGATG
>JBJTOM010000137.1:0-12659 GCA_046074585.1 Planctomycetota bacterium | reverse complement strand
TTGAAATTTGAACCTTTTGTCCTTCCTTTGCGTCTTTGCGCCTTTGCGTGAGACCAACAGTTCTGACGACAACCGGCAGCGGAAGAGACGTCAACTGACAGGAAGAACAAAATACTCCAGCTTTCCCATTCTCACGCCGTTTCGTCATCCCAGCTTCGCCCTCCCGGTCGCACTCTGTGCCAGAACTTGAGGACCATCGGGCTGACCGCCCCCAGCGGCTTCGACTCTGGGAACACCTTCTGTTATTATCCCGCTCCTGCAAATTCCGACTTCCTTCCCAGGCACTTCAAAACCATGTCATATGACGTTTTTGGCGTGGGCAACGCCCTTGTCGACATTCAGGCTCGCATCTCTGACAACTGGCTGCAGCAGGCCGGATTCGACAAAGGCATCATGACGCTCGTGGACGATGCTCAGCAACAGGCGGTGCTGCAGCGTCTGGCCGGCATTCCGCTCAATCGCTGCGCCGGGGGTTCAGCGGCCAACACGGTGGTGGCGGTGGCTGACTTCGGTGGCCGTGCCGCCTTCGCCGGCAAGGTGGCAGCGGACGAAACCGGCGATTTTTTCGTCCAGGACATGCGCCGTATCGGGGTGCGGATGGACGTTCCCGCCGCTACCTCCGGCCAGTCCGGCACATCCGCCATTCTGATTACCGAAGACGCCCAGCGAACGATGCTCACTAACCTCGCTGTGTCCGCGACGCTCAGCGAACACGATCTCTGCGAAGACGAAATTCGTCTGGCGCGCTACGTCTACATCGAAGGTTATCTGCTCACCAGTCCCTCCACAAAGGCCGCGGCCTACCGTGCCATCGAGATTGCCCAGCGGCACCACTGCAAGGTCGCCTTCACCGCCTCCGACCCCTTTCTCTGCAACCACTTTCGCGATGAAATCTGGTCTCTGGTGGAAGGCCCCGTCGATCTCTTTTTCTGCAACGAACAGGAAGCACAGGCACTCACCGGAAAAACCGACGCCATCGAATGCGCAGCGGAACTGCATCGCCATGCGGAAAACGTGGCCATGACACTCGGCTCCACCGGCTCGCTGATCATGCATGATGGCCAGGCAATCCCCATCGAAGGTGTCCCGGTCGCCGCCATCGACACAACCGGCGCCGGCGACATGTACGCAGGCGCTCTGCTTTTCGGCATCACCAATGGCATGAGCTGGAAACAGGCAGGGCATCTGGCTTCCCACGCCGCCGCTCGCATTGTCGGGCAGCTCGGGGCCCGGCTGAACCAGAAATTCACGCCCGCCGAAATTGCCCGGTTCCTCGAATAACGCCGTTTGCCCCCGTTCACTCCCCATCTGCACCCGCCTGACCTGGAAACACCGCCCATGTCGCTCCATGGCCTGATCGCCGCAGTCCATACGCCCTTTGACACCTCGGCAGAGCTCAGTCTGTCGGTTGTCGAACTCCAGCAGCAGGTGCTCCTGAACCAGGGCGTTGCCGGAGTCTTCGTGTGCGGCAGCACCGGCGAAAGTCACTCGCTCAGCCTCGACGAACGCATGGCCCTCGCCAACCGCTGGGCAGCCACCTCCAAAGGCACCGCTCTGCAGCTGATCATTCATGTGGGGTCCAACTGCCTTCGCGACGCTCAGGGACTCGCCCGCCACGCCGCCAGCCTCAATGCCCACGCCATCTCTGCTCAGGCCCCGTCCTATTTTCGCCCGCGGTCCGCTGCCGAACTGTGCGACTGGTGCCAGCAAATCGCTGCCGCTGCCCCCGGCACCCCGTTTTATTTCTACGACATCCCCGTCATGACAGGCGTGCAGCTGTCCATGCCTGAACTGCTGGATCTGGCCAGCACCCGCATTCCCAACTTCGCCGGTCTGAAATTCACCAATTCGGACCTGATGAGTTTTCAGCTGTGCCAGCGAGCCCACGGAGGACGGTTCGATATCGCCTTCGGGATCGATGAAATGCTCCTCGCCGCCGCTGTGCTCGGGGCCCGCGGTGCCGTTGGCAGCAGCTACAACTTCGCCGCCCCGATCTATCTGGACATCCTTGCTCAACTGGACGCCGGAAATCTCGCAGCCGCCCGCGAACATCAGTTCCGCTCCGTCCAGCTGATCCGGCTGCTGGCTTCGACCGGTTACATGGCCGCCGCCCGGGAAGTCATGGGACTGCTTGGCGCGCCCGTGGGGCCACCACGCCTGCCCAATTCCCGACTGGACGATGCAGCCCGCTCAAACCTCCGCGCCCAACTCGAAATTCTTGGCTTTTTCGACTGGATTCGTCGCTCACCAGCCGCCGCCACCACCACCGCCGCCGCCGCCACCAGGCAACCCTGAACCCCCGTTCTCCGTCTCCGCCCCCCCGCATCAAGGTGCCGCATGTCCCGGTCACCCTCCAACCTGCTGGCTGCTGTCGCTGTCCTGACGCTTTACTGCGGCTCAGCCGGGGCCTGGCAGGACTCCGCCAGACCCGTCGATCCTGCCGCAACGGAATTCTTTGAACGCTCCGTCCGGCCTCTGTTCCAGCAATACTGCGTCGAGTGTCACTCGTCCGAAAACGCTGCCGAAAACGGCGAACTGGATCTGGAATCTCTGCCTGGCATTGCCGTCGGCGGCAGCCGCGGCCCTCTCACGGCCGCTCAACCCAACGCCCCAAGCCTGCTCATGCTGGCAGTCAACTACACCGATGTTGATCTGCAGATGCCACCAACCGGCAAGCTGCCGGCGGCTCAGATTGCCACCCTCCAGCAATGGATCGGTGCCGGCGCTCCGCTCCCGGAATACTCCGCCGCCCCCCGTCCTGCCACCGCTGCCATCGACTTTCATGCCGGCCGAAAATTCTGGTCGCTTCTGCCGCTGAAATCTGCCGCGGTGCCCTCACAGATCTGGCCTGGGCAGACAGCGTCCCCCGCCCCCATCGATGCCTTCATTCTGCACCAGCTGCAGCAGCACAACCTTACCCCCAGTCCTCCCGCGCCTCCCGAAACGCTCCTCCGACGGCTCACCTTCGACCTCACCGGACTCCCGCCCACACCTGCACAGCAGGTGGCCTTCGCCGCCGACTCCAGCCCCCAGGCTGTCGAACGGCTGGTCGATGAACTTCTGGCATCACCGCATTACGGTGAGCGGTGGGCTCGAGTGTGGCTGGATCTGGCCCGCTACACCGACTTCACTCCGGACTGGCAAAACCCCACCGACCGCGGCTGGATCTACCGCGACTGGGTGGTGGACGCTTTCAACCGCAATCTGCCCTTCAACGAATTCCTCCGACTGCAACTGGCGGCCGATCGCATTCCCGAAACACCCCCCGCCGACCTCGCTGCACTCGGCTTTCTTGGACTCAGCCCCACCTACTGGAAAGAACTTCGACTGGCGCCGGTCGTGATTGAGCAGATCGTGGCTGACGAGTGGGATGAACGCGTGGATGCGGTATGTCGCACGTTCCTGGGGCTCACCGTTTCCTGTGCTCGCTGTCACGATCACAAGTTCGACCCCATTTCCACGGCCGACTACTACGGTCTGGCCGGAGTTTTCGCCAGCACGCAGCTGGAGGAACGACCACTGCTGCCCGCTGACCAGGCTGTGGCCGTCATCACTGCCCGCAGCACGGCGAAAAGCCTCGAAGCAAAGCTCAAATCCACCAAAGACAAAGACCCGGCAGCAGCTGCCAGCCTGGAACAGCAGCTCAGTGACCTGCGACAGAAAACGCCAGGTTTCGACGCCCCCTTCGCGCACGTTCTCAAGGAATCCAGCCTGTTTGTTCTGCCGGAAGGCGACGAACTCACCAAACTTGAATATCGCGACGGAACCGCTCGCGACCTGCCCATTTTCCGCCGCGGCAATCCCGGCAACACCGGCGAGCTCGTGCCCCGGCGATTTCTCACCGTGTTTTCAGCTGACCAGCCCCGTGCCTTGAATGCTGGCAGTGGCCGTCTGCAGCTGGCTGACGCACTCCTGCACGAAGCAGCACCGCTCGTCGCCCGCGTGATTGTCAATCGCATCTGGGACCAGCACTTCGGAACTGGTCTGGTGCGAACCACCAGCGACTTTGGAGCTCAGGGCGAACGCCCGTCACACCCGGAACTCCTGGAATACCTCGCAGCCCGTTTTGTTGAGCAGGGCTGGGACATCAAATGGCTGCACCGCGAAATTGTACTCTCTCAGACGTGGCGGCAAAGCTCCACTCATCGCGTCAAACCGAGTGATATTGATCCTGATAATCGGCTGCTCTGGAAAGGTCCCCGAAGGCGACTGGACTGGGAAATGTGGCGTGATGCGGCGCTCGCAGCGTCCGGTGTGCTGGACCTGAAAATTGGTGGTCCCGGGCAGGCGGTAGACGATCCCGCACATGTTCGTCGGTCCCTGTACACCATCATTGCCCGCGAAGAACTGCACCCTGTCCTCCGCATGCATGACTTTCCTGAGGCCAGTGCCCACAGTCCTCGCAGAGAACCCACCACCACTCCCCTGCAGCAGCTCTTTCTGCTCAATTCTGCGTGGACCGAACAGCGGGCCGCGGAACTGGTGCGTCGACTGCAGTCAGTCAACGGGGCCGAACGCGTTCAACAGGCATGGCAACTGCTGTTCGCCCGATCCGCAGACCAACTGGAACTCGCCGCCGGCCTTGAATTCATGACCAGGCGCCAGGCCACCGGTGCCAGTCCGGAGTCAGCCTGGCAGGACTACTTCGAAGCTCTGCTGAGCATCAACGAATTCCACTTCGCCGACTAACCTCTCCCCCCTCGCCCCACCAGAGGAGAGGGGCCGGGGGTGTGGGTCGGAATCAGAAAAGAGAGCAAAGAAAAGAGACCGAGGACAAAAGAAACAGGAGACGACTGACTTTCCGCTCACGTCACTTCCCGCTTCTCACAACGCGTCCGACGGGGTTCACTGTTGAACAATTCGTCGTGCCGGTTTCAGCCCCAAAGTCCTTCGAGTCGCTGGGGATCTGAGATGCCCAGCGGGAATTTCAGGCTGCTGGGGTGGTGGTCGATGCCGGCATACTTTCGGAGGGCTTCGTGGATGTGTTCGGGGCGAACGAGCAGTCCGGTGTCCGGCTGGGGTTCAAGTGTCTTTGGGTTGATTTTGACTGCGAACTGCCCATCGTCGGTCTTCCCGATGACTCGATTGCCGCGGATGCCTGGTCCGAGGAACATGACGGAGCCGATGGACCAGTGATCTTTGCCATTGCCGCTGTTGTAATTGGGTGTGCGTCCCATTTCGCTTTGGACGACCAGCACCAGTCGTTCGCGGATCTGGAGTGACTCAGCCCGATGCAGGATACAGGCGATGCCTTCCAGCAGTTCCGGGATGAGTTTCATCTGATCGGTGTCGTTGCTGGCGTGGCTGTCGAACTGACCGATGGACAGATTGGCAGAGACGCAGACGCCGGCGCGGAAGGAGGCGAGAGCGATTTCGGCCTGCTGGGCAATTCGCTGCTTTGGAATATCCTTTGGGATATGCGGCACGACGCGGGACAACGCCTTTGAATTGACCTGAGCTGCATACAGCATGGATTCGGCATGCTGGCTGCGTGGCAGGAGCGGGGACTGTTCACGTTCTTTCCGGCGTTCGGCCATGGCCTGTTCGATGCGATTGAGAGCAAAGTCATCGTGATACGGTGCTTTCGGGTTGCCTTCGATTGCGTCCGCGTTGGCGATGCGCTGGAGTGACGGCAGATAAGGAACGCGTGACATGGCGACGAGATTGCCGGTCGCGGAGTAGTTGCCGAAGGTTAGAAAGGCGAGTGGGCAGTCTGGTCCCTGGCAGGCGGCGACGAGGGCGGCGAAGGTGGGCCAGGCGAGGCTGTCGAGTTTGCCGGTGGCCATGTAGCGGGCGCAGGGGGAGTGGTTATTGACGGAATAATCGAGCCCGTTGAGGACCAGCAGTTCCGGTCCGAATTCGGCGTAGAAGTTTTCATTTGAGAGACCGCCCTGCCGGTGCTGTTCCGTGGGTGCAAAGCGATGCTGGCCCTGCTGCTGAATCTGATCCGCGGTGTAGAGCCGGTTAATCCCGCCGACACCTTTGGGGTCCATGAGCATCGTGGTGTCCCAGCCACCGGACGCATTGAGCACCAGATAGCAGGGTCCCGTATATGGCGGCAGTTCCCTGCGTTCGTCTGCGATGGCCGTGGCCGGTCGGTAGCAGGGGGCGGACAGTCCCAGTCCGGCGGCGGCACACTGTTTGAGGAAATCGCGTCGCATGGCCAGCTCCTACTCGTAAAGAAACTCAGGTTGCCGAAGCAGGTACGTAATCACAGCGCGCCAGGCTCGGACCGTGTAGTGGGGATCGGGCACGGGTCCGTGGAGTCCCTGTCGGCAGTGCCACGTTTCCTGGGGTTCGAAGCGTCCTGTTGCGGCGGCATCGGCCACCACGTCGCTGAAGAGGCGAAATGTGCGCTGGACTTCCGTTGAGTCTTCGGCGTCGATGCGGCCCAGAATTCTGGCATGCAATCGAGCGATGGTCCTGCGAATCTGCTGATCGGCGGACGCTGAGCTGCCCGGCAGAAGATCCGGTTCGATCTCGGGAAACAGGAGTCGTTCCGCTGCGGGCCGACTGAAATCGAGTGCGGTGTGTCGACAGGCCACATCATTGGACAGTGTCCGCTGAATCGCCCCCATCGCTCCACTGGGATCCGTCGCTCGTTCGGTAACTTCCTTTGAATCAATGCCACCATAGAGCATTGCGGTTTGTTCGTTGAGGCGTCCCCAGGGACGACCGAAGATTGCAGCGACTTTGCGTTCGAGCTGTTCGGGGGAGAGCATCCGCACCACGCCGATGTCAGACAATTCGGTGAGGCGATCTTCAGAAAGTTCTGCGGTGTGCAGTCCATCGGCCCGATAGAAATCTGACAGGACCCAGTCACGGATCAGCTGGCGGAAGTTCATGCCTTCATCGGTGAATCGCCTGGCGATCGCATCGATGTCACACTGCTGCTGTTCCCACGCTCGCTGTTTTGCTGAGAAGAGCGGATCGTCGATGTCCTGGGGAGGCTGGAGGGGGCGTCGTCCGGTGAGCATTTGCCAGGCATGGCCGGCCATCGTGCGTGCAAAACGCGGATCGCGGACGGTGCGTTCGCCCAGCCACTGCAGAGCTCGCCAGCGTTCGTCTGTCGGGAGCGATTCGCCTTCGAAGCCGGCGGCAAACATATCGGTGAACCAGCCATCGCGGCGACGACCGTAGAGACTGAAGTTGGCGTCGAACCGCCAGTAGTCCTGAAACAGACCTGCGACGGGATCCAGCGTCTGATGGCAGACCATGCATTCCGCCGCCTGCATAGTGGGTATGGGAAAGCGGGCAGTGGCGGTTGCCGCATCGGATCCGCGTGCGGCCAGTTCGAGCACATCAACACCCAGAAAATGCAGGAAGAACATCCGGGCTCGCAGACGGTTGCGGTTGGTTTCCGTGGTCGGATACCGGCTGAGGTACTGGAACGTGCTGAGTAGTCCCGCATGCGGGTAGAAACCACTGTGAGAATCCTGATTCTCGGACTGATTGCGGCCCACAAGGGCCTGCAGGCGGACCGGCAGAAACTCCAGCGGATCATCGGGGTTTCTGAACTGCGATTTGAGCTGTTCATAAACGCCATAACCTCGGGCGGAATAGGCGGAGACCATGATGTAGTCGGCGGTCAGGATTTCGGAGAACGGCCGGTCATTGCGGACAATGTGTTCGATCAGCCGCAGCGGTTCTTCCAGCAGGGCCTGGCGATAGTCGTTGGCCAGCTTGTAGCCGGCCTGACGGCGTTCTTTTTCGTCTGCAATGTGCGTCAGGTCATGGTGCTGATACCACAGTCGCGTCTTTTCGAAATGTTCGTAGGAAAGCACGGTGGCATCCGGGTTCCCATCGATCCCCAGCACCAGAAAGATATCATTGAAGGCTTCGCGCAGACGTTCGTAGAAGGGTTCTTCCTGCTGCATCTGCATAAGCAGTTGAGCCAGGGCGGCACGTCCTCCGGCAGCGACCTGCTGGTGTTCTGCGTCCGTTGGCAGTCGTCCCACCAGCGACAGAGTGGCTCGCCGCAGCAGCTGCTGATCATCTGCCAGGCTCACGTCTGTGAAAAACGGCTGTCGCGGGGGCCGCGGACCTGGCGGCGAATTCAGCGCAGCGGGGGTGTTTGAGTCGCCGGCGGCTGCCGGGTCGGGGGCGTTGTGCACCCGTCCATGAAACTCATTCAGAATTCTGATCGCCGTAGAATCGGCTGCCAGCACGGCCCCGCCGCCATGATCGAGCTGACCAAGCGGCTTTTGCAGGAGCAGCCAGTGACCATCGGACTTCAGGTGCGCGGCCGCCGTGAAGGCCTGCAGGTTGTGCTGCAGCACGTCGTGTGGCGAGGTGTTCGACGGTACCGAGGGATCCAGCAGGAGAAAGGAGGAGTCTGCCGCCTCCCGGCCGGCACGATGACAGCGGAGGCACTTCAGTCGCCCCACTTTGGCCCAGAGCTCATCGGCAAACCATGCGGACTGTGGTGTGGTGCGAAGACCGGCGGGGCAGGCTGCGGGCTGCTGCGCGTCGATGGAACACGGTACGCTGGTGAGAAAGACTGCGGCGAGCAGCTGAGTGAGCCGCAGCCGGGGGAACGGGAGTGCAGGCGGACGGAGGTGGGAGACCATCGGAAGTACTCGTGGGGGCCAGGTCATGAGCAGGGCAGAGAGCATACTGGTCTGAAACGCGGCAGTAAACTGAAAACCGGGCGTGGGTGTGGTGCCGAGCGATTCTCCTGCTCTATTTTTTGACGGCAGATGCCGTCAAAAAATGGGCGTGCGGGGGATGTCAATCCCGGGTGACAGCGCGTGTCCGCGCGGACAGTGTCGCAGCAAGAGAAGACCAGGGCCGCGCGGAGCAGATTTCCTGCAGTTTCGCCCGTTCTCCTCCGGTTTCTCGGTCCCCAATTTGACCTCGCGCAAAGGCCCCAGGCTGGAGTGTTGAACTCTGAACATCCGCACATCCTGTTCTTTCTTTGCGTCTGATCGGTCTGGCGAGAGACCAACCGTCCTGGCAGCGGCCGACAAAGCTCTGCAGGGCCGCACCGGCCGATTGACATCGTCCGCACGCCAACGTCCGCACGCCAGTGGCCGCACGTCAGTGGCCTTCGCCGGAAAAGGGATGCCCACGCTGGACGCTTGCCCTCTCGCCTGGTGCTCGGTCTTTCAAACGGATTCCGGAGAACGTCCGGGGATTGAGCACTGGGTGTGTTTGTGCTGGTTGTTTGGGGGTGGTTGGGTGGGGCTGCGCCGATTATGCGGGTGGGCGGTGGCAGTGGGTGGGGTGGACGGTGGATTCTCGCTGTGAACGGTGGTGGAGTTGCAGGGAGTCAAGCCGATGTTTCACTCTGCGGCGTGGGGCTGCGCGGGATGCCGAGTATGGAAACGCGTCTGCATTTTGATTTTCTGAAACAGCCGGACAACACGACCTGTGGTCCGACCTGCCTGCACGCCGTGTATCGATATCTCGGGCTGGGGCTGTGCCTGGATGAGGTGATCCGGGACGTACCATCGTTCAGTGGCGGAGGCACTCTGGCAGTGATGCTGGGGTGTGACGCGCTTCGCCGCGGCTTTGACGCGAGAATTTTCACGTTTAACCTGCAGGTGTTCGATCCCAGCTGGTTTCGCAGTGACGGATACGTGCTCGAAGGGCTGGATCTGGCTGCAAAGCTGCGGGCGCAGAGTGATTGCAAGCCGAAGGAGAAGCTGCAGCGAGCCTGCGAGAGTTACCGGGAATTTCTGACGTTGGGTGGTCGCCTGAGAATGGAGGACCTCACGGGCAACCTGATTCGCCGCCATCTGCAGCAGAATATTCCGCTGCTGACCGGGCTGAGTTCGACGTATTTGTATCGTGAGCGTCGTGAGCATCCGCTGACGGGCCAGGCGGACGATGTGGCTGGCATCCCGAGTGGTCATTTTGTCGTGCTTTGCGGTTACGACCCCGAGACACGTTCGGTGCTTGTTGCCGATCCGTTCCATCCCAATCCGCTCTCCACCGACTATAAATATGAAGTGCCGCTGGACCGCGTGGTCTGCTCCATTCTGCTGGGCATCCTGACTTATGACGCCAACCTGCTGGTGATTCGCCCTCGTCGTCCGGCCGTCGCACTGTGACGAAGGACTCTGCGATGAGAAGCTCAGCGATGAAAAGCTCTGACAGTCCCTGGAAATCAATGACATGGACGGTTCTCTCTGAGAGCCCCGTGGGGCCTTTGCGGCTGACCGGTCACAGCGGAGGTCTCTGTCGACTGGAATTCTCGCAGCGAGCGGATCAGGCGTGCTTTCCTCCCCTGCCGTCCGACCGGCTGCAGAGAGACGCGGACTTTTCCGAAGCCATTGATCAGCTTCGACAGTACTTCAATGGAGGACTGCAGACGTTCACTGTGCCTCTGGCACCGGAGGGAACGGTGTTTCAGCGGAAAGTGTGGTGGCAGCTGCAGCAGGTGCCGTGGGGCGTGACAGCCAGCTATGCTGACGTGGCGAAGGCGCTTGGTCAGCCCTCGGCCTGCCGCGCAGTTGGAATGGCGAACGCCCGGAACCCTCTGCCAATCCTGATTCCGTGCCACCGCATCATTGGTCGGCAGGGCGCGTTGACCGGGTACAACGGTGGCGTGGACCGCAAGCTCATTTTGCTGGAGCTGGAGGGGTTTTATTTTCAGCGCGGCCCGGGTGCCTGAGCGTGGGACGGAGGCGTGGGCAGAGCGGCCGGGGGGATCAGGAGCGGGGTTCGTTGGAGACGCGTGTGCCGATGCGTTCTCCGGAAACAGCGCGGAGGATATTGCCGACTTTTTTGTAATTGAAGACGACGATGTCGATGTTGTGTTCCATGCAGTGGTGCATGGCCTGAGCATCCATCACCTGTAGGTTCTGTGCAAGGACATCGCGGAAGGAGATTTCGGAGTAGCGAATGGCGTGTGGATTGCGGAGCGGATCAGCGGAGTAGACGCCGTCGACTTTGGTAGCTTTGAGGACGACTTCGGCGTCGATCTCGCGAGCGCGGAGAGCGGCGGCTGTATCTGTGGTGACGAAGGGGCTGCCGGTGCCTGCCGCGAGGATCACAACACGGCCTTTTTCGAGATGCCGGAGGCAGCGACGGCGGATGAAGGGTTCGGCGACGCCTTCCATGCGGATGGCGCTTTGCAGTCGTGTCTGTACGCCGGCGCTTTCGAGCGCATCCTGGAGCGCGAGTCCGTTGATGACAGTAGCCAGCATTCCCATGTAGTGGGCGGTGGACGGGACGATGCTTTGGCTGATTTCAGCAAACTGTCTGCCGCGAACAATATTGCCACCGCCGCAGACGATGGCGAGCTGGACACCACGTTTCACGACGTCGCGAATCTGTTCACAGATGGAAGAGAGTTCTGCCATGGCGATGCCGGATTCGCCTTCGCGGCAGAAGCTTTCGCCGCTGATTTTCAGGAGTACCCGTCGGTAGGGAAGGCGGTTGGCCGAGGCGAGCCCAGGGGACGGTGACGAGCCTGATGGCGGAGTATTGGCGGACATGGCAGTGTGCCTTGTGGGGACGAGCCGTGGGGCAGCGCCTGATGGCTGTCCGGTGTGCAGCGGGGTTGCGATGTGCGGTTGGAAGCGGGGCGGTTGGGCGAGGGGCAAGGGGCGATTTGGGTGGATTCTGGCCCCTCACGCCCGGCCCCTCTCCCCGAGGGGGAGAGGGGGGAGTTGGGTTCAGTTGGCGGAGCCGACTTTCCAGCGATGGAAGGTGACGGCTTCGAGACCGGCTTCGCTGAGTGCCTGGGCGACGGTTTTTTTGTCGTCTTTGGCGAAGGGCTGAGCGGTGAGGACCCCCTGTTCGGCGTAGAAGACTTTGAGTCGTCCGTCGATCATTTTTTCGATGATATTTTCTGCTTTACCGGAGGCGCGGGCTTCGGCGCGGAGGCGTTCACGTTCGGCTTCGACGAGTTCGGCGCTGAGTTCTTCGGGGCGAGTGACTGAGGGGTTCAGGGCAGCGATGTGCATGGCAACATCGCGGAGGACGTCGCTGTTTTTGGGGGTACCGGAGGCCACGAAGAGCACACCGGTGCGGAAGTCGTGATGCACGTAACCGGCCACAGGCCCGGAGACGCGAGCGATGCGGTTGACGACGATCTTTTCGCGGATTTTGTTGACGATTTCTTCGTATTGTTCCTGGAAGGACTGGGTGGCCTGGGGGGCGCGCTGGGCCATGAGAGCAGCGGGGGAGTCGGCGCCTGGGCCGTTGAGCAGTTGATCGACCATGGCCTGGCCGAAGTGTTCGAGGACTTCGCCGGTAGCGACAGGGGCTGATTCACACTGGATTTCGATGAGAGCGGCTTCGCTGCCGTCGGGGCGTGCGGCGAGGAATATGCGGCCTTCAGCGGTGACGTTGTCGGCGCGCTTTTCCTGCACTTTGCGGAACATGGACTTGAGAATCTGAATGGCTTTGGCTTCGTCGCCACCGGCTTCGGTGAGTGCTTTTTTGCACTCCATCATCGGCAGGTCGGTTTTTTCGCGAAGGGCCTTCACAGCGGCGGCAGTAATTTCGGCCATGGGGACTCCTGGTAGTAAAATTGGGAGCGGTGAGTGATAAGGGGAGCGGGCTGCCTGCGGTTGCGGCCGGGGCGGCCTTCGGGGCAGAGTGCAAGACCCGGGGCGCGTTGCAGTGGTTCGCAGGACTGAAGAGGAAACATGAATGCGACGTTCCTGCGGACCGCCGCATTCAGGTTATCAGACGGGGTACCGGAT
>JBJTOM010000136.1:0-12334 GCA_046074585.1 Planctomycetota bacterium | reverse complement strand
CATAGCAGCCGGCTTCCGGGCGGAAGTCATCAGCCATAATAAAGAGCACATTCGGGGGAGCGTCGGCACCGTGGTGGCTGACGACGACGGCACCCGGCGGGGCGGCTGCGATGCTGTGCGGCAGAATCAGGGCCCAGAGTGCAAGAACAGCGGGAAGATGGAACTTCATTGGGGGAGCCTGTGGGGATGGGAAGCGTGAGCCGTGCTGTTTGTGGCGGCATCAATGAGGAGCGTGGCCCATGGTAAGGGACAACGGGGATCGTGGGAACTGACTGGCAGGCGGGCGACGTCAACCCGCTGGCCCGGGCGGTTCCATGCTGGCCTTTCCTGAGTGCTCTGGTGCTCTGTCAGTGGATCTCGCAGGCACCAGCAGCAGGGCGGGGATGGCTGGCAGCAGCAGAAGCAGAGCGGCGAGGGCGGCGTGATTCACGCTGGATTCACGAATGAGGGCAAACAGTCGCAGCGTCAGTGTCTGGACGCGGCCCCCGCCAATCTGCAGGACAATTCCATAGTCCATCCAGGAGAGCAGTGCCGTCTGCAGCAGGCAGACCAGCAGCATGCTGCGAGTTTCCGGCCAGACCACATGCCGCCAGACGGCCAGCGTGTTGCCACCGAGTGAGCGGACGAGCAGTTCCTGACGCGATGCTCGATCACTCCATGCCGCAGACAGGACCACTGCAGCCGTGGCCGTACCGAAGAACACGTGTCCGCCGAGCACTCCGGCGAAACTTCCTGCCAGCCTGATTCTGGCAGCCAGATCGAACAGGCAAACGCCGGCAACGACTGGTGAGACAGCAAATGGCAGCATCAGAATCGCCCGCAGCAGACGCTGCGAGAGCCCGTTGTAACGGCGCAGTGTGCGACTGATCAAAAGACCGAACAACGTCGCCAGGATCCCGGCAGAAAGGCTCAGCGCAGCCCCTGTGAGTGCAGCGCGAAGCAGCCCGGAGTTCCCCGACAATTGTCGCCACGGGCCACCATCCAGTCGGTCCGGGAGCAGCCCCGGGAAGCTCCAGCCGGTGCCCAGGGAAAGGAGCAGCAGGAGCAGATACGGGGCCAGCATGACGAACGCTGCTGACATTCGCAGTGAGCGACGGACCTTCGTCGGGCGAGACCGGTGGCAGTCAGGCATCACGTGGCTCCAGCGAAACGCCAGGGATGCTCACCTGCCCTGCCCAAAGCCAGAAAACGGCAGCTGAGGCCAGAATCAGATAGAGGACCACCCAGACAAATGCCTGTGGACGTTCTTCCAGGATATACTGTCCTGCGCTCTGCTGAATCAGCACGGAGAACATGCGGGGCGACTGACGGCCGAGCAGCAGCGGGAGTTCCCAGGCGCCGAAGTTCCAGATGAACAGCAGGCTCAGCACCGGACGTGCTCGTCGCCGGAGCATGGGGACTGCAATCTGGCGGAGGGCGAATGCAGGGGTAGCGCCGAGGGTCCTGGCCGCCAGCAGGTGGTCTTCGATTTTCGCTGTGTTCCAGATGCGGGTCAGCAGCAGGACGAGCAGCGGAATTGAGGCCACGGTCATCGTCAGCAGAAGACCAGTGTGCATTTGGTCCTGCACGAGCACGGGAAAGTCTGTCACGTGATGCGTGAGTCCCAGCCACCAGCACAGGCGCGACAGGAAACCTCCCCGATGGAGGCAGAGATGCGCCAGCAAGGCCTGTACCGTCGGGGGAACTGCCAGAGGCAGACACCACAGAGCCTGAAGCCGGAGATCGCTTCGCAGTCCCCTGTGGCGGCTCACCAGCCACACGGCCGCCTGCCATGCGAGAAACGTGGAGCAGGCTGCGAGGGTGTTGCTGAGGGCCAGGCTGCGCCAGATGCGGCTGGTCGACAGGGCCAGCCGCCAGGGTGTCAGTGTCCAGCTGTGGGGTTGCGGGTCGAAACTTCCGAGGCTGCAGGCTGTGGCATAACCGATCATCCAGAGCAGGGGCAGAAGAATGACGAGCATCAGCAGCAGCCAGCCGACGAATCGTTCGAGATGATTTCCGGCGTCGAATCTGCGGTGCCACGCTGCTTTCCGGACTTCGTTGAGACGCATCTGAGAGGCTCCGAATTACGCGCGATCGAGGATCTCATTGCGGAACCCCTGCACCAGTCGCATCATGACTTCCGCGGAAGGTTCCGGGAGAGCTCGTTTCCGCAGGTGATCCGGATCGGGTGCACGGATACGGCCGGGAATCCCGGCAAACTTCTGCCGCCAGTCTTCCGGGAGCCTGTGTGTGGCGAGCACTGAGCCATCACCCCAGATTTCCGGCTTTGCTTTCTCCAGTTGTGCGGCCGGAGAAATCAGAAAATCAATCAGCACCAGAGCACCCGGGGTGTTGGGGGCGCTGCAGGGGATGCCCAGATAGTGCGAATTTCGAATGCTGCCAAATTCCGGCACCCAGGCACGAGCGGCTTCGGGCAGAACTCCCTGCATGACCTTGTTGTCCACTTCGCCATCGTTTGCGCTCATGGTGAAATCCACTTCGTCGCTGCTGAAGAGCCCGTGCAGCTGGGCCACGTCTTCAGGAAACGTCCGCCCTTCCCGCCATAAAGATGGCTGAACCCCGCGAATCCAGCTCCACAGCTTCTCGGAGGCAGCGGTCCAGAGCGATTCTGTCAGCGGCTGTGTGAAGGCCTGCCTGTCGCCGCTGAGTTCCAGCAGCAGCGATTTCAGAAAGGTCATTCCTGTGAAACTGACATCCCACGTGAACCGGCCTGGATGCTTTTCGATCCAGTCGCTGAGCTGCCTGAGTGTCTGAGGCGGCTGAGGGACGCGGTGGCTGTGGTGAATCCACGCAAACTGCACCGTTCCCCACGGACACTCGTATCCCTCAACAGGCTGCTGAAAATCCGTGGCGATAAAGGGATCGTTCCAGTCGATCCACTGCTGGTTGGGGAGCTGCTGAGTGAAGGGGCCCTGCAGGGCAGAGATGCGTCGCAGCTGATAAAATGTTTCCCCGTTGATCCAGACCACGTCGATGTCACCGCGTGTGCGACCGGCCTGGCGTTCTGTGAGCAGCCGAGCCACAAGGTCGGATCCGCGCAGTCCGCTGAATTCAAGCTGCACGTGATGCAGCCGCTGCAGCTCTGCGGCGACCCAGCCCTGCATCCAGCGATTGATGGATGGGTCGCCATCCCACATGGCCATGCGCACCCGCGTTCCGGTGGCTGCAGTGACAATGTCTGACCATGGCTGGCTCAGCACGGGGGAATTCGCGGGCGTAAGGCCCTCGCGACTGTCAGCACAGCCGGTGAATAGTCCCGGGAGGCCAGCCAGAGCTCCCGTGGTGGCTTTCAGGCACATTCGACGGGAGGGCAGACAGGGAGTTTCCGAGCGGGGATTCTGAGACGGGATGGCCTGCTGCATATCCACGGGACTGCCTGTGCATTTGTGTAATTCGCGGTTTGCGTTCTGGTGGATTCTTTGCGGAATGCCGGATGGTGTCAAATCCGTCTGAGGTTCGCTGGACAATGGGTGGCGGCCGTTCCGATGGATCAGCGGGGGTTTTGCAGTGTGCCGCGGAAAGAGCCCCCAAATTCCTCCTTTCCCTCCTTTTCCGCTCGGACAGGTCTTGCACTCTGCCTGTTTGCAGTCGACATTACCGGTGTCGTGGTGCGCCTTCTCCCGCCGTTCTGCTTCGTTGCCCACCCGCACCCGGCTCCAGCCACCCTCCGCTCCCGCCAAATCCCCCGCCGAAGGCACTTCCATGCTCAAACTGCTCGGCCTGCCCCATCATTCCGCCAATTTTTGCGACCGCCGTTCGCGCCGCAGTCTGCTCAATATCGGGACCCTCACGGCGCTCGGAGCGGCCGCCGGCAGTGGCTGGTCGCTGCCTGGTATTCTGAAGGCCGAAGATGCAGCGGGGGGCGGTCGATCTGCCAAATCCGTGATCATGATCTATCTGGTTGGCGGGCCGCCGCATCAGGACATGTTCGACCTGAAACCTGAAGCACCACGGGAAATTGCTGGTCCGTGGAAGCCCATTCACACCAATGTGCCGGGGATGGAGATCTGTGAAGCCTTTCCTCGGCTCGCAACGCTTGGCGATAAACTGACCATCATCCGTTCTCTTGTGGGTAACCAGGCGGACCACGACGCTCAGCAGGTGTTTCACGGCCGCGATCCCAGGCGTCCCAAACCGTCGGGGGGTTGGCCGCAGTTTGGTTCGCTGGTGTCAGGAGTGGTGGGGCCGCGCACACAGACAGCGCCGCCGTTTGTCAGTCTGTGTTACCCGTGTACTCATGGCCCTTACAACGAGCCAGGACCGGGTTTTCTGGGGGCGGCCCATGCCGCGTTTCGTCCGCTGGGCCCCACGCGGGACGATATGATTCTGAACGGCGTGTCACTGGAACGTCTGCACGACCGGCGATCGCTGCTGCAAAGCGTCGATCGTCTGCGTCGCGATGTGGACAGCACGCTGACCATGCATGGCATGGACGCCTTCACCGAGCAGGCCATGGGACTGCTCACGTCATCCCGTCTGGCTGAAGCACTGGATCTTTCCAGAGAAGACCCCGCCACAATCGCACGCTATGGTACTGGCAACCCCAAAGTCTTCATCGATGACAACGGGGCTCCGCGGGTGCCGCAGAGCATGCTGGCGGCTCGACGACTGATTGAAGCCGGCGTGCGGGTGGTGACGCTGAATTACAGTAAGTGGGACTGGCATGGTGGCTCTTACAACACCATATTCAATCGCGAAAAGGAAGATTTTCCGATTTTCGATCAGTGCCTGAGTGCCCTCATTGAGGACCTGCATGAGCGGGGACTTGCGGACGACTGCGCTGTGATTGTCTGGGGTGAATTCGGACGAACGCCGAAGATCAGCAGCATCGTCGGTCGCGATCACTGGCCGCAGGTGAATTGTGCCCTGCTGGCGGGCGGTGCATTCCGGCATGGCCAGGTGATTGGTGCCACCGATCGGATTGCCGGAGAAGCCATCGCTCGTCCTGTGACGTTCGGCGACATCTACTCCACCCTGTTCCAGCACCTTGGTGTTTCAGCGCGGGACGCCACAATTTCTGATAATCAGGGACGTCCGCAGTATCTGGTGGACGACGGCGGTCGCGTCCTGCCGGAGCTCGTTTAGTCTCAGAAAGTACGACTCATGTCGTTTCCGGGAAAAGCAGCCGTGGTCACAGGCGGGGCCACCGGCGTGGGTAAAGCCACGGCAGTGCGACTGGCCGCCAGCGGTTATGGCGTGGTGATCAACTATTCGCGGTCAGAGTCAGAGGCCTCTGCGGTGGTGGCTGAGATTCACGCGGCCGGTGGTCAGGCTGTGTGTCTGCGGGCGGACGTGGCGGTCGACGAAGACTGCCGGGCCCTGGTCGCGGCTGCGGAAACACACTTCGGTCGACTGGACGTGCTGGTCAATTCTGCGGGCACCACCGAATTCATTCCCTTTGCAGATCTCGAATCGATCACAGGCGACATCTGGGACCGATTGTTCCGGGTCAATGTCGTGGGGGCGTTCCAGTGTGCGCGTGCGGCCGCGCAGGTGATTCGTCGGACGGCGTCAGATGGTGTGATCATCAATGTGTCCAGCGTGGCTGCGCAGCTTGCCCAGGGCAGTTCCATCCCCTACTGTGCTTCGAAGGCAGCGCTTGATAATCTGACCATTTCGCTGGCCCGGACGCTGGCGCCGCACATTCGTGTGAATGCGGTGGCACCGGGTTTTATCGCTGGTCGCTGGACCCGGCAGGGGCTCGGAGAAAAGTACCCTGCAGTGCTTGCAGCGTGGGAGCAATCGCTTCCGCTGAAAACCGTGTGTCAGCCGGATGATGTGGCCGAGGCGATTGTGGGTTTGATTACGGGCAGCCCGCTGATCACCGGGCAGACACTCACGATCGACGGTGGAATGACCATCTCCGGGTTCCAGGTGAAATTCCACTAGCCTGCTATTTCCCGGCATCTTTGCTACACTCCGGGTCATCGACTTTTCTGAAGCATTGCCGGTTCCCGTCAGTGGGCGTCTGTTGTCGCCTTCACTGCTGCCTGGAACACCGGCCCAGCAGGAACCAGTACGCGTCATGGACCTGAGCGTCAGCCTCAATCGGCTGCACCTGAAAAATCCGATTCTGGTGGCTTCGGGCACCTTCGGGTATGCCAAAGAGATGTCGGCATTTGTCGACTTTCCCCAGCTTGGCGGAATCATTCCAAAGACGGTGACTCCCCTGCCCCGTCCCGGAAATCCACCGCCGCGAACAGTGGAAACCACTGGCGGAATGCTCAATTCCATCGGGCTTGACAACGACGGTTTTGACCAGTTTGTTGCTGAGAAACTCCCGTATCTGCTCTCACTGGGCACCTCCGTGATTGTCAACATTGCGGGCAAGGAGCGGGAAGAATTTGAGCGGATGGCGGGGGTGTTGGACCAGCACCCGGAAATTGCGGCGGTGGAACTGAACATTTCCTGCCCGAACGTGTCCGGAGGGGTGGACTTCGGCACAGACCCTGGACTGGCAGCTCAGGTGGTGCAGTCTGTCCGTCAGGCCTGTCGTCTGCCGGTGATTGCAAAGCTCACACCCAATGTCACCAGTGTTGTCCCGATTGCCCGCGCGGTTGCAGAGGCTGGTGCCGATGCCGTGTCGCTCGTCAACACGTTTCAGGGCATGGCGATTGACTGGAAAAAAAAGCGTCCCATTCTTGGCAACGTCCTCGGAGGACTCAGTGGCCCGGCCATTAAACCTCTGGCACTGCGAATTGTCTGGCAGGTCCGTCAGGCACTCAGCATCCCCATCATCGGCATCGGCGGTATTCAGACGCTGGATGACGTGATGGAGTTTCTGCTGGCCGGTGCGACGGCCATTCAGGTGGGAACAGCCAATTTCTACAATCCGGGGCTGGCGAACAGGCTGGTGCGTGAGCTTCCTGAAGCCCTGCAGATGCTCGGGGCAAACCGACCCGCCGATGTTGTCGGAACCCTGCAAATTCCTCGTCGATAATCTTCACGGAACCCGTCATGAAAGTGCTTTCCGGCATCCAGCCCACAGGCCGTTTTCACTGGGGCAACTATTTCGGGGCGATTCGCCAGTACATCGCTCTGCAGGGCAATCAGCAGTCCTTTTATTTCATTGCCGATCTGCATGCGCTCACCACGGTCCGCGACCCGCAACTCCTCAGACAGCACGTCCGCGACGCCGCACTCGACCTGCTCGCCCTGGGCCTTGACCCGGCCAAAGCGTCGCTCTTCCGTCAGTCCGATGTGCCGGAAGTGTCCGAACTGATGTGGCTGCTCATGACCATCACCCAGATGGCACTGCTGGAAAAATGCCATGCCTACAAGGATAAAAAAGCCAAAGGCCTCGCTGCTGATGCGGGACTTTTTACCTATCCGGTCCTGATGGCAGCTGATATTCTGGCCTATGACAGCACCCATGTGCCGGTGGGGGCTGATCAGATCCAGCACGTGGAAGTCACTCGCGATATCGCCCAGCGATTCAATTCCCTCTACGGCGAAACCCTGCAGCTGCCCGAATGCTACGTCCTCGATGCGTCCGCCAAAGTCCCGGGTCTTGACGGCCAGAAAATGTCCAAAAGCTACGGAAACACCATCCCGATCTTTGAATCCCCAAAGAAGCTGCGGAAGCTGATTATGAGCATCACGACGGATTCCGCGACTGTGGAGGATGTCAAGAATCCCGATCACTGCACAATCTTTCAGCTCTACTCCCTGTTTGCCTCAGACGCTGAAAAACAGGCTCTGGCAGATCGTTACCGGGCCGGTGGCATGGGTTACGGGGAGGCCAAGGAAGCCCTTTATCAGGCCACCCTGCGGTGCTTCAGCACGGCCTTCGACCGCCGTGCTCAGCTGGAAAATGATCCCGACGCCGTCGAACACATTCTGGCAGCCGGCGTGCGCGCCGCGCGGGCCAAAGCTCAGGACGTCATCGCCCGGGTTCGTTCCGCCTGCGGCCTTTCTGCCAAACCTGTTTCCTTCCCCGGTTTCTGACCAGTGGTCCCATGTCCAGCCCCCTGAACCAACTCCCCGATTCCTCCTGCGGCTCCACACCCGGCTCCGTGCCGGTCTTCAACTGCATCGTGATCCTCCAGCCGAGCGGGCAGTCGGGGAAAGTCAAAGGCCGCGTGGCCAATCTGGAGGGCATTTCCGGCGAAGCCTCGGGCGAACGCGAACTGCTCTTCCTGCTCACTCGCCGCTTTCGTGACACCATCCGCCAATTCCACCAGAATTCGCAGCCTGTTCCCTGGAAAACCCCCGCTGAGACACCCGCTGCCGGCGAACAGCTCCGATTTATCCCGATTCACCTCTGAACCGGTTGTCCCCCATGCAAATGCATTCGCGGTTCCTGTCAACGGTCCAGCCACTGGTCCTGGTACCCGCTCTGCTGTTCAGTCTTCGCTCCCAGGCCGCCGAGGAGCACCCTCAGTCTCCGCGATCCGGAACGCGGCCGAACGTGATCGTGTTCATCGTTGACGACCTCGGCCAGCGCGACCTCGGCTGCTACGGCAGCTCCTTTTATGAGACACCGCACATCGATCGCCTTGCACAAACGGGGGTAAGACTGAGTTCGGCCTATGCAGCCTGCCCTGTCTGCTCGCCCACTCGAGCCAGTCTGGTGACGGGGCTGTATCCGCAACGAACCGGAATCACAGACTACATCGGAGCCGCTCAGCCCGCCGCATGGAAACGCAATACGCGGCACCTGCCAGCTCCCTACACCACTCAGTTGGCTCTGGAGCACGTGACGATTGCCGAACGCCTCCGGGCCGAGGGCTATGCAACATTTTTCGGGGGAAAATGGCATCTCGGAGGAGACGGCTTTCTTCCGGAAGATCAGGGGTTCCATGTCAATCGCGGGGGAACGGCACAGGGGGGGCCCTATGGTGGCAAAAAGTATTTTTCACCCTACGGCAATCCGAGGCTCAGTGATGGTCCACCCGGCGAACATCTTCCGGATCGGCTCGCCACGGAAGCGGTGAAATTTATGGAGGACCACCGGGAAACTCCATTCCTGATCTGGCTTCCATTCTACAGCGTGCACACACCGCTGATGGCGCGCCCCGACCTGGAACAAAAGTACCGTGACAAACGGGGAATGCTTGAGACGGTTGATCAGTTTGCCGAAGAGCCACCGCGGAAGGTGCGGATCAGCCAGGATCATGCGATTTACGCGGGGATGGTGGAAGCCATGGATCAGGCGGTTGGGAAAGTTCTTGAGCGACTGGAGCAGCTCGGGCTGGACCAGCACACGCTGGTGATTTTCACCAGCGACAATGGGGGGCTGTCCACCAGCGAAGGCTCGCCAACCTCCAATCAGCCGCTCAGGGCCGGAAAGGGCTGGTTGTACGAAGGGGGGCTGCGCACTGCGTCAATTCTGCGATGTCCCGGACGCCTGCCGGCCGGAACTGTCAGTCACCTTCCGGTGATCAGCTGTGACTACGTGCCAACGATCCTCGACGTCTGCGGAGTGGCGGCCGACAACGGGATGCTTGACGGAATCAGTCTGTTGCCGGCACTTCAGCCCGGCGCGGCCACTCCCGCAAGACCACTCTTCTGGCACTACCCACATTATGGCAATCAGGGGGGAGCTCCCGGCGCTGCTGTGCTGGAAGATGGCTGGAAGCTGATCGAGTGGTTTGAAGAGGACCGGCTGGAGCTGTTCCATCTTGCTGAAGATGAGTCGGAACGTGTTGATCGGTCATCAGACCAGCCGGAGCGACTGACGCGGCTGCGCGGACTGCTGCGAGCGTGGCAGGCTGATGTCGGGGGGCGGATGACAGTCCCAAATCCACGTTGGGACAGCCAGAAACCGGACGGTCGCCAGTAGGCGGAATCCGGAAATCTGGTGGATGTGTCGCAGTCCGGGAAACCGGTCTTCCAGCGCCAATGCATGGAGTTTTCACGACCGTGGGAATTCGCCGGATCGTTAAAGACGCTACGATCCCGTCAATACGTTCCATTTCGGCAACAGGGCGCCCACCAACACACAATCAGCCACCCCGAGAGTGGCTCATTGTGTTTCCAAATCAGGACACATTCCTGATATTCGGATCAGTCGGCTGAATCGACAGAGCCGGCGCGTTGGGAAAACAGGGCCTTTTGCGAACGATCGCTGCTTCAGCGCGATCCTGCGGCATCGTTGCCACCATTCGGCACGGCATCTGCGATGTGCAGGATTTGCATAAGTGGAAAGCGACGCTGGTGTCAGTTCGCGGCCCCTCACCTGGACCCGTGCATTTGCATTTCGTTTCGCAACTGCACCGCAACCCCATAGCAACAGAAACAGCAACAGCAGGACAGAGCCAATGAGAACCATCAGGCAGATGGCCACGTCATTCATCAGGAACGAGCATGGCTACATTTTGTCGTCCGAATTCCTGTTGCTGGCCACGGTGACCGTGCTGGGGTTGTTGGTTGGGATCGTAAGTGTCAGGGACAGTCTTTTACTGGAACTGCAGGAAATCGCTGATGTCATCGGGAAGCTGAACCAGTCGTACAGCTACACCGGTGTCTCCAACGGTGACATTCTGAACGGGGGACCAAGCACCGAGGGCGGAGTGTTTGAGGATACGGTCGACGAGAGTGAAGCAGCGTTTTCTACAACGACGCTTGTTTTTTACGATCCGTTTTTTGTGTCTACTGCTGGATCTGAAGAGTAGGCCTTACCGATCGCGGGGGGGCACATCAAGCTCCCGATTCCCCGCCAGATCCGCCTTTGCTCGAACCGTCCGCCGGTCCAGAAGCAGCCTTCGGGCGGCCTGATCAAAGCTGCCCGTTGTCCGCCACGCCCAGTGACAGTATTGCTGCAGCACCTCTTCCGCGGTGGCTTCCACTGACTGCATGCGTTGTATCAGCATGAACAGGTCCTGCGGCAGATTCGGGTTTTCATCCGCTTTCACGGCTCTGGAACAAGGGGCTGCAGGGTAACACCGTCCGCAAATCAGAATGCTGCGAACGCACTGTTCCAACTCGCGAATATTACCGGGCCAGTGATAGTCGGCGGGCAGACACTCTGCGATCCCATGCAGGACCTCCGCTGTCAGTGATCGTTTTTCTTCGGGGACGATCCGTTCAACAATCTGAGTGACCAGATCTTCCAGCATGTTTGGATTATCGCGCGTCTGGGCTGCCAGTGGGGGTGTTTCGATCACATCGCCGCACAGTCGATAGTACAGGTCTTCCCGGAACCTGCCGGCATCGATTTCCTTCCGCAGATCGCGATTGGTTGCCGCGATGATCTTGCCATGGAAATCCCGGACTTTTGTCTCACCCAGCCGCTGGAACTGGCGATTCTGAAGCACTCGCAGCAGCTTCACCTGGGTTGCATGATCCAATTCGCCGATTTCATCCAGCAGCACCGAGCCGTGTTCGCCACACGCTTCCAGCCAACCAGCTCGTGCGGCCGAAGCATCCGTGAACGCTCCTTTTGCATGTCCGAAGAGTTCCGATTCGACAAGATTGCGGGCGAAGGCAGAGATATTAATTGCGGCATAGTTTTCAGCTGGCTGAATCACGAATTGGCGCTCCCGTTCATTGAAAGGGATCCAGCGGGACATGCCGATGGCCTGGGCGACCAGTTCCTTCCCGCTGCCGCTGGGGCCGGTAATCAGGGTCGTGACCTGCGCCAGCGTTTTTCTCAGGCTGCGACGATACCGCTGGAAGTCGTGAGTGAAGATCGACTGCCAGATGCGAGCTCGCAAGGCGGCTGCCGGACGAGACCTGCCGATGACACATTCGAAGATACTGAAGAAGGCCCGGTAGATCTGGTGAAAGAGTTCAAAGAGGCTCACGCGGTCGTGTGCGGACGGCAGCTGCAGTTCAGGAAGTTTCAGTCGGCGGTCGAATTCAGCAGAGAAGCGGGCCCAGGCGATGCGATCCACGTCGGCGTGGCTGGACCCTGGGGACAGGCGATGTCCCCAGCTGTCCAGCAATTCATAGAACAGGACATACAGGCTGAGGTCATCATACAGTTGCAGTTCCTGGTCGGTTGCCGGCCGTCGCTGCAGCAGTCGACTTCGAATGTCATCGGCGGCAGATCGCGCGCGTTCGAGGAGCCGAATCAAATTGGGGCGTCTCTGTGTGGTCTGGTCAGGAGTCAGGCTCCAGAAGGTATCTGGTTCCGCAGTGAAATCCACTCCGAGTGCCTGCTTTTCAAGTTCCAGCCTTTCCGGAGTGAAGGGATTTGTGCAATTGAGTCTTGCGAGGGCCTGCAGAAACGGGCGTTCGGAATCCTGAATCAGAGCCATGGGAGCCTGCCGAGCGGTAATGGAGAAAAGTCCTGTGTCAATCCCCGCGACCTGCCGCAACGATTTTGGAAATGCCCGGAGGACTTTTGGGGGCGGATATCATACACTTTTGCCGGGTCCGGGCGAGTGCC
>JBJTOM010000135.1:0-15092 GCA_046074585.1 Planctomycetota bacterium | reverse complement strand
GATTCTTGAAATTTGTGACGCCACTGGTTGGGGAAAACTGAACAAAAAATCTCGGGTTGTTCCAACGGTCCACCCCGAAAAATGAACGGCCGTTCACCAAATTTTTTCCTCCCTAAACACCGACTGGCACAATTCCCGTCGCGGAATCCGAGGTTCCCGAAACCGGGACGTCCGCATATTCGGGCCAATTCCCGGAAAACCATATTCCTCCAATCAGGAAGTCGCCTGGATTCTGGCCTTGCCTGACGAGCCGACGTAAAATCCCACGCACGTGCCGGGTGCACGCTGTTCTGTTGTTTCCCCGGCCCACCGGCTCCTTCCCGCCTTTTTTCAGAATCCCGCCATGTCAGCCCCCCGCCATTTTCTCCTCCTCGGACTGATGCTCCCGGCGATGGCGATCTGCGGCTGCGGGCCGGATGCCGAGGTGCGGCGGTACGAGGCCAAACCCGACCCAGGCCAGGAACAAAAGATCCTCACCACAGAGCTCATTCGGGGACGGTTTCAGAAAAAGGGTGGGGCAACGGCCAGTGTGCCGTTTCGCTGGGTGGTTCCCCAAAGTTGGGCGGCGGCAGCTCAGGATCAGTTCAGCCAGTTTGCCTGGACCAGTGGTCCGGGTCAGTCGGTTCGCATTACGGTGACGGGGTTGCCGGGAACCGCGGGGATCGAGCCGCAGTTTGTGCGTTGGGGTGGCCAGATCAATCTGGACACTGGTGATCCGGCCGCGTTGTTGAAGCAGGTGGAGGAGCTGTCACTGGGCGGAGCCAGGGGCCAGTGGATTGAGCTGAAGGGGCCTGCGGACACGATTCTGGGAATGATCGTGCCACATGGCGACATGCTGTGGGTGGTGAAGTTAAAAGGTGAAAACGCCGCGGCCGCCGAAGTCCGGGCATCCTTCCGTCAGTTCTGTGAATCATGGCAGGCCGGCTGAACCAGCGGCACAACTAAGGGGCAAGACGATGTCAACGATTACTGCACCAGGCGGGGCGGATTCTTCGCGACCTTCCGGTTCCGCTGCAACGGTGTCATCCGTTGTGGTGCGCTGCCTGGAACTTCTCGCATCGCTCAAATTCACAGTTGTGCTCTTTCTGTTTGCGATGGTCATTGTCTTCATCGGCAGCCTGGCTCAGGCCCGTCGCGACGTCTGGCTGGTGATGGGCGACTATTTCCGCTGCTTCGTGGCGAAAGTCGACGTGCAGGATCTGTTTCCGCCATCGATGTCGGGGACGCTGGGCGAGCGGGTCGCAGAGAGCATGGGGCGGTTCCGGTTTCTGCCGTTTCCGGGTGGCTGGACGATTGGCTGGCTGATGCTGTTGAATCTGATTTCCGCGCATGTGCTGCGGTTTCACATTCGAACCACAGTGCCGCGTCTCGTGGGCGGTCTGGCGTTCATCCTCGCCGGTCTGCTCATGCTGGCTGCCATCGTCATCACCGGCAACTCGCAAACCGGCGTCGAATCAGGGAATACGATTTTGTCAGAGCGTCAGATCTGGGGTCTGATGCTGGGTGTGCTGGGCGTATCTGGTGTGGCATCCGTCCTGGCGGGCTGGTGGTCTCCAGCGATGTCCCGTTATGGCCGCGGACTGCTGCTGGTTCTGGGTGGCGGGCTGGCAGCGATCTCCGTGTACTACATCGTGCGTGAATTCACTGGCGACTCCGGAATGCTCAGTCTGTCCGCCATGCGGATCCTCTGGCAACTGCTCAAAGCCTCCGCCTGCTCTCTCGTGCTCCTGCTCGGCTGCAATCTGCTCTTCGAAAAGCGCGGCGGTATCGCGCTCCTGCACTTCGGCGTCGCGCTGCTCATGTTCAGCGAACTCCAGGTAGGCCTGGTCGCTCGTGAAAACAGCCTGTCACTTGTCGAGGGCGAAGAGCTCGAATTTGCCCGGGACATCCGCGAACGCGAACTGGCGGTCATCCATCGAGAAGCCGGCAGGGACGTCGACCAGGTCGTTGTGGTCCCCGAAGCACTGCTTGAGCAGGCCGCCCCCGGCGAAGACCGTCCCAAACAGCGATCCGCCGGTGGTCCGGTGGACGACAGCCAGAAAATTTCGCTGCCCGACCTCCCGTTCGACATCGCCGTACGAAATTTCCATCGCAACTGCGAACTGCGACCTGTGGAATCCAGCGATACGCCAACCAACTCGGGCCTGGGTTCCTTTGCGGCCGTCAATCCACTCAGTCCCGTTACCGGGATGGACGGAGAGATGGATCAGAGTGCTGTGCTGGTGGACCTGCTGGAGAAAGAATCCGGCAAAGTCCTCAATTCACTGCTGCTGGCCCAGAACGTAAACGAGCTCACCTCAACGCTTGCTGATAAAGCGACCGTCGACGGCAGTGACTATTACTTCTACCTGCGATTTAAACGCAACTACCGACCGTACTCCGTCAAACTCCTCGACGTCAGTCGTACCAACTACGTCGGTTCACCGACGCCACGCGACTTTCGTTCGACAATCCGGATCAACGAAGACGGCCAGACACAGGAATTCACGCTGTGGATGAATAATCCTCTGCGTTACAAGGGTGAGACATTCTATCAGTCCGACTACCGGGCGATGCCGAATGGTCAGGAGATGTCCACGCTTTCCGTGGTCAAAAACACCGGCTGGATGCTCCCGTACATCGCCTGCATGATTGTCGCCTTCGGAATGTTCGCGCAGTTCGGCCAGACGCTCCTGCGATTTCTCAGTCGTTTCGAGCGTCAGAAGGCGCTCAGCATGGCTCCTGCGGGAGCACCGCCATTGCCCGTCGACGGTCCTTCCGCTCTGCTCCGTCGCCCCGGTTTTGCTCCTGCGACCCCGGTGACCGCCCCCGACGACATGGTTCCCGAAAAATACTCCGCAGCAGCCATCTGGATCCCGGTGATCTGCACGGCACTCTTTGCCATGTGGGTGCTTCGTGGCATGGTCCCGCCCCGGGCTCAGGAACAGCCTGCGGACGGAGCTGTGGCCAGCATGAACCTGTACGAAGCGGCAAAGACACCCATCGCCTGGAACGGACGTGCTCAGCCCCTCGATTCCCTCGCCCGCACCATGCTGCTCATGTCATCCGCCCGATCCACCTTTCAGGCCGAACTCGAATCCTGGCAGATCAGTCAGCCGGACGTCCGAAAGGAGCTCCTTGAACGCGTCAAAAAGGCATGGCCGACGGCCGATGTGGCAAAGCTGGAATCCTTTGAGGGTGGCTACCCGGAATGGCTCACCGCAATCGCCGAGGCCGTGGATGCCAGGCCTGAAGACGTCGAACCCAGCATCCGTGATCTGCTGGTTCGTCGAGCCCCGGCCGTGCATTGGCTGCTCGACCTGATCACCCGCCCGGAACTCGCATCCCGCCACCGGGTCATTCGCATCGAAGACGACCGGCTCCTCGCAGCACTGCAACTGCAGAAACGTCCCGGTTTCGTTTATTCGCTGGATGAAGTCCGCAAAAACTTTACCGAACTTCGTCCATATATCGAGGCGGGGCAGCAGAAGCAGCGTCAGAAAAAGGAATTCGATCTGCAACCGCTCGAACAGCGATCGCTGGCACTCTTCGAAACCGTCAGCCGCTTCGGTGGCCTGGAACAGATGTTCCAGACGCAGCCTGCAGAGAATCTGTTTGAGGCATTAATCAACGCCTGGCGGCTCAGCCAGCAGCTGCAGGAAACACGCGCAGCCATGGCGGTTCCCACCGGCACCAAAGATGCTCAGAAATCCTGGGAAACCTACGTGCTCGCCAGTGCTCTGCGGGATGTCAACAAGGGACTCCGCGAACACAGTATCAGCACCCCAGAGCAGCTGGCGACGTGGGCACAAAACGACCTGCCACTGTCGCTCGTCCGGGAGACCATCATCGGCACCTGGGCGGTACTCGAAACAGCCTCTGGCACTCCGGCAGACAACACCGCAGCCACCGATGTTCCGACGCGTGCCGGCGAAGCACTGTCCCGCGTTCGCGACCCATATCTCCTCCGAGTGCTCGCGGTGATTTCCCAGGCTCAGCCCTGCCAGACAGCCGCTCAGGTTGCCGATTCCGTCACAAAGGAAATGGCCACCATGATTGCCAGCGCCCGCATCGCTCAGGACCTCTTTCAGGTCATTGATGTCCTCCAGCAGCAGTCCAGTGACGACCCGAGACTGGCAGCCATCCGCAGCCGGCTCACACAATTCGCCAGCAACGAAGAACAGCTGGCCACAGCGGCCAACCGCGAAATCCTCACGGTGGTCTGGACGGACCTGCACAAGCGAGCCGGTGAAGTCCTCCCCGGCGGATCCTCACACGAGTCCTTCAGCACGGCAGTGGGACATGTCACGGACATCTTCAACAGCTGGCGCGATGTGGATCCACAGAAATTCAACACCTCCGTGGCTGCCTATCACGCATGGCTGGACAAGGCGACGCTCCCGCATGTGGACAACGGTAACGTGCGTCTGGAAGCGTGGTTCAACTTCTTCGATCCGTTCAATAAAGCGATCTACATTTACTTCACGATTATTGTTCTGGTATTCACCAGCTGGCTGTTCTTCAGCACGGCAACTCGCCGCACCGCCATCTGGCTGCTGGGGCTTGGCTTTGTGATTCACACCGCAGCGCTCTGGCTGCGGATTGAAATCTCCGGTCGACCGCCGGTCACCAATCTGTACTCTTCAGCCATTTTCATCGGCTGGGCCGTTGTGCTCGCGGCGTTTGCCATTGAACTGTTCATTCGGAATGGTCTGGGCAGTCTGGTGGGCGGTGCTGCAGGTTCCGGGGCGCTGATGATTGCCCATTATCTGGCGGCAGATGAAGGTGATACGCTGGGAGTGATGCAGGCTGTTCTGGACACGGCCTTCTGGCTGGCCACGCATGTGGTCTGCATCACGCTGGGTTATGCTGCGACATTCGTGGCCGGTTTTCTGGGAATCTGTTACTGCGGCATGCTGGTCGCGCAGAAATCCCGCGGGGCCATGCAGTTTTCTGCAACCGGCCTGCGCCGCCATGAGCAGCTTGGACGGATGGTCTACGGAGTGCTCTGCTTTGCCCTGTTCTTCAGCATGGTTGGTACCGTACTGGGCGGGCTCTGGGCAGACGATTCGTGGGGTCGGTTCTGGGGTTGGGACCCCAAGGAAAACGGCGCAATGCTGATCGTGATCTGGAACGCTCTGATTCTTCACGCCCGCTGGGATAAGATGATCGGGGACTTCGGCACCAGCATCCTTGCGATGCTGGGCAACGTGGTTACGGCATGGTCGTGGTTCGGTGTGAATGAACTTCGAGCGGGTCTGCATTCCTACGGCTTCACCGAAGGACGACTCCTGTATCTTGCGGGCTTTGTCGCTGTGCAGCTGCTGGTGATTGCCGTGTTCCTCGCCTTTGCCCGACCGCGGAAAAAAGCCGCCGTGGCCTGACGCGTCTCCGGCTGTATCTCCCTTTGAAAGCTTTTCATGACCGACAGTTCGCAGGACAGTCAGGCAGCCGCGCAGCCCGCAGACGCAAACTCCGCAGATGCACAACCGTGGTACCGGAATGGGCTCAATTTCACCTGCACCCAGTGTGGTGACTGCTGCACGGGCGGCCCCGGCACGGTTTGGGTCACAGACGAGGAACTTCAGGAGATAGCGGAGTATCTGGACAAGCCGATCGGAGAAATTCGGCTGTTCCATACACGTTTGATACGCGGTCGAATGTCGCTCACGGAATTCGCCAACGGGGACTGCACGTTTTTTGACCCGTGGGCTCGGAAGTGCACGGTTTACAAGGCGCGGCCCACCCAGTGTCGTACGTGGCCCTTCTGGAATACCCACCTGGCCAGTCCGGAGGCGTGGCAGAAGGTATGCGACGTCTGCCCGGGCTCGGGGACCGGGGCATTTTTCAGTCTGGAGCAGATTGAGGAGCGGGCGGGACGGATTGATCTGTAGCGAATCGGTTGGCGCAGGGGTCAAAAACCGCGCCGGTTTTGCCGATTTTCCATGGAACCGCCTGAAAACGCTGTTCAAGCAGGCCGATACACGGCATGGTATAGCCGGTCTGCGCGCTTTCCCCGCGCAGTGGCGATCGTTTCCGGATCTGTGTTCGGGGTATCCAACATGGCGCGGGTGCTTTCGGGTAATTGGGTGCTCACTGCAGCCCTGTTTCTGACCACGGTCAGTTGCACAGCGTCTGCACAGGTTATACAGGCACCGCTCACTGACGGGTTCGTCCGGACCAGTTCAATCGCCATGTCCGTCGATGAAATGCTTGGAATCCGCAAAACGCGGGCGGCCGCAGATCCCATCCTGGGACCAGGCTACCCCAGCCTCTGGGTCGGGGAAGTGCAGTTCAAGCCGCTCCGCCTGATTCGTCTTTCCTGGACGGATGCTCGTACCGGCAAAACCCAGCAGGAAATTGTCCGCTATCTGGTGTATCGCATGATTCGTCGCGACTACACCGAACTGGCCGGCGCCGAAAAACAGGAACTGGAACTCAAACTGGCAGACCCCGACAACGATCCCTCAAACGTGCTTGACCCCGATTCCTCCCGTCCACTGCAGATGCCACGATTTTTGTTGCAGGCCGATGAAGCTGACGGCACAGTCGCGGCTTCGTGGCAGGATGAAGTGAATGTGTCGATCCAGAATGCCGTCTTCGCTCGAGAAATGGGCCGTCGCGGTCTGAACCTCAGGCTGTTCAACAGCGCAGAGGGCCTGCAGGAAATCGGCGAGCCGGTGGCTTCAGCCAACCCGGATGCTCTGCAGAAAGCAGTCTACGGTGTTGCAGTCTGGCGGAATGTGGATGACAAGGCAGACTTCTTCACAGTGTACATGTCCGGCTTCAGCAACGCCTATAGAATTTCCACCGATGCTGCCGGCAACAAGGTCGTGGAAGAAAAGGTGGTGATCCAGAAATTCAAGCGCCCCGGAGACGAATTCCGTCAGGAGGAGCTGGAATATCGTCTTGTCGACGATGCTGACCTCGACGGGGACGGGGCAAAAGAAACCCGCTACCCGCTCTGGCAGTACCGTCCGCGTCGGTTCAATGCTGAGATTCCGGATCTGGACAATGTCCTGCGAAACATTCGCACATCGCTGCCGTAAGTGATGTGCAGGCCTGATCCGCTCGCTGTTCAGCTCAGGGCGACGACCGCTTCTTCACAGCTGTCATAGACGGCCAGCACTTCATCCAGCGAGGCGACAGTCACGGCAGCTCGTGCGAACGCGTTGAGTTCACACAGTGCCAGCCTGCCACCGGGACGCTGGCTGAGGATTTTGTGGATGGCGACACACCGTCCCAGGAATGCGGACCCGATGAAGCGGACGTGACGCAGGTCCAGCACCAGTCGTGGTGATGCCAACCGGGCAGCAAACTCGGGGTGGATCCCGGCATCGTCCAGGTCGTTTTCAAAGAGGCTGGCAAAGTTCTGTCCGGGGCGCAGGATTGTCACGGCCCCATCCTGGAGGATTTCAGAAGGCTGGCTGGCGCTCATCGGGGCTTGTCCTGTTAAAATTCGGGCTCACGTCTCCTCCACAGTATTTCATGTGCGGTGCCGGAATGCCAGTGAAGGAGCCAGCAGGAACAGGAGCGGCAAATGGCGGAACTGATTGTAATCACGGGTGTTTCAAGGGGCCTGGGTCGAGCGATGCTGGAGGGCTTCTGCCGGGCGGGACTGTTCGTCGCGGGGTGTACGCGGGATGCCGCTGCCTGCCGTGAACTCCAGCAGAGGCTGGCGGGTCGCTGCGATGTGCAGACGGTGGACGTCACCAGCGAGCAGCAGGTTGAGTTGTGGGCGCAGGGGTTGTCGGAGCGTTTTCCGGCTCCGCGACTGCTCATCAATAACGCCGCTGTGATTAACCCCAATCAGCGACTCTGGGAGATCACGGAGTCTGACTTCCGGACTGTGATTGACATCAATGTGACGGGGACGGCCCGAGTGATCCGGCACTTCGTCCCGGGTATGATTTCAGCCGGAGCGGGTGTGATTGTGAATTTCAGCTCAGGCTGGGGCAGGTCAACGTCTGCCGAAGTGGCGCCGTACTGTGCATCCAAATGGGCGATTGAGGGCCTGACTCTGGCGCTGGCCCAGGAACTTCCCCGCGGGCTCGCCGCAGTGTCGCTCAACCCCGGCGTGATTGATACGGACATGCTGCGGAGTTGCTTTGGGGAAGGCGCTGCAGGTTATCCTGCACCGGCGGCATGGGCGGAGCGCGCCGTTCCGTTTCTGCTCAGCCTTTCGTCCCGGCACAACGGTCGCCAGCTCACAGTTCCCGGCGAAGAATAACACTTTCGATCTTGCCCTCCGGGCCATTCCCTGTAATCTGGGAGGCTCCGGGCGTTTCGGAAACTGGCGTCATTCGCCGTCTATTCCCACAGGTGTCTGCCATGGCTGCTGTCTTTTCCCGATTGTATTCGCTCCTGCAGCCTCTCGTGCTGGTGTTTGGTTTGCTGCCTTGGTTATCCCCACCGTTGGCAGGGCAGGTGGTCACCAACACGAAGCTGCGGCAGCCGGACAAGTTTCGTCAGCTGTCAGAACTGCTCCCCACTCCCAACGACTACCGCACGGCATCAGGGGCTCCGGGGCATCGCTACTGGCAGCAGCGCGCCAACTACGATATTGACGTGCGGCTGAATGACCAGACTCAGCAGCTCACCGGCCGCGAGACGATCACCTACACCAATCACTCCCCTGATTCGCTCAGTTACCTCTGGCTGCAGCTGGACGGCAACATGCGCAGACCGCAATCCGGTCGCACGCTGTCTGCCCCGGCCCCCGCACTGTCTGGTCAGGTGCCATTCCGGGCCTTCGATGGTCTGCTCACTGCCGAGACATTTGACGGGCAGATGCAGATTCAGGAAGTCAGCGATCCGGAAACCGGCGCGGCGCTGCCGTTTTCCATCGTCCGCACCTCCATGCGCATCGATCTGCCGCGACCGCTTGGTCCAGGCCAGTCAACGCGGTTTACCGTCGCCTGGCAATCCAGCATCCCCAACGCACGGGTGCTGCCCGGACGGATGGGGTATGAATTCTTTGAAAAGGACGGCAATTATCTCTACGAGTTGGCTCAGTGGTTCCCGCGAATGTGTGCCTATACAGACTACGCCGGCTGGCAGCACAAGGAATATCTGGGGCAGGGCGAGTTCACTCTGGAGTTTGGCGACTATGTGGTGCGGATCACCGTTCCCGATGACCATGTTGTCGCTTCCACTGGTGTTCTGCAGAATCCCGCAGAAGTGCTTTCACCCGAGCAGCAGCAGCGACTGCAGCAGGCCCGCACGGCAAAGGACCCGGTGTTCATCGTCACTCCCGACGAAGCCCTCCAGAACCAGTCGGCCGGGACCGATCAGCAGAAAACCTGGATCTTCAAGGCTGACAATGTGCGTGATTTCGCCTTCGCCTCATCCCGCAAATTCATCTGGGACGCCGTCCAGCACAAAGTCGGTGGCAATGCCGTCATGGCCATGTCCTATTTCCCTCTGGAAGGCGAACCGCTCTGGAGCCGCTACTCCACGCGCGCCATCGTGCACACTCTCAACGTCTACTCGAAATACACCTTTAACTATCCCTATCCCATCGCGATCTCTGTCAATGGACCGGTCGGGGGCATGGAATATCCGATGATCTGCTTCAACGGCCCGCGACCTGAACCGGATGGCACCTATTCTGCGCGGACCAAGTATGGGCTGATCACCGTCATCATCCACGAAGTCGGTCACAATTACTTTCCCATGATTGTCAACAGCGATGAACGCCAGTGGATGTGGATGGACGAAGGACTCAATACCTTCCTGCAGTACCTTGCCGAAGTGGAGTGGGAAGAAAGCTACCCGGCGACGCGCGGGGAACCAAAGGACATTGTCAGCTACATGACCAGCACGGATCAGGTGCCCATCATGACCAACTGCGAATCCCTGCTGCAGGTGGGCCCCAACGCCTATTCCAAGCCCGCCACGGCACTCAATATCCTCCGCGAAACTATCCTCGGACGGCAACTCTTTGACTTCGCCTTCCGCGAATATTCACAGCGATGGAAGTTCCGCCGTCCGGAACCGGCTGATTTTTTCAGGTCCATGGAAGATGCCAGCGGCGTGGATCTCGACTGGTTCTGGTATGGCTGGTTCTACACCACCGACCACGTTGATATCGCCATCACCAGCGTCCAGCAGCATGAACTGACCGACGGTGATCCCTCCCGCGAGTCCCAGGCACAACGCGACGAACGCAGTCGCCAGCCAGTCACCCTCTCTCGCCAGCGCAACCAGACGCTGCCAAAACTTGTTGACACCTACCCGGCACTCAAGGACTTCTATAACTCCTTTGATGACCTGCAGGTGTCTGAAGACGATCGCAAAGCCTTCGAGAAATGGCTTGCTGAACTGTCCGTGCGCGAAAAGGAACTTACAGCCGACAAACACGCATTCACCACCGTCTCGCTGCAAAATGTCGGCGGACTGGTCATGCCTGTCATCCTGAAACTCAGCCATCCCGACGGCACGTCCTCGGAAGTTCGTCTGCCTGCCGAACTCTGGGTCAAGGATTCCCGCTCCGTCCGCAAACTGCTCATCACCGACAAACCCGTCACCGCAGTGGAACTCGATCCCCATCTCGAAACTGCCGATGCCGATCGCACCAATAATTATTACCCACCACAGATTTCCAAAAGCCGATTTAAGCTGTACCGCGAAGGCAAAGAGCAGAATCCGATGCAGAAAGCCGGGCTCGGCAAAACTCCTGATGCAAAGGAAGCCAAACCGTGAATCGCCGTCAAATGCTCACGGCCTCTCTCCCCCTGCTCGTCCTCTCAACGCACGTCAATTCCCCCGCCGCAACCGCTCATCCCTTCCACGCCACGTCACTGGAACTGGAGTGGAACCCGGAAACCGGCTGTTTCGAGGCCGCTCTGCAGCTGCCCGGTCCTCCGCTCGATGAAGAACTCGCCCGATTCGCCGAACGCCCCATCGCACTCGATACCAGCGACGCCGCCAAACGAAAGCAAAACGAAAAAGTCCTTGAAGACTGGGTTCGCAGTCGACTCAAACTGACCGCCAGGGATCTTCCGAACTGCCAGATTCGCTGGGTGGGGACAGAAACCGAACTGCGATCTGTCTGGGCCTACTTCGAGATTCGCCTGCTGCCCAAACCCTCGGCTCAGACGCCCTCCGGCAAAGACAAAACAGACCCGCTCCCACCCCAGCGTTCCACCGAGCACACGCCCTGCCCCACTGAAGAACTCAACCTGCACTGCCGCTTCTTTGAACATCTGCAGGGACAGGTCAATGCCGCCACATTTCGCATCCCCGGTCGCCGCGGATCTGTGATCCTCACCGAAGTCCGTCAGTCCGGCACAGTCAAATGGGTTCCGGTCGCCAATCCCTGAGGCGGCCTCTGCAGCCTGCAATGCGTCTTCAATCGCGGCAGAACACTCAGCAAACGTCACAGCCCAGGCTCAGTCTCCCGCAGTATCTCGCGGATTGCCTGGCGATCTGCAGCCGACAAGTGGGCAAATTTTGCGGACTGGTCCTCACCACTCAGAACACTGTGCAGCCGCGTCCTGACAGCCTCACGCATTTCCCCGGGAAGTTCCCGAAAAGCCTGACTGTGAATCAGATAACTGCAGGGGTAGCGGAACATCCGCGTCTGCAGGTCCAGGTCGCGAAGCGATCGTCCCTGAGCATCGCGGAGGCCGACAGACTGAAACTGCTCAGCAAATCCCGACGTGCCACTCAGCGGAGCCGACAACGACGCCTCGCCACAGAACAACAACGCCTCGGTCAGCTTCTCGGCAGCACTCTGAATTCTGCGTGTCGTGCTTTCCAGCCGAGTCCCCGGAGCGTTCTGTAACGCCGCGTTCAGGGCCGCTTCGTAGTGCAGGGCTTCCCGCGCCGTAAAGGCCGCCCGGGCGATGCGATTGTGCACCAGCACCTGATGCTCCAGCACCATCAAAGCCACCAGGTCACTGTGCCCGGACAGGTATGCTTCCGTTCGAAATCGACTGCTTAAGCTGGTCTGGTTCAACCCCGCGGAATTGTCGACCGCGTCGAGCGCCTCTTCCCGCTCGACAACCAGGTTGCCCAAGTGCTTCTGGGCACCATGCAGACCCGTCACGTACCAGCCGCCCCAGCGTTCAGCCAGTGGTGTGGTGTGATTGACGTTGCGGCTGCCCGCTGCCAGCAGCGGCTGACCCGAAGGATCCACCATCAGCGATCGCACAACATGCCCGGGAACACCTTCTGTCCGCGATGAACTGTGGCACACCAGACAATTGTCCGTCTGACGCTGAAATACAGGCACCCCGGAGGCCGGAGGCTGCTGGCTCAGCGTGTAGAAGACGGTGCCCAGTCGAGTGTCCGTGGCGGAAATTTCGAGCACGTCTCCGGCGACGCAGAACCCCACGTACAGATCGTCGGAAAAGTAAATGGCCCTTGGGGTTGCCGGAGAAATCCGCCGCAGCTGCAGACTGGTTTTGGAAAACACCAGACACTGAGATTCGACCGGAATCTGCAGGGCAGACAACAGCGATCCCAGATAGCCAGTGCCGGGTTGATGCTGCAGCGACTGTGTGCCGTCCTGCAGGGCCTGCTGCAGCTGACTGATTCGATTGGCCGGCTGCGTCTGACTGTACAGAATCGGGGCCGCATCAAAGTCGTCCTGCGCCGCACAGGACAGGGTAACGCCGAAAACGGCGGCAAAAACAGAACTGACAAACGCAGCCGGGCAGGATGGGCTCATGGGAAGGTCCCTCCGATTCATCGGTCGATCGCACGCTCGCCAGCCTACCACTCAGAAAACTGGATATCAATATCCAGTTTTTCCTTCATCAGGAATGAGAGCAAAAAGTGGTGTGATTCAACGAAAAAAGGCCGCCGCGAAACCCGCATTTCGCGACGGCCTTTTAACTTGAACTCTGCGTTTCAGCAGCAGTCAGACCGCACCTGATCTGAGCTGTGTGCCGGAGAGGGATGATCTCCGGCACTGTGCAGAGAATGTTGACTGCTTATTCAGCAGCGGTTCCGATGATGAGTTCTTCCTCTTCTTCCTGAATAATGATGCGAGGCGTGACCATCAGCATGATGCTTTCTGTTTCACGGCCCACACCGCTGTTCTTGAAGAGGCGGCTGATGTAGGGGATCTTGTTCAGAATCGGGACACCGGCCATTTTGCGTCCTTCGCGGAGTCGTTTGATACCGCCAAGAAGCACCGTGCCGCCGTCAGGAACGCTCACAACCGTGCTGACGGAGATCGTGGCAATCACGGGCAGCTGGACGGTGCCGGACTGTCCGCCACCGGCTTGTCCGGCCTGGCCGCCGCCAGCACCACCACCGCCACCACCGAAGCCACCACCACCGGCACCACCGCCGCCGAAGCCGCCGCCGATACCGCCGAGGCCGCCAAAGCCGCCACCGGCACCACCGCCACCACCAAAGCCACCGCCACCGAAGCCACCGCCACCGCCGCCGCCGATACCGGCACCGCCGGCGTTGACGTTGGTGAAGGTCTGGACATCAATAATGTTGGAGAACTGGGGGGACATCGACAGTCGCACGTAGCGACGGTCTGCGGAGACCACACCGTTCACGAACAGGAAGATCCCGTCCGGGAAGGGCTGCACGAGCGGCGAGAAGCCGACAGCACCCGGAGCGATGTTGGGAACCTGTCCGACGACGAGGTATCGTTGAGTAAAGTCAGAGATCGAAGCTGTCTGACCGTTGTACATGGTAACTTTGGGAGCGAACAGAATGTTCGACCGTGAGTCACCCTGGGCGGCCTGGATGAAGAAGAAGGCTTCGATGTCGCTGAGAATGGCCATGCCGACCTGGATACCGGCGTTGGGCTGGAAACCACCGAAGTCGGGAACACCGATTTCGAAGGAACCCTGGCGGAACTGGATGTCGTAGTCCTGAGTGAACTGGTTGGGACCGGACATCCCGACAACCTGGCCATTGAAATCGTCACGGGGAGGATTGACGCGACGAATCGGGTCGAACAGTGCCTGGCCACCCTGCTGGTTCTGCTGTCCCCCCTGACCGCCACCACCCTGCCCCGCCTGATTACCTCGCAGGTCACCACCCTGATTGTTACCGCCACCGCCACCGCCACCCTGTCCACCACCACCCGGGAACTGGAGCTGGCGGGAGCCGAAGGCCGGGACGCCTGCGGGATCACCGATGCTGTCATTCACGTTCCAGTCGAAGTCCACGCCGATTCGTTCGAAGAAGCGATCAGACACGCTGATGAAGCGAACTTCCACAGTCACCTGGAGGTCCTGCAGCTTGCGAAGCTGGGTGAGCAGATCGACGATCTGTTCGTGAACAGACGTAGTCTGACGAATCACAAGGCTCAGCGTGTTTTCTTCCTGACCAATCGTTCCCTGTCCGCCATCGACATCCCATGATCCGGGTTCGACGGTGGTGGTGATCAGATTGACCAGACCGGAAAAATCAGCAGCTGAGTTGACTTTACTGCCGGTGGAACCGCCTGAGCCGGTTCGACCGTTGCCGTTGATGGACACGGCGAGATCGTCATTCACCTGATAGAGGCCATTACCGTTCGGCTGAGCATTACTGGCCTGGGGAGCGAGGCCACCGAGCTGCGACATGGAAGCCGCGTTGCCATTGCCAACCGGAATCACGAGGTCTGCCACGTTGTAGGCCACGTTGACAAATTTCGTTTCCTGTTCCAGCCGATTGGTGATCATCAGGGTTTCGTTTTCGATGGAATACACCAGACCGCCGGCCTGATCCAGAAGGAGATTCAGGGCACTGCGGAGGGTAATGCCATCCACATCGATGCTCACGGGCTGTGTCACCGACAGGCCCTCAGTTTCAATATTCCGCGTTTTCATCGCGATATTGATGCCATGATTCAGAGCAATCTGATGAATCACATCGGCCAGGGGCACGTCGTGGTAGTGCAGCGATACTTTCTGGCCAAGGCTGTTTTCAATCTGCAGTTCGCTTTCAGTGCGATCGCGACTGTCAGCACGGCCAAAACGTTCCCGGCGTTTCTTCAGTTCTTCCCATGAGCGGGCGTCGGGCATGGCGTAGTCCCGGCCCGGTGCGATAATTGCCTCTTCAACATCATTCAGCTGCTCAAGGAAGCTGTCAGCCTTGCGTTCCTTGATGTCTTCGTTGAAGGCAATCTGCTTCTGCAGCTTGGCCTTCTCCAG
>JBJTOM010000134.1:0-2933 GCA_046074585.1 Planctomycetota bacterium | reverse complement strand
GATTGTGGAAGCCGCCGACCCAAAGACGACGCCCCCGAAGCCCAGCCCCTGAACTTCGCCGCTTCTTCACCGATCTATTTGCTTTCATCAGGGATCACGAGAGCATTAAGCGGGTGCCGTGCCGGGAATGTCCGGCACCCGGATGACTCTCTCGTTCACGTCTGTGTTCCGGAACCACGATCATGCCCCCGTCGCACTCATTCACCCTGTGTTCCCGCAACGCCGCACTGCTGCTCGGATGTCTGCTCAGTTCACTCGGCCCATCGATCCTCGCTCAGCAGCCGGCCGCCGAACAACCGTCCGCTGCGATCAGTCGCATTTCCTTCGGTTCCTGCGCAAAACAGGATCAGCCGCAGCCCATCTGGGAGGCGATCGTGGCAGGGAAACCGGACCTGTTTCTTCTGCTCGGAGACAACATCTACGGCGATACCAACGACATGCAGCTGCTGCGGAAGAAGTATCGGCAGCTGGAAGAGCAGCCAGGGTTTGTCAAACTCCGAGCCATCTGTCCGGTGCTGGCCACATGGGACGACCACGACTTTGGCCGCGATGACTCCGGCGCCGAATTTGAACTGCGTAAAGAATCCCAGCAGGTGTTCCTCGACTTTATTCAGGCCAGACCGGATGACCCCAGACGCCAGCGCGAGGGAATTTATTCGGCGTCCATTCATGGTCCGCCCGGTCGCCGGGTGCAGTTGATTCTGCTCGATGCCCGTTACTTCCGCAGTCCGCTCAAAAAAGGCTTCAGCTCACGCGAACCCGGTGAGGGCTACCGTGGCCGCTATGTGCCCAACGACGACCCGCAGGCAACGGTTCTGGGGGACGACCAGTGGCAGTGGCTGGAAGACCAGCTGCAACAGCCGGCTGAGGTCCGCATCATTGGTTCCAGCTACCAGGTGCTGTCGAACCAGCACGGCTGGGAAATGTGGGGCAACTTTCCGCTGGAACGGCAGAGGCTGTTCGCACTGATTCGCAAAACGCGGGCCAAAGGAGTGCTCATGATCAGTGGCGACCGCCACCTCGCCGAACTCGCCGCTCTGCCCGCGGATGCCGCTGAAGGTGTGGGCTATCCACTCTGTGAAGCCACCAGCAGCAGCCTGAACCAGCCCTCCGGCAACTTCACGAAAACCGGCGTCCGCTTCGCCAATGAAATCAACCCCTATCGCCTGGGACTGACCTGGTTCGATGTAAATTACGGCAACATCCTGATCGACTGGGATTCCCCTGATCCCGTGATTCGCATGCAGATCTGTGACGAACAGGGCACCGTGGTCCTGCAGCAGCGTATTCAGCTCAGTCAGCTGCAGTAGAGGCGGAATAAAGTCTGTCTGCAGTCTTTTTCACATCTGCCAGAAGGTGCGTCAACTCATCCAGCTCCTTTTCGGCCAACGTCAATTCAATGGGATTGAGTTCCGCTTCCACGTTGGGAACGACGTCTCGCTGCAACAGATCAGGACATTCCATTGCACCCCATTTGTCGTTGGCAGATATAATCTCCTCTGCTGCTGACATCCAGGCAGCCTGCCGCTTTACGTCGTGCCCGTTCGTATTCCGCGCGTGTTCTGAACTCCGACAACGATGGCCATCCGGTGGTCGACGGAAGCGGCGCTGTGCTGATGGTGGCTTTCGCGTCCGGCGGGACCTGCATTACGCACGGCGATTTGAGCGAGGCTGGATAGACGACTGATCATCGTGTTCTGCCTCCACTGAACGGCATCCCGGAAGCGATGCGCAAGCTCTTCAGGAACTGGCACGTCGATGGACGCAGGAGCTCCGATACTCGGGGGCTGGCCCCCAATGGCCTTGAAGGTCTCCGGAAACCTCTGAAAAGACCGGCCCGGACTCGAGAGGGCGAGGCTGGGATGACGAAAGCTTTCAGGCTGGGGACTTTGGGTGTTTTTGGGGATTGAAAAATATTTCGCTCCAACGTACTCGCTTTGTGTCTCAAACCCACGAAACGAAGGAGCGTCATAGTGGACGCAGCATCCTCATATTCCCTGTCACCGTTCAAGTCTCCCGCCCGAATTCTCGTGCCAAACCTCTGCGTTTCACGAAACGCATGGAGGGTGGAAGCCACGAATCTCCGTGTCAAAAACGGGCAGCTGGAGGAAGAACTGGAAAAGGCGAAGAAGAATATCCAGGAACTTGAGGCCGAATTGGTCACTGCACGACGCGAAATCGCGAGGAAGCGCGAGCCCCAGTGGGCACGAGAGAGACCACTGCCGCATCACCGGTGTAGTGCGCATCATTGCGATGTATTGCAATCTGTCGAAGGTGACCGGTTTCCGCACGGCACCAGAGGTCGTGAAGATCATCAACGAGTCGATGAACATGCAGATCCCTGTTGCCTCGCACGATGCCGTGAAAAACTGAAATTGTCGCAACAAGGAGGTCGTGGTGCAGCAACTCAAAGCCGTCGCACTCAAATTCGGCAGGCCACTTGCCGTCATCTGTGATGGAGCCGCAGAGCTGCGATATGCGGTATCCAGGCTAAAAACCAAGCGCAAAGGTACATGGCACCAAAAGCCCAAAGGCGCATGGCACCGCAACGCTTCCCACTTCCCACTTCCCACTTCGCACTTCGCACTTCGCACTTCGCACTTCGCACTTCGAAACGCAGCCTGTGCTGGGGTAGCCCGCTTCCTCACGGGCGCGGCTCGGGGCTTGCGTTTTGCGGGGGCGTGTGATGGGACACGTGGGACGCATGAGACGCATGAGACGCATGAGACGCATGGCCCGCTTGACGAAACAGGGGTGAGTTTCAGGGTCCTTTTCGTTGCGTCCCCAGTCCGCTGAGGGTCCCGCGCAGGCCGTGGCAGTGCTGTTGCCCGCGGACTGCCGTCCGACGGCTCAGCAGTGCTACCGGGGGATTGACATCCCCTGCACGCCTTTTCACGTGGGGTGGAGTCCGAAAGACGACTTCCGGTGTTCTT
>JBJTOM010000133.1:0-3009 GCA_046074585.1 Planctomycetota bacterium | reverse complement strand
CCCACAGCCGCAGTTCGAGGATTCAGCCGTCCTGGACTGCGGGGGAAATGCGCAGCTGATATGAACGCACGTGCCTCACGGTATACGACAGTCGACAGCGTTGTTTCGGTGATGAAGGCCGGCGACGGACTGGAAGTCCGTCGTACGGCTGTTTCTAACGGCGAATTTCGTTGGCCAGCGAACTGAAGACTGTGTCCAGCAGACGAACCTGGGACAGGTTGCGCTGAATCGTCTGCCCTGTCGACAGCGAGAATGAAGCCGCAGGGGGCTGAAACAAAAGGTTCAGATTGACATAGAAGGCCCCGGAAAGCTGGCCAATGAGCGTTCCGTTCACCAGACCGGCCCGCCCGCCGCTTTTGCGGTCCCACTGATGAACCGCACCGGACGGCAGAATGTAGAACCATTCCTGGGAGCGACTGCGAAACCAGCGTTCGTTGCGACCGCCAAAGTTAAAGTGATCGCTGGGTGCTGATTCGAAACGCCAGGTGTCAGCGAACGTCTGAGCGGTTTTGAGCACTGCAGAGGGAGCTTCTGTCACTGCGATGCTGCCCGTTGGAAGCACCTGTCGGAGAGAATACTGGCCGGGAGGCAGCCCGGTAAATCGATACCAGCCCTGTTCTGTGTCTGCACTGATCGTTCCGTCTGCATTGCGATCAGAATCTGCAGTCACTGTTTCTGCAACCACGTAGCCGGACGCATTGAGCAGCTGGATGGTCACTCCGTTCTGCCACGGCTCGGCTGCGAACGCTGCGCGGGAGATTGCGACGGCCGCGGAACCGGCAGCGGCGGAAATCTGAGTGAACAGGCGCGGTGGAGAACCGCTGGTCCATTCAAATACCTGCCCTGCAGACGTCAGATAGAACACTCGACGAACAAGCGTCCCGGATTCCGTTCCCAGGAGCGGATCCGTTGTCGGCGCGTAAACCTCGTACCAGGCGATGGCCGAAATGCTGATGGGCACCTCGGCCGGGCGTGAAATGAGCACGGCAGTGGGGAGCCGTGAAGGATTGCGCATCCCATTGGGATCCGTATCAATCCACCCGCGGCCTTCGATGACGGACGGCTGATAATTTCCGAAGTCGATGCGAGTCGTGACGGAGCCGGAGGTGACTGTGAGCAGCGGATCTTCGGCGGAATGCAGCAGACTCACATCACGGTAGTAGGCGCTGCCGGGCGAGGCGATCTGTGTGCCGGTGAGCGGTGCCGTTGCAGTGATCGGCCGATTGTTCCAGCGAAAGAGGTTGCCAGCGGGCGTGATGTAATACCAGCTGGTGCCCCCCTTCAGCCAGCGTTCGCCGAGTCCGCCAACGTTTTCGTACAGATTGCCACCGAAGGACAAATTGAGAGACTGGTCAAGACTGTGAGCGGCTGCTGCGCCCGCCGATGTGCGGCCGGCCGTCTGCAGCCAGCCGTTTGAAAGCACTTCCCGAACGGTGTATTTGCCTGGCGCGACATTGTCGAAACGGTACCAGCCCTGTTCCTGCTCGGCATCGATCTTTCCGTCGTTGTTGCGATCCATGTCGCGTGTGGACGTGGTGGCCACGACGCTGCCATTCTGATCCACCAGTTCGACGACAAACCCATTCAGCCACGGTTCGCTGGCCACGGTGCTGAGATCCGTGATGAGTGTGCGATTGTGCCATGCGCGGGTACCCACCTGCTCGACAGTGGTACCGGTCAGCTTTCCGGCCATGCCGCTCCATTGCTTCAGCTCACCCTCCGGCGTCAGGAAGTACCAATTGGAATTGATCGGCGAACGAAACCAGTATTCCCTGCCACCCAGTGAATTATAGAAGGTGTTTCCGTTCGGGTGAAACAGCCGCAGTTGTGTGAGCAGCGCGGACTGGCGGATGCCGTCCGCGTTGCGGTCGTGCCACTTGCGGCCTTCCACGACCGAGGGCACAAAAGGCTCCTGATATGTGATTTCAAGGAACGGCTGCAAAGCCGGATTTGTTGAGTTGCGACTGTGGAAGGTTTTTATGTCTCCCAGACTTTCGGAAGATCGCAGCATCCAGCCATGATTGGACTGCGGCTGATCCAGCCACGTCTGTACGTCAGCCACCAGCCCGCCACCCGTCCACTGCCACGCCCCCTGACCGCCGATCTGAGCAATTGCGGAGGCACCGCCGATGTCTCCGCCAGGAAGAGTCCATGCGGTGGAATCGAACAGACTGAAAAGCCACGTCGCATCACCTGCGGCCGCCGCCGTGCCATCCAGTTCATTGCCCGGCGCATCACTGCCGGATTCACCCCAGCTTTTTGATACCGGGTGCAGACCGACCGCCAGCATGTTGCCGAAAGATTCGGCGACGTTCAGGGTGAGCACCGCATCGATGATGGTGGCACCCACCGGGATGGCTGCGGACTGCAGATCGAATGCCAGCAGTCCGCGGCGAGCCGCCACGGCGCCGGAAGGCCCCCCGGACACCAGAAACTGGCCTGTTCCGTTGGACAAGGCCTGACCACCGGAGTCGTAAATCGTTGTGTCGCGGACAGCCGGCAACTGGACCGTGACCGCGTTGAGCACCTGACGGGATTCAAGCGACTGCACAGCAAAGGCGAAAGATCGGATGAGTGCCGATTGTCGACGCCGCGGGCGGAAAAATCGGCGAGTCCACGCCAGCATGGTTTGAACTCTCTCTGCGGGGGATGGGGGTGGACCATGGAATGACCGGAAAGACGCGGAAACCGCTGACTTCCAACACTTCTCCTGCCATCTTCGCCGGAAATCGGTAAAAAATGCCGAAGAAAATGGAAAAAACCGGAAAATGTGAGAAATTCCAGTGGCTGCTCGAGCCTCTCAACGCCCCGGATCTCACTCCATGCCCGGTCCCCCACAAACCAATCAACCCTCCGCAAACCCCCCCGGCAGCTCCTCCGGTCCGCCCCCCGGTCCACCCCTGCGTCTGTGGGCCACCACCATCTTTCTCAGCGCCTTCCTGCTGTTCCTCGTCCAGCCAGCCATCGGTCGCCTGATCCTTCCCTGGTTCGGCGGCGCGCCCGCTGTCT
>JBJTOM010000132.1:0-2631 GCA_046074585.1 Planctomycetota bacterium | reverse complement strand
CGGAGTCAAACCGGCAGGAGCCTCGCCCTGGGATGGTGAAACGGCGCTCAAACAGAAAAACCGGGATGTTTCAATCACCCCGCTATTGTCAGGCCCCACTGCCCGAACGAATCACAAAAAATGTCCGGTGGCGTGCGGTCGATGTCAATCGGCCGGTCAGGCTTGGGTGCGTTCCTGGTGCGGTTCTGATGCGGTTCTGGCCGCGCGGGCACGCACCGTTACCGGGGGATTGACATCCACTGCACACCCATTTTTTGACGGGATCTGCCATCAAAAAATAGAGCAGGAGAATGGAGAGAGGAGACGCTCGACTTTCTTCATTCTCCTGCGGTCTTCTCTCTTCTCTCTCCTCTCTTCGGTCCCTCCGCGGGCAGCAGTTGGCCACGCCGTGTCGCGTCGCAATTGTCACGTGGGGCGCAGTCCGAAAGACGACTTCCGGTGTGCTGAACACCGTTTTGTCATTCCGCCCTCGGACCCACACCCCCGACGCCTCTCCCGTGGCGGGGAGAGGGGGGATTGTGGGGGCCAGAAAACTCGTCTCGCCTGGTTTGCGGGCTTCGTGGTAAGCTTTGGGGCGGTGCTGTTTGGAGCAGTCTTTTTCCAGATTTTCCGGGATCTTCTCGATGGTGGCCACAGGATTGCTGGTGATGTGTCTGGCGGGTTTGGCGGGTTTGGCGGGTTTGGCGGCCCAGGATGGTCCGACGTCAGGCGAGTCGGCTGGATCGCGGGCTTCGAGTGGTGGGGAGTCAGGGGCAGCGGGGGTGGTGGAGCCGGTGATTCTGCGGTATCGGTTTGTGCCGGGGCAGGTCTTTCGTTATCGGTCTGAGCAGAAGATGACTCTGGATGCACAGCTGGGTCAGTCGCGGCGTGTGGACGTATCGGAGGTGAAGCAGACGCGGAAGTTTACGGTTCAGGGGGTTGGTGCAGGGGGTGAAGGCGAGTTATCGATGCAGTTTGAGCATGTGTGGATGCGGAAGCAGGTGGACGACGGTGCGCCGCTGGATTTTGACTCGGGGATGAAGCCCGGGGATGTGCCGGAGGCATTCAGGGGTGTGGCGCACAGTTTGCGGGGGACGGCGCCGCGGTTTTATCTGACGCCACTGGGTCAGTCGGCTGTGCGTGGTGCGATCCGTCAGACTGGGGGCGAGAGTGGTGCGAGTCTGCCATCGCCGGTGGACGCGGAGGAGGGTGTTGACGGGGATCGGCGTTCAGTGGGGGCGGTGCAGCAGGCGAGTGTGGGGAGTGGCGGTCAGTCGAAGGAACCGGTTTCCTTTTTGATGCTCCTGCCTGCTGGCGCGGTGAAGCCTGGGGACACGTGGAAGGAGGAGATTCCGTTGACGGTGCGCGCCGGGGTGGATTCGACGCTGCAGGTGAGCATTCTGCGAACGTATCGGCTGGAGAGGCTGGCAGGGGATCGGGCAGAGATTTCGTTTCGGTCGTCGCTGCGATCACCCAGCCGCAGCACGGTGATTCAGTCGCAGCTGATCCAGGCGACTCCGTCGGGGAGTTTTGTGTTTGACGTGGGTCGGGGGGTGATGCTGTCGCGGGAGTTTCGTTACAGCGAGACGGTGATAGGGGCGTTGGGGGCTGAGTCGCTGCTGGCTTCCTTTGGAACTCAGACGGAGGAGTTGCTTCCGGAATCGGCCGTTCCCTGAGTCTCCCTGGCTGCCTGTCTGATTTTGACGCGGGATCCGACGTCGTGTTCATCGACGGGGAAGTTGGCCATCCGGAGAGTGGAGTTGCGATCGAACCAGTCGCGGATGACTGGGACGGCGTCTGAGTTTTCGCGGGCGCGGACGATGAGTGTTTCGCCTTCGGTGACAGCTCGAATTTCGCCATCATCGATCACGAGTGTGCCTTTGTGGAAGACGTAGCGAGGCATGCGGAACATGGCTTCGATGTCATCCTGGCGACTGTAAACGGTGATATCGGCATCGGCTCCGGGTCCGAGGTGTCCTTTGTGATCAAGTCCGAGGAGTCGAGCGGGGCCGGCGCGGGTGATGATGGCGATTTCTTCGAGGGAGTATTCGCGGGTGAGATCGGGGAGTGTGCAGGCGGCGCGGAGTCGTTCGGGGAGTTTTGCGAGCACGTCTTCGCGGCGATTTCGATCCATGAGCAGGGCGATGATTTCGGGATAGGCGAGAAATGATCCGCCGTTGGGATGATCGGTGCTCATGGCGATTCTCCAGGGGTCCTGGACGAGGAGGTACCATTCGAGTCCGATGGCCCACTGGAGGGAGTGGACGAAGCTGGAGTTTTTGTAGCGAATCGGGACGATGCCGCAGCCACCTTCGAGTTCGACATCGCCACTGAACCATTTATGTCCGGTGACGCGATGGAGGTAGTGTCCGAGGGGCCCGTCGCCGGTCATGGATGTGGTTTCGCCGAAGAGGACCTGTCCGACGTCGACGGTGATTTCGCGGTGGGAATTAACGTAATCAGCGAGCAGCGGGACCTGGGAGCACATGTCGGCCTGATCATCGGGGCAGCCGCCGTAGCTGTGGAACTGGATATGGGTGATATGGGCGCGGGCGCCTTCGAAGGCGCGCATGCTTTCGAGTGTGGTGCTGAAGTTTCCGGGGATGCCGAGTTGATTGCAGTGCACGTGGACGGGGTGCGGCAGTTGCAGTC
>JBJTOM010000131.1:0-31137 GCA_046074585.1 Planctomycetota bacterium | reverse complement strand
TCCCAGCTTTCGGCGTAGTCAGATTCCGGTCCGAGACTGCGGTCGAGAAGTGTCTGGAGCTTTCTGCCGCCCCAGCGGATCCGCTTGAGTACGGGAGTGAAGGCGAGCGGAGGGAGGGGGAAACTGGCAGACATGTGGCGGGCTCAGCGTGCGGAATTATCTGATGCGAAAATCGACGGGAGGAGCCGTTCGGGCGAGTGTACGGAGCGGCTGGAATCGCTAATGTTTCGCGGCGCAGCGATGTCCGCGGATGGTCTGCAGAGTTGCTGTTCAGCAGAAAACTTGATGGGGTGTGGCGGAACGATGTCACGATTTACGGGTGTGTCGGTGGTCAAGGCTGCAAACGTGTACTTCGACGGCAAGGTGACCAGCCGGACGGTCGAGTTTCCGGACGGCAGCATTAAGACGCTGGGAATCATGCTGCCAGGGGAATACACGTTCAACACGGGTAAACCGGAGCTGATGGAGATTCAGTCGGGCGAACTGGTGTGGTGTGCTGCTGGTGAAGAGCAGTGGCGACCGGTTCGTGGCGGGGAGTCTTTTCATGTTGCCGGAAACTCTTCTTTCCGTCTGAAGGTGTCTCAGATCACCGACTACATCTGTTCCTTTCTGTAATGACCTGAGGAGGATTCGGGGGTTCACACGCCCGGCTTGACCTTGTCTGTATCTGCAGAGCCGACTGGCGTTATGCGGCGCGTGTTATCGGCCTGATTCAGAGCCCGCAGGTAGGCGGTGGCGGCAGCTTCGATGATGTCGGTGCTGACGCCACGCCCGGAATAATGCTGCCCATCGACGGCGATGGTGACGTGAACTTCACCCTGAGCATCCTTGCCTTCAGAGACGCTGCGGACGTTGAATTCTTCAAGCCGCGCACTCAGGTTCATGATCCGTTCCATTGCCCGGAACACAGCATCGATGGGACCATCGCCGGTGGCAGCATCCGACACAGGTTCGTCGGCTTCACACTGCATTTCCAGCGTGGCTGTGGGGATCATGCCGGTACCCGCGGAGGTATGAAAGCGTTTCAGTTTCCAGCGATCGCTGTTGTCTGTCAGGCGATTTTCAATCAGAGCGGTGATGTCGGTGTCATAGATTTCTTTTTTGCGGTCGGCCAGAGCGATAAAGTCATCGAACGCTCGCTGCAGGGCGGCGTCATCCAGATTGAAACCCAGTTGAGCGACGCGATCCCGGAACGCATGGCGACCGCTGTGCTTGCCAAGCACCAGATTCTGGCCCACGTAACCCACGTCCTCAGGGCGCATGATTTCATAGGTGGACCGTTCCTGCAGCACCCCGTGCTGATGAATACCGGCCTCATGCGCGAACGCATTCTGTCCCACGATGGCCTTATTCCGCTGCACCTTCATGCCGGTGATGGATGAAACAAGGTGACTGGTGGGGTAAAGTTTCTGAGTTTTGATGGCGGTGCGGACCTTGTAGTAGTCACCGCGAGTGCGGATGGCCATCACGATTTCTTCCAGCGCCGCATTGCCTGCTCGTTCCCCGAGCCCGTTGATTGTGCACTCCACCTGCCGCGCGCCAGCTTCAACGGCTGCAAGACTGTTGGCCACTGCCAGGCCCAGGTCGTCATGGCAGTGAGCACTGATGACGGCGCGGGAGATATTGGGGACGTGCTGTTTCAGGTGTGAAATCACGCGAAAGTAGTGGCTGGGAGTGGCATAGCCGACGGTGTCCGGGATATTCACCGTGGTGGCTCCGGCAGCGATTGTCTTTTCAACCACTTCGCAGAGGAAATCCAGTTCGGTGCGGACAGCGTCTTCGGGAGAGAATTCGATGTCGTCACAGAATTCCTTTGCCTGCTGCACGGAACGCACAGCACGCTCGATGATCTGGGCCTTGTCCATCTTCAGCTTGAATTCGCGGTGGATGGCACTGGTGGCAAGAAACACGTGAATCCGGCGTTTTTCGGCACCAGCCAGTGCCCCTTTGGCTTTGGCAATGTCTTCGTCCCGACTTCGAGCCAGCGCACAGATCGTGGTGCGGTCTCCAAACAGGGAGGCAATTTGTGAAACCGAATCAAAGTCGCCGGGCGAAGCGATGGGGAACCCCGCCTCGATCACGTCCACGCCCAATTCGACCAGGGCCCGTGCGACTTCCAGTTTTTCCCGCGTGTTCATGCTGCAGCCCGGAGACTGCTCGCCGTCGCGAAGTGTGGTATCGAAGATCACAATCTGATCACCGGTCATGGAACAGCTCCGGAGCACAATGCACAGGCTGGGATATAAAAAAACCCTGAGGTGCTGGCCTCAGGGTTTATCTATTTTAAGCAGACAATCCCCGAAACCTTACGGCGAAAGAAGAAGCAGGCCGGAAAGCAGGGGAAGGCGGGACATATCAAGACGGTTTCGTGGAAGCGGGCAGGGGAATCAGAGAGAAGCAATGGGTAATGCAGTGAAAAGGCTATTCAGGCTGGTGAGCTGAGTCAACCGTGGAATCTGGAAATCGGGGATTTCGCGGAGAGTCCGCATGGCCGGGTTGGGAATGCAGCGTTTCCCGGCGTTTGAGAACAACTGGAGTCATTTTTTCAATAAAAATCGCCCAACTTCGCACGCTTTCCCGGCAAAACACCAGCACTGCGGATTGAAAAGCAGCGTGTAAAACCATTAGGATGACGCCTCGGCAGGGGTTCACCAGCCCCACGTCCGCTCCTGTTCATCCCCCCTGAATCCACTCCTTCCTCCCACCAGTTTTTAAGGTATCAGCACGATGTCAGAACCAGCATCTGCCGCCCCAGCCAACGCTCAGCGTTTGTTGTGGGCGGGTTTCATGGCAATTCTTGCGGCCGGCGTCGGATTCTCAATCCGCGGCGGCATTCTGGGCCAGTGGGCCGAACAGTACGGTTTCACCATGACCGAACTGGGACAGATCACCGGTGGCGGTCTGACCGGTTTCGGGATCATCATTCTGCTCAGCTCGTTTCTTGCCGATACGCTGGGCTACGGTCGCCTGATGTTGCTGGCCTTCCTCACGCACTTCGTCTCCGCAGTGCTCACACTGGCTGCTGGTGCTGCGTTCGCATCCGGTGGGAAAGAAGCCGCCTACCAATGTCTGTTCTGGGGTATGTTTCTGTTCGCGATTGGCAACGGAATTGCCGAAGCGGTCGTCAATCCGCTGGTTGCCACGCTGTTCCCCGACAACAAAACTCACTACCTCAACATTCTGCACGCCGGTTGGCCGGGTGGTTTGATTGTCGGCGGTCTGGCATCCTACTTTATGAATCCGGACGCCGCGAAACCTGTCGGCTGGCAAATGCAGATGTCGTTATTCATGGTGCCTGTGGTGCTGTACGGAGTGATGCTGCTGGGCCAGAAGTTTCCCAAATCCGAAGCCAGTGCCGCCGGTGTCAGCATCGGCAGCATGATCGGACAGCTGTTTGCTCCGCTGATGCTGGTCCTGCTTGTGATTCACGCGATGGTGGGCTACGTGGAACTGGGCACCGACTCGTGGATTTCCAAGATTACCGGCAACATCATGGCGTCTCCTCAAAAAGGTCTCCTGCTGTTCGTCTACACATCAGCGCTCATGTTTGCTCTGCGATTCTTTGCCGGTCCCATCGTGCACCGGATTTCACCCCTGGGTCTGCTCTTTGTCAGCGGTATTCTCGGCTTCGCTGGCCTGAACCTGCTGGGGGTGGCGGAATCAGGACTGATCTGTGTCGTTGCGGCCACCGTCTACGCGGCCGGCAAAACATTCCTCTGGCCCACGATGCTGGCCGTTGTGTCTGAGCAATTTCCGAAGGGTGGTGCGATCACCATCGGGGCGATTGGAGGCGTCGGCATGTTGTCAGCGGGTTTGCTGGGAGGCCCCGGGATCGGCTTCAAGCAGGACTACAACGCCTCTCAGGAACTGGCGAAGAATGCGGCCGTGTATGAGCGATATCAGGCGGCGACTGAAAGCGCGTTCTTCGGTTTCAAGGTCAAAGGACTGGACGGCGCCAAGGTGGGTGTGCTGGGTGACGGTGGCAAGGAACTGGCTCGTGCCCAGGAACTGGCAGCGAAGGCGGGCAAGCCGGACACCAACGCTGATGCACTGGCCGCCTGGTGGAGCACGGCATCTGCGACCGCGGACGAAGACAGGAAGCTGGTGGATGCTGCTGGCCTGTATGGTGGTCGCCAGGCTCTGAAGCTCACATCCTTTGTGCCCGCAGCCATGGCTGTGCTCTATCTGCTGCTGATCCTCTACTTCAAGGCCCGCGGTGGCTACAAGGCCGTCCATGTCGACGGCGCGGCTCCTGCCGGACACTTATCCGAACGGCAGCGCACCAGGATGTCCCATGCGTTACTCAGCCCCTGCAGATCTCCGTCTGCAGGGGCTGTTTTTATCCATCCCCCGCCCCCGTTCTCAGCGCCCGAATCATTCCGGAAGCCTTGTGCAGCGTCTCCCGATACTCCTCAAGCGGATTCGAATCCGCCACAACACCGCCGCCCACCGGAAACTGCACCCAGCCATCCGCCCACGTAAACGTGCGAATCAGGATGCTGCTGTCAAAGGCCCCCTGCGGACCCAGCGCAAACAGACTGCCACACCACGCTCCCCGCACCACCTGTTCCAGTTCCGCGATGATCTCCATCGCGCGAATCTTGGGAGCTCCGGTGATTGATCCTCCGGGAAAACAGCCAGCCAGCAGATGCCAGACATCCCGGCCGGGGGCGAGGCGGCCTTCCACCGTCGACACCAGATGCAGCACCGTCTCGAATCGCTCAATCTCACACAGCCCCGTCACTTTCACCGAACCACGAGCGCAGTTTCTGGAAAGGTCGTTGCGGAGCAGGTCGACGATCATCACGTTTTCGGCCCGATCCTTTTCACTGGCTGCCAGTTCAGCTCCGGCGTACAGATCTGCGATCGGCGACCGCTGTCGGCGACGCGTCCCCTTGATCGGACGCGTCTCCACGCGACCGTCCGCATCCACCTTCAGAAATCGCTCGGGCGAAGCACTGATGATCGCCGTGTCCTCGTGGTGCAGCAGACCGCAGAAGGGAGCGGGATTCAGACGGCGCACCTGGGCGAAGAGTTCCAGTGGCGTTCCCGACCATTCGGCGTGCAGCTGCTGCGACAAATTGGCCTGGAAAATATCACCTGCCCGAATGTATTCGATCACTCGTTCCACCGCTGTCAGATAGGACTCGCGGCTGAAGTTCGAATACACTGCAGTGCTGGGTTCAAGTCGCTGCAGGGGGCCGGGGAAGGCCATTGGCGGCCTGAGCGATGGTGCCCCGCCAGTGCCATGCAGGGCCGGGCAGGCAATGCCCTGCAGTCGCCGACAAATCCATTCCAGCCGCTCGGTCCCACCATGGTGAATTGGCAGCACCCACGCTGTCAGAGTGTTTTGCAGGTGGTCCTGTACGAGAGCCCAGTCGAACAGTCCGGCGAGCAGCGCAGGGGTTTGGAAGGCGTCTCCGGGGGGTCTGGGGAGCCGTTCAAAGGCAGCCCCCAGTTCATAGCTGAGCAGCCCGGCGATTCCGCCACAGAAGGGAGGCAGGCCGGTCACTTCAGACGGAACGGAAGACTGGAGACTTTGCTGCCAGTGACGGAGCGTTTCAAAGGGGTCGCTGGCGGGGAGTGCGCGGTTGATGCGGCACACAGCGAGTGGGTCTGACGTGAGCAGGCTGTAGCGGGAATCGCGTTCACGATGCCGACCGGCACTGTCCAGAATCAGCAGAAAGGGATCACTGGCAAAATGGCGTGCTGCATCTGCCAGCGACGAACCTGGCTCCGGGGGAAGAGGCAAGCTTAACACGCGGCAGCGGGCTCCGGGAGTTGGCGGAGTGGATATGCAGGCGGGCGCCGAAAGAGATTCGGCGCCCGCGGCGATTGAGAGGCTGACACAGGAGTACTGGTTTACTTGCCAGCGGCTTTGGCTTTGAGTTCTTCGAATCTGGTTTTGAGTTCGGCCGCTTTTTTGACTGCTTCTTCGGACTTTGTCTTGAGTTCGTTGGCTTTGGCGGTGGCTTCGTCGGCCTTTTTCTTTGCAGCTTCGGCAGCGGCTTTGGTCTCTTCGGCGGGTTTCTTCAGAGGTTCGACAGCCGCGGTGGCAGTGGTGACCACTTTCGCTGCTTCACCGGCTGCAGTTTCAGCGGCGGTGATGGCATCTTTGGGGGAGTTGGGGTCGGCTTTGAGATCTGCGAGTGCTTTGTCGGCGGCGGCTTTGGCGGCGTTGGCTGTTTCGAGCGCCTTATTGGCGGCGTCGAGTGCGGTTTGGGCATCGGTGTGAGCCTTTGCGGCGGCTTCGCTGGCTGCCGTGGCTTCGGCGACCAGTTTGTTCTGAGCTTCAACCATGGCAGCAAGTTCTTCGACGAGCTTGCCACCGTCTTCAGCAGCGCGGCCGGCTTCAGCAATTTCGCGTTCACGATCCTTTTTGAAATCGGGAACGATCTGAATTTCGGGAATGGCAGCCTTGAGTGCTTCTTCGCCGGCTTCGGTGACGGGTGTCTGCCAGACGAACAGGCGACGGAGCGATTTGACGGCGGCCAGCTGTGCCAGTCCGGCGTCGGTGATTTTGGTTTCGTAGATGTTGAGATATTCAAGGGCGGGCAGGCCGGCGAGGTGCGGGAGCCCGGCGTCGGTGACGGCCGTTTTTTCCAGGTGCAGGCGGCTGAGCCCTTTCAGGCCGGTGAGGTGTGCGAGTCCGGCATCGGTAATTTTGGTGCCGCGGAGATTGAGCGAATAAACGCCGGCGGCATCCTTGAGAATCGCCAGAGTTTCGTCGTTCACCTCTTTGTCGGCGAGGTGGAACGCGACGGTGAGTCGAGCATCGTTTTTCGCGAGCGGCATGGCCTGGCCACCGGCTTCCGTGATTTTCTGAATCAGGGCCTTGTCGGCGTCGGTGAGTTCCTGGGCGGCTGCGGCGGCCGGGAACAGGGTCAGAAGGCCAAGCAGGCAGAGAACGCGTTTCATTGGTGATCCCCCTGAAGTCGCCAGTCGGGTGGCTGTGAAGTTGGTGGAACGGTTTTGAATCCAGAGCATAAGCATCTGAACGGCTGAAAACAATACCGCAGGGAAAATGAAGTGCATTGCCAGGTGCACTCCGGAAAGATTTCGCAGATCGGCGGCGAATTTTCCTGACCTGGGGAACCGGGCGGGATGCGTCAGGCTCGCACCGACATCGCTCTCTCGCGCCTTTACGCTCTTTGCCCGGCTGCGTACACTCCCTGTTCAGCCCCCCAAAACCATCAGCCAGCAGCCAGACTCCACAGCTCCCCCCACGCTCGTCACCCCGCTCCGGCGTCTCCCCCTTCTTCCCTGCCTTCCCCTGCCCTTCCCGCTCTGGACTTCCGCCATGCTCCGGTTCGCCCGTTTCCCCGCCGGTCCTGTGTTCTGCCTGCTGCTGGTGGCCATGCTGCTGATGTCTGTGCCGCTGCCGACCACGGCCGACGAACCTTCCCCACAGGGCCCCGGGGGCAACGCAGACGCTCCCCAAAATCCGTTCCCCAAAGCCGTGCAGGTCCCCGAAGACATCCTCGACGGCGGTGCCGAATGGCTCAACACCGCCCGTCCAATCACTGTCCCCGACCTCAAGGGAAAAATTGTCCTGCTCGACTTCTGGACCTACTGCTGCATCAACTGCATGCACATTCTCCCGGACCTGAAATATCTGGAAGAAAAATACGCGGATCAACTGGTGGTCATCGGAGTGCATTCGGCCAAGTTCGACAACGAACGGGACGCAAAGAACATTCGGGACGCAATCCAGCGCTACGAAATTGAGCATCCGGTCGTCAACGACAACGAAATGCTCATCTGGCGCAAATTCGGCACTCGAGCCTGGCCGACCGTCGCACTGATTGACCCCGAAGGTCGCTACTGCGGTTCTCAAAGCGGTGAAGGCAACCGTGAACTGCTGGATCTGGTGATCGGCAAAATGGTGACCTATCACCGCCACCTCGGCACTCTCAATGAAAAACCTCTGGTCTTTGAATCCGAGGCCTCCAAAGCCCCGGTGACTCCGCTGCGTTACCCTGGAAAGGTGCTCGCCGATGCCGCCGGCAAACGACTGTTCATGACAGACAGCAACCACAATCGAATTGTGGTCACATCCTTCACGGGCGAACTTCAGTCGGTGATTGGCAGCGGTCGTCCGGGACGACGGGACGGCCCCCTTGCCGAAGCCGAATTCTTCCGGCCCCAGGGCACTGCACTTGTGGGCAGCACTCTCTACGTGGCCGATACAGAAAATCATCTGATCCGAGCCGTCAACCTCGAAACCGCTCAGGTGTCCACTCTGGCCGGTACCGGGAATCAGGGACAGCCGGGACAGCCCCCCGGCGACGATCTGCTCACCACCGCACTCAACAGTCCCTGGTCCATCGTGCACGTCAGTGGCACGCTCTACATCGCCATGGCAGGGCCGCATCAGGTCTGGTCGCATGCCCTCGGCAGTCAGCAGATCACGGCGTGGGCAGGAAGTGGGCGGGAGGATGTGATCAACGGACCACTCGCCGAAGCCGCCTTCGCTCAACCGTCCGAAATCATCGCTGATGCCAACGGAAAAATGCTCTACCTCGTGGACAGCGAAGGATCATCCATCCGCCGAATTCCACTTGATGGCAGTGGCGGCGTCTCCACCATCGCCGGCACCTCCGAACTCCCTCGCGGTCAGTCGCTGTTTGCCTTTGGCGATGTCGATGCCGTCGGTGCTGACGCTCGCTTTCAGCATCCGCTGGGAATTGCCATCGACCAGAACCAGCTCTACATCGCAGACTCCTACAATCACAAAATCCGCCGCATCGAACTCGATTCGGCAGCCGTCACCACATGGATCGGCGATGGTAAACCGGGCGCGGAACTCAACCCGCCCCGACTCAGCGAACCGGGCGGGCTGGCCATCGCCGACGGCCGTCTGTTTATTGCTGATACCAACAACCACCGGATTCTTTCCGTGAGCCTCGCCGACCGCAGCACCTCAGAAATCTCCATCCCCGGACTCACTCCGCCCACCGCCCGCGCCCGCAGTGCGCAGCCGGAAACTGCCAGTGCCATCGACATTCCCCCGCAGACACTCGCCGCCACCGACGCCCTGCAGGTCACTGTTCGGCTCAGGATCCCCGAAGGCCAGAAACTGAACCCCGGTTTCCCGGTCAGCTGGAGCGTCTTCGCTCCCGACGAACAGCCGCTGGTCCCCGCATCCGCGCTGTCCATCCGTAACCGCGCAACACCGGCGGACGATGGAACCGCTGCCTTCACCGTGCCCCTCACCGGCCAGCCAGGCGAGTCCGTTGTCTTCCTGCAGCTCTCATTCGGCTATTGCGATGCGGACGGCGCCGGTCTCTGCCGACTCGCCGATGGACTGTGGAAGATTCCACTCAAACTCAGTACCGACGGCGGTGACAGCCGCATTACACTTGATATGCCCGCCGACGCCTTTTGATTGATCCCCGATGCCTGCGCGAAAAGCCGCCAAAACATCCTCGCCCCATCCCGAATCCCGCCCTGCTGCGTCCCCTCGCGGACTCAAAGCCGCTTCGGATCGTTTGATTCTTGACGTCGCCGAAGAACTCACCGGACCAGAAGTGCTGGTTGTGCTGCTCCACGGCACCACACTCGCTTCCGCACTCCGCGCCGCACGACCGGATCTGCGGTTTACCTTCTTCACCCCTGAGCATTTCTTCAGCCGCACGCTGCACAGCTTCAATACCGACAGCACTCCCGACGGTGCCACTGGATGCCACATCGTCTGCGGGGCCGATCCACCCGAGGGAACGTGGCAGACGATTGTCTTCCCCACCTTCACCACGGATTCCTCCGAAGCCGCTCAGGAACTCTTCCAGACCCTGCACTCACGGCTCGAACCCGGTGGCCGACTGTTTGTGTCCACCAACAACCCCCGGGATCGCTGGGTCCGGACCCAGTTGCGACAGCTCTACAGCCCGGTCGAAGTTCGCAAGCTGCCGCGCGGAGTCGTCTGTGTGGCTCTCCGTTCCCTTCCCCTCAGAAAACTCCGTGGCTTCCATGCGCGGTTCGGTTTTCGCGTCCATGATCGCGTGCTGCTGTGCGAAACACGTCCCGGAGTTTTCAGCCATCGCAGCCTGGATGGCGGAGCCCGCGCGCTGATTCGTTCTCTTGATCCCCTCCGCGATGACATCGCCGCCGGTACCATCGGCGGTCCCCTCAAAATTGTGGAAATGGGCTCGGGCAGCGGAGCTGTGTCTGTGGCCGCAGCCAGCCTGTTCCCCGCCGCTCAGGTGCTTGCCGTTGATAGTGATGCCCGCGCCGTTGATTCCACCACGCGGTCCGCCACCCTCAATTCGCTCACCAATATCCGCACCCTTCTCTCGTCCGATGGCGTCAGCGAACAGCCCGGAACCTGGGATCTGCTCCTCGGCAACCCCCCGTATTACTCCGATTTCCGCATCGCTGAACTCTTCCTGCAAACCGCCCGCAAACTGCTCCGACCAGGGGGCCGCATCCACATCGTGAGTAAGCCGGTCGACTGGCAACTCGCCCGCATGCAACAGCTCTTTTCTGATGTTCGCCAGCATGCCTTCGGTGAATACTTCGTGTTCACTGCTGTTCGCACAGCGGGCAGACCATCCCGAAACCATGCCGATTGATCTGCTGCTCATCGAAGAACTGCTCGCCAGCGCCACACTCTGGCGCCAGGCGCCCGATTCGCTCCGCAGCGAAGCCATTGCCATGGTCTCCGCAATCACTCAGGACCTGGTGGCCATCAGCGGCCTGCAGATCGCCATCCTGCTCTCACCCGAATCCAGCGCCAACCCCGCACTGCAGACTCGACTGCCACCGGATTGCCGCCGCTGCACCACAAGCCGCGAACCGGCGGAATGGCTGCGCCAGCCGGATCTCCCGCCGGATTCCATTCACAACCTGCTCATCGTGGCTCCGGAATTCAACGGCATCCTTGTCGATCGCCTTCGCGCCGCAGAACACGGACCGCTGCGTTCGGTCCGAAGAATGAATCTTCCCGCCGCGCTTGCAGCTGTCTTCTCTGACAAATTTGCCACCGCACGCTGGCTGACAGAACACCAGCTGCCAACACCGCAAACGTGGCTGATCACCGACGAAGACCAGCACCACCTGACAGCCGCGATCGACAGGATCTCCGGACGCCGTGATTGCCATGGAGTCCTCAAGCCACGCTTCGGAGCCGGCTGTGATCAGGTGACGCTGATCCCCACACTTCCGGAAGCGAGCACTTCTGTGAGTGCTCCGGACGACGCCGGCTGGGTGCTGCAGGAACGCATGCCCGGACGAGCCTGTTCCATCAGTCTGATCGGACAGGGCCTCCACCGCCCGGCCCTGATCCTGCCCCCGGGGCGACAACAGATCAGACGCGATGATTACGGCTGTCTGCACTACCACGGTGGCCAGATCCCCTGTCACCCCGACTTCGTTCCTGTCATCACCGCCGTGGCTCAGCGGTTCCGCACCGCTCTGGGCCCCTTCCTCGGCTGGATGGGTCTGGACCTCGTTGTCAACGCGTCACCCACGCGCCCGCCAATCGCCACCATCATCGAAGTCAATCCGCGACTTTGCACCAGCTGCATCGGCTATCGTCAGCTCACGCCTGAAAATCTCATCCGGCAAATGCTCTTTCCGGAAACCTCTGCGCCCCCGATCCCCTGGGTCTCGAAGACCATCCGCTTCAGCGTCCTGCCTGATTGAGATCGGCCGCATGACCGGATGTACGAGCGTTTCAGTGGCTGAGTGAAATCACCAAAACACCCACCAGCAGTCCGGTCAGGCAGACGGCTTTGAAACGCCAGTTTTTTTCTCCGTAGAGTCGGATGCCGGCGAGAAAGGCGATGATCACGGAGGTGCGTCTGAGTGGCGAGATGACGGAGATGAGTGCTCCGGTTTGTTCGTTGGCAGAGAAGTAGAGGAAGTCAGAGATGAGCAGGAGCAGGGCGATCATCGGAATCGACCAGCGCCATTCGAAGGGGGTGATGGACCGTCCGCGAATGAGCCAGTGACCGATGACGGGGAGCATCACGGGGATGAGATAGATGGAAAACCAGGCCTGGACTTCGGCGGACCGATAGCGGCAGGTGTTGAGCAGATATTTGTCGTAGAGGGCGCTGGCTGCACCGAGGATGGTGGCGAGAATCATGAGGGTGATCCAGCGATCGCGGTGGAAGACGATGCCTTCGCGACGTCCTGCCAGTGAAAATGCGTAGAAGGCACCGAGTACGATGGCGACGCCGAGCCATTGCGTGGGGGAGGGGCGTTCGGCCATGACGACCACGGCGAAGAGCACTGTCACCAGCGGGCTGGTCGCTCGGATCGGGGCTGCGATGGAAATGGGGAGGTGCTTGAGGGCGAAGGAGGCGCAGATCCAGGAGCTGCCGGCGATGAGCGACTTGGTGGCGAGCCGGGCGTGAGCGGTCCAGTCGAGAGATTCGACGCGGAGCAGTTGGGGGAGCGAGTCGGGCTGGAAGCGGGAGAGCAGCAGGAGAGGGCACCAGACTGCGGCCTGGGTGAGGACATTGCAGAAGAGCACTGGGGGGACAGCGTTGCCCCGCAGTGACTCTTTTTTGGCAATTTCGTAGAGCCCGAGGAATCCAGCGGAGAGCAGGCTGATGGTGATCCAGTGCATGCAGCGGGCTGGAGATTAGAGGATCGCGCGGATTCGCGTGAGAAATTCGCGGTTGGTGGGGAAGCGTTCCATGGTGCGAGTGAGTTGTTCCATGGCTTCGATGGGATTGAGGCTGATGAGGCTGCGGCGGAGCATGGTGATGCCATCGAGCATATCCGCGGGGAGAATTTTTTCTTCGCGGCGGGTGCCGGAGCGGGTGATGTCGATGGAGGGCCAGATGCGGCGATCGGCGAGATCGCGACTGAGCATCATTTCCATGTTGCCGGTGCCCTTGAATTCCTGGAAGATGGCTTCGTCCATGCGGCTTCCGGTATCGATGAGAGCGGTGCCGCAGACGGTGAGCGACCCACCTTCTTCGAAGCGCCGCGCCTGACCGAAGAGCTTTTTGGGGATATCGAGAGCGCGAATATCGAGCCCACCAGTGCCGGTGCGGCCGGTGTTGCTGTGCTTGTTAAAGGCACGCGCGAGTCGGGTGATGCTGTCGAGCAGGATAAAGACGTCTTTGCCTTCTTCGGCCAGTCGTTTGGCGCGTTCGATGATGAGGGTGGCGAGTCGAATGTGACTTTCCACGTCGTTATCGAGTGACGAGGCGATGACTTCGCCTTTGACGAGTCGCCGCATTTCGGTGACTTCTTCGGGGCGTTCATCGATGAGCAGTACCATCAGATGAATTTCGGGGTGATTGACACTGACGGCGTGGGCGATGTCCTGGAGGAGCATTGTTTTGCCGGTTCGTGGCGGGGCGACGAGCAGGGCACGCTGGCCTTTGCCGATGGGGCAGAGCAGATCCATGACGCGCATGGTGAGCGGTCTGGGGCCGGTTTCGAGTCGGATCTGTTCGAATGGATTGATGGCTGTCAGATCATCGAAGAGGCGGATTTTGGAATATTCGCCGGGCGTCATGCCGTCGATGAGTTCGATTTCGTGGACGCGAGGTCCGTGATGGTGCGAACCGGCGCCCACCTGGGCCCGGATGAGGACTCCTTCGCGGAGCCCGTATTTTTCCATGAGTGCTGTGGAGACAAAGGGGTTGGCATCGTCGGCGACGTAGTTGCGTTTGGGATCACGGAGGAATCCGTAGCCGCGGTGCTGCACTTCGAGCACTCCGTCGAAGGTGCCTTCGATCACTGGTGCGGGAGCGGCGCCGTAGGTGGGCTTTCGGGCCTGAGGGCCTGGGCCCTGGTCGCGTCCGAATCCGGGGCCGCGAGCCCCCATGGGTTGTCCACCGCGTTGATCCGGACCGCGCCGATTACGTCCGCCACGACGTGAACGTCCGCCTTCGAATCGTCCGAACTCGCGACGTCCCGGGGGACCATCGAAACGAGGCGGACCCTGGTCGCCGCGTTGTTCGAAGCGGGGGGCGGCGTCACCGGCGGGACGATCAGCACCACGACGACGGCGGCGACGGCGACGGCGACGGCGGCCTTCGCCGTCCCCGGGTTCGCCATCCGCTGGCGCTCCTGTGGAGCCTTCTTCAGAGCCGGCATCCTCGCCGGAACTGTCGGAACCGAAGAGCTGGTCGCCCCAGTCGGCAAAGTCGTCCCGATCTGTGGAATAACGGCTGACGGATTCGGGTTCTGCGACGTGATCAGGGGCAGCTGTGGAATGTGAGCGGACGTCTTCCCGCGGCGGGCGGTCCCGACGGCTGCCGCGATCGCGACGGGCCGGGCGACGGTCGGATGAATCGCTGTCGGCACCGGAGTATTCGTCGTCACCGAAGTCGAGGTCGTCGGTGCTGAAATACCGCATTCCGGTTTCGGCTTCGACGTCAGCGATTTGGCGTTCGAGCCGATTGGAGGTGCGGGATTCGGCGTCTTCGGAGCGACCGGACACGGAGGGGGCTTCGGCGCTGTCGGAATCGGTGGAGTGGGCGCCTGGGGTGCGGCGGGAACCGCGATCCAGTCGTGACCGACGGAGCGGACGGTCGGCTGGCGTTGCGGTTTCAGACGCTGCCACGGGGGTTGGCGCGGATGCGGCAGGCGCCGGAGGTGGAGTGATGGGGACGGGGACGGGGGCGGAGTCTTCGGCCGAGGTGGTTGCGGCGGAACGTCGCGGGCGCCGTGCGGGGCGAGCAGGGCGGGATTCCGGTGCGGAAGCGGTTTCGGTGTCGAGCCCGGATCCGAAATCATCCGGCGATTCCGGAGTTGCGGGGGCTGACTGTTCGGCCGGGCCTGCGGAGCGACGTCGACGAGGTGTGGACTGAGTTTCTTCGGCAGATTCGGAACGGGCTGCTGCACGGCGACGAGGACGCTGACTGGTTCCTTCGGAATCGGAACGGCTGGTTGGCATATGTGAACGGGATCCGATCAGGCGCTGGCCTGCAGAATCTGCGGCCGGGAGTGGAAAGGGCACTGCAGGGGTCTGCAGTGCGACAGATGAAGGAATGCTGGAGTTTGGCTGGGGAAACCAGAGCCGGGACCGTAACCTGCAGGTACGGTGTTACGATGACATCAAACTGTCGGGACAGCATCACGGGTCAGAAGACACCCGAGCCGGACGGCGAACAGGAACTTACCGTCAGCACTGACCCGTATTGGCGAAGACCATGCCGCCCAGAGCGGGGCTGCGACTTTGCGAACGCGTCGCAGAAATTCGGGATTACGCGTGCAACCGGCACGCGTGCCAGACTTGCCTTTGCGAGTATTGACGGAAATGGAGTGGCTGTCAATTGATCTTGCCCCTCTTCAAACACTTTTTTTGTCATCGTTCACGAAAATCTATCCTGACGGTGGCTCTGATGCTGACGGCTGCACCATACATCCCGGACTTTCGCAGTATTCCGTGCTGAGGCCACCTGCAGGGGATGGACCAGCAGTTTTCGCCGGATTCCTGCGGATAAACGCCCGCGAACCTGCCGAAGAATCCTGCGGATTTAACCGCCGGATGGAGACCACAGGGATGGTTTTGCTGAACTGCCGGCGCGGGATTGATTTTTTTGGCTTTTTATGAGGTGACTGCATGCGTTCCTGGACTGTACGCCGCTTTGTCGCTGCCCTGTCAATCACTGTTGCGATGACGACGGCCGTTGCTGTCGCAGATGAGCAGAAGGCTGCTGCTCAGGCACCCGCCCCTGTCGTCACCGCGCCCGCTCAGGCCGCCCCGACTGTGCCGGCCCAGCACGTCTACCGGGTTTACCACCGTCCGGTGAAGAAGACCTTTTTCCAGCAGGTCATGGAACTGGAACGCCGCAAGAATGCGTGGCTGATGCGGACCTTCCTCGGCCGCTGAAGCCTGACACATCCATGGGCCGCCATTTTCCAGTGGGTCAATGGCGGCTGCATGCCTGGCCTATGAGCGGGCTCTGGGTTACCGATCGCGTCTGGGACCACCGTGATGATCTGGTCTGTTCCGAGGTCGGAAGCTTCGGTCCATGCGGGAGATGCGAAGCTGTTGTCCGGCGACACGAACCCGCCGCAGCAGCTGGTAGATATCGTCCGGCATGCCGGCAGGAAGATCCACCGTGCTGAAATCATCGTGAATCTCAATGCGGCCGATCCGTGAACTGTCGAGCCCGGCTTCGTTGGCGATGGCACCCACGATATTGCCGGGCTTGACCGCATGTACGTGTCCGACTTCCAGCCGAAATGTTTCCATGGCTGCGTCGCGTCTGAATGACGGCCCGCGTGATTCCGGGCGTTGATCTGACCGATCCTTTGAAGGGAACGGGGGTTCGCGTCGTCCCGGTCCGTTGTCGGGCCGTCCCCGGAAGTTTGGCGGACCTCGGCGATCACGAAATTCCGGTTCATCAAAATCCACGTGGCGGAATTCGTCGCGCATGAGCATTGGTCGACCACCTGTCGCGAGCACTCCGAGGGCGCCCAGAACCTGTTCTTCGGTGAGTTCCGGATGGTCGCGACGGAATTGCTGGAGCACGGATGCGAGAAGTTCGTGCTGGGGATCGGTGAGTGCTGCGAGGATACGTTCGTTGAATCGCTGAATTCTGTGTTTGTTGATCACGCGATTGTTTGGGAGCGGCATAGGTTCAATGGTTTGCCGCGTGGCGCGTTCGAGACTTTGCAGGATACGTCGGCCACGGGGGTGCATAAAGAGAATGGCTTCCCCACTGCGACCGGCTCGGCCTGTGCGTCCGATCCGATGCACGTAGGATTCGCGATCCCTCGGCAGATCATAGTTGATCACGTGCGAAACGCGGCGGACGTCGAGTCCGCGGGCGGCAACATCGGTGGCCACGACAATGCTGATCTGACCGGATTTGAGCTGTTCGATGATGCGTTCACGCTGTGCCTGGGCCATTTCGCCGTTGAGCGCTGCAGCGCTGTGGCCGTGCTGGCTGAGCAGTTGAGCGAGCGGCTCTGTGGTGCCGCGGAGTTTGACGAAAATGATGGCGGCGTCGTAGGGCTCAGCTTCGAGCAGGCGGAGGAGTGCCGCTTCTTTCTGTTCGGGAGCTGCGACCACATACCGCTGCCGAATGGTTTCAGCCGCAGCTGCTCGCTGCTGGATTTCAATATTCACCGGATCCCGCAGCTGCTGTTGAGCAATCTCGCGGACGCCTTCAGGCATCGTGGCGGAGAAGAGTGCTGTCTGCCGTGTCGCCGGGAGTCGTTCAAGGATCCAGTCAACGCTTTCCGCAAAGCCCATGCGGAGCATTTCATCGGCTTCGTCAAGGACAAGGCAACGGAGGGCCTGGAATTTGAGCGAACCTCGATCCATGTGATCCATGACGCGTCCGGGCGTCCCCACAACCACGTGCACGCCACGATTGAGCAGACTGAACTGCGGCCCCATGGGAGCTCCGCCATAAATTGCCGCCACCTGCAGCCCAGGCAGACCCGCCGCATATCGTTCGAAGGCTGCTGTGGCCTGCAATGCGAGCTCGCGAGTGGGGACCATTACCAGCACCTGCGGACTACGCACCGAAACATCAATGTGGTGCAGCAGTGGCAGCGCAAAGGCCGCTGTTTTGCCGGAACCCGTCTGAGCCTGTCCGAGCAGATCGCGACCGGCAAGGAGGTGCGGGATCGTGCGAGCCTGAATCGGCGTAGGGGCGGGATAGCCGGCGATGCGGACGGCGGCAAGGAGTGATTCGGAAAGGCCGAGCTCTTCGAATGACGGGGTATCGGGGGAGTTGGCGACTGGAGTTCGGGGGGGAACCGGAAGCGGGACCGCTGCTGATGAGGCGAATGCTGTTGCTGTCGGACGCGACGGGGAGGGGCTGGTGAGCACCGGTTTTGCCGGAACGGCAGCCGCAGGAGCTTGTGCGCCGGCGGCCGGGGGGGCTGTGGATGATGCGGCAGCTGTGGACACGGCGTCGGAGGCTTCGGCGGCAGTTGCAGCAGCGGCTGCGGCGGCTGCTCGGCGGGCTTTTTTTGCAGCCGTTTTTGTCATGGCGGGCATGTGTTGTGTGATCACATGCGCTGTGAATTGGGCCATGGTCGCCGAGGGTTCGGTGAGTTCGACAGACTCTGTGGCTGCAGAGTCCGCGGGTGGTTCGATCACTGTGGCAGGAGCTGCGGCGATGGCGACGGGCTCTGGTGTGACCGACGATGGAATTTCTGCATGGAATTCCGGACTGGGTTCGGCCAGCACGGGCCTGGCCGCCGCGGCATCCACGGCTATGGGTTCCGCAGCCATGTGTTTGGCCAGCATCGAGTCCGCCACCAGGGGTTCGCCCAGCACGGGTTCTGTCGCAAACGTTTCTGCGAGGGGCGTATCTGGTGGTGCGAGTTCTGTGGTGGGGGGCATGATGGTTGGTTCGGCGACTGTGTCCGGGGTGAGTTCGGAGGGCAGCGGAGCGATATTGAGATCTGTGGTCATTGGAACCTGGGCGCTGTGGGGTGTAGGGGTGAGCGAGCAGAAGATCCGGGTTGATCAGCCGTGAAAGATGCCGTCACCGAAATCGTGGCTGGCGGATGGGGGCGTGTGTTCTGACTGAGTCGATCGGGGGGGGGTGGAGCGCCCCTGGGGCCGGGAGCGCTTTGCCGGAGGACGCTGGCCGGACTCGTTTTGGGCGGCAGTGGAATGACTGGAGTTCTGGCGGGATTGGGGTCGATCTGCCGACTGACGCTGCTGTCCGTTGCGACGCCGATCGAGCTGTTCCTGGCGCCGACGATTTTCGTGTCCGCGAAACCGGCGGGGTTGATCGGCATCGGTTTCCTGCGGTCTGTCGTGGGATGCATGGCTGCGACTGCGGGGCGAGGGTGTTGCTGCGCGTTCGCGGGAGCGGGGTGGGCGTTGTCGGCGAGGGTCGGTGGAGGCGTCTGCGGAGGTTGCCGGATCTGTGGACGGGGCGGTGTTGAGTTCACAGCCTTCCAGCGACTGTGTAGCGATGGTGAAGCCGATAAGTTTTTCGATTGTGCGGAGCATACGTCGTTCTTCGGGGTCGCACAGGGACACCGCGACACCGGGTGTTCCGGCACGACCAGCGCGGCCGATGCGATGCACATATGTTTCTTCTTCGGTGGGCATGTCGAAGTTAAAGACGTGCGAAACTGCATCCACATCGATACCGCGGGCAGCGATGTCGGTGGCGACGAGCACTGGGGGGGCGCTGCTGCGGAATTGTTCGAGAATCCGCTGGCGTTTGTTCTGGCTTTTGTTGGCGTGAATGGCAGCGGCCGTGAGTCCGGCGGTGGTGAGCTGTCGGACGATTCGGTCGGCACCGTGTTTGGTGCGACTGAAGACAATGCAGCGGGACGGAACAAGCTGGTGAATGAGGTGCACCAGAGCGCGGATTTTTTGTTTCTGCGGAACGATGGCGACTGACTGAGTGACCAGTTCGGTGGTTTTCTTTTTGGGTTCGATGGTGATACTGACGGGATCGCTGAGCATGGAATCGGCGAGCTCGCGGATTTCCGGCTTCATGGTGGCGGAGAACATGAGCGTTTGCCGGGCTTTGGGAACTTTTTGCAGGATTCTGCGGATTGCCGGGAAGAAGCCCATATCGAGCATGCGGTCGGCTTCGTCGAGGACGAGGACTTTGATGGAGTCGAGCGAGCAGTGGCCCTGTTGCATCAGGTCCAGCAGTCGTCCGGGAGTGGCCACGAGGATGTCGACGCCTGACTGGAGGGCGCGGGTCTGAGGTTCCTGGCCGACGCCACCGTAAATGACGGCGATGCGAATTCCGGACGAAGTACCGTAATCGGCGAAGCTGTCGCGAATCTGCAGAGCCAGTTCGCGGGTGCTGGCGAGCACGAGGACGCGTGGAGGGCGGGGCGAGCCACGCCGTGGGGCGGTGCCGGAGGCTGGATTGGCAGAATGGAGCCGATGCAGAAGCGGGAGCGCAAAGGCGGCCGTTTTTCCGGTGCCGGTCTGAGCGATGCCGACAACATCGCGGCCGCTGAGCACCACTGGGATGGCCTGTTGCTGAATCGGAGTGGGAACGGAATAGCCCTGAGCAGCCACGGCGCGCACGAAGGGTTCGGCGAGCCCGAAGTCTCTGAAATTCATGAATGGTCCTGGGTGAAAGTTGGAAACATTCCCAGAACTCAATGCCGAGAGACCGTCCGACGAAAAAGGATGCCGGAGATTCTAATGCCTGGTGCTGGCAGCCGTTCGGGACCGATGCACGGTCCGGCGAACGAATCTGAATGCTTCAAGATGCCCGCCGCAGGATCATATTGATGCTGACACGGTTGCGCTGGGGAAATCACTATGACTTCCACACGAGGTCTGCTGGCGGGTGCTCCACAGTATAACGGGTGTTTCGGGAAGAAATAGAGAAATGTGGGGAAAGCGGGGCGAGAATCGGAAAGTGGAAATCAGTGGTGCTGGATCTTCTCACCTGGCGATGGCAGGACCGTCCCAAATCTTCGCAGAATCCGAAACACCAGCCGGAAGGTCGCCGCAAGATAGAGAATCAGGCAGACAAAAAACGGAATCTCCTCTAATCGCCCTGACTGCATGTTCGCCCGAAAGGTCAGGTGGCTGGTTGTCACCATCAGTACGGCCGTGAGCCCTGCAATGCTGGACATCGGACCTTCAAGCCAGGCCAGCGATGCTTCCCGGCGCTCTGTTGCCAGCCAGTATTCGCGGTGAGGAATATTGATCAGGCCATTGGGAATCCACTTCAACAGCCGCACCACACTCAGCAGAACCAGCGGGAACACCAGCTGAAAACCTCCCAGCACAAGCGTCGCAGGCGTCCTGTTCATCCAGTCGTTCGGCACTCCATCCGCCCCGAAATGCGTCGCCACCCGCTCCGGAAGCAGCCTCCAGTAAATCCCATGCTGCAAAAGCGTCACAATCAGATGCAGGCCGCAAAGTTGGAGCAGCCAGCGTCGGGAAGCGATGGATGTGCGTTCCTGACAAGGGTTCACGGGGAATTCCAGCGAGCGGCCTGAGGATGATCGATGTGCACACAGTCGAACAGATTCCGAGCGAGATTGTCAAGCGAAGCTCTGCGGACAGGGAACCGCTCGCTGGATGCAATACACAGGTCGCTTTCGCTATTCTGCTCCAATCAGTCGTCTTTAAATCCACCCGTTGCCCGTGTGAATCCACTCGCTGTCTCTGCCCTCGCAAAACCGCAGAAAGCCCCTCAATGCGCCGTCGCTCCTCCGCTGTATCGCTGTGCCTGATCTGCTGCCTCTCCCTGTGGTCCGCAGCCAGTCTGGTCGCCGACGAACCACCGGCGGCACCTGAGTCTGCTGAAATGGCCGGCTATCTGCTCGTACCGCACTCCAAAGTGCCCCAATCCTTCAATGCCGGTTTTTCCATGTACGTCACTGCATGGCCGCTCCTGCAGAACTATCCCGGGAATCGCTTTCAAACCGGGCTGTTCGGGACATGGATGCACGCGCAGTACGACGGTCCGGATCCACAGGGCATGTATTCGGACATTGAAGGTGGCCTTGGTTGGTGGCGGGACACGCGATTTGCCACGGAAACCCCCAAGTTCATCATGGGCGGGGTTGCACGCAATTTCTCTGAATGGGCCAATGGTCCAGGCGCCGGTAAAGGTCGTGACTGGCAGAAGCCGCTGGGAAAATACGGCATCGCTCAGCTCAGCCCCTGGGTCCTTTGGCCTCCGGATGGCCTGAATCTCAAGCAGGGTACTTCCGGACAACTCTTCGGTTACGGCTACCTGCCGCTCCCGCTGATTCCTGCCAAACCCACAACTCTGGGCGCTCCCGTGCCGACCGGCGACCAGTCATGGACACTCTTTCTGAATACCCGCAACTTCCGCGGGCCGGTGGCGTTCTTCACCCCCTGCTTCTGGTCGCGCGCCGCCATCGCCGATCCTGCTGTCAGCGGCATGTTTCTCGATACCCGCGGTTCACAGCCCAACAAAGCCGTCCAGATGGAGACACAATATATTCCGGCATGGCAGGCTCAGGACGCAGACGGACGGTTGTTCGCGCGTGTTGCACCGACAGCCTTTCCCCGCAATCCGGACGGCACCTCCACCGCCGTGCACCGCATCACGGCCTACGACCGCAAAGCACTGTGGGATGATGTTGTCGCCTGGTTTGCCGGCGGTGCGCCCGCCAGCGGGCGGATTGACCCGCAGCACTCCGCTGTGCATCAATTCACCGGGCAGGGCGGAGCGACCTGGCAGATTTACAGGCCACCTGTCCCGCGTGACCAGAAAGTTCGGATTGCCTGGTCTGACTTTGCCAGACCCGAAGCCATTGATGCTGAAACGTTTGGTTATCGCTGGGACCCGAAATTCACCAGCCACGGCGGGGCCGATTCACAGCCGCTCGTCCAGCTGCCCGAATACTATCGGCTCAACACCAGCGACAGGGGCCAGGCGCGCTGGGAACCGGTTGCTCCTGCCGACGTGCCTGCGGAAACCCGGCTCCAGCAGGTGCGCTTCGAGCGTGCTCCCCGGCCGCAGACCGAACCCTACATCACACCGGAAGAACCCGACAGCAGCTGGAAAAAACCTGGACCAGCCGCCGGTCCTTTCCAGGCTTTTCCAGGCGATGGCAGTGTGATCACATGGTACTGGTATCGATTCGCTGATCAGCCCGCTCTGCAGCATGCCGACCTGACCGAATCCGAACGTGAGTCTCTGCAGCGGCGTGTGGAGCTGATTCACAAGACCTGGACTAAAGATCGCGAGTATCTCCCGCCACCTGCCCGCGGAACCCTCGCAGACCTCGATCCCGCCCTCCTCGTCACTCCACCTGCCGGCCTCGAATTCGGCTATGTGCCCATCGTCACACGGCAGGGACAACGGGATCAGTCGGAATCTCCAGAATAGCAGCGAGACGTTTCGCTCGAACGTCCTCTATCCCGAAGAACTGCATGCCATACAACCCACCCGCTGATTTGAATACCCTGCTGTCATTGAATGCAGATTCCCTCCCTCCACTCCCTCCGAGGCCCCCCGCATGCGCCCGCTCACCATTCTGCAGCTGATCCCGGCGCTGCACTGTGGCGGGGCGGAGCGATGTGTGGTGGAGATCAGCCGCGCCGTGGTGCAGTCCGGTCACCGTTCTCTTGTCGTTTCCGCTGGCGGACGTCTGGCAGACCGCGTGACAGCCGAGGGCGGTGAACATGTGCGGCTCGCCACAGGCCGCAAGTCACTGCTGCTCATCGGCTCCCTCCATCCGCTGCGAAAACTGCTTATCGATGCCCACGTGGACGTGGTGGATGTGCATTCCCGGTTGCCCGCCTGGATTCTGCGGCTGGTTCTGAAAACTCTGCGGCCGCAGCAGCGTCCGGCATGGGTGGCCACTGTGCACGGACTCAATTCCCCTGGCTTCTACAGCCGCGTGATGCTGCGGGCGGACCGAGTGGTCGCCGTATCGGATTCTGTGCGGCGGCATCTTCTGCAAATGGCACCTGCACTGGACCAGGGGCATGTGCGAGTGATTCAGCGGGGGGTGGATGCAGCGGAGTTTCCGCGAGGCTGGCGGCCGAGTGCTGCATGGCGGGAAGCGTTTGAGCAGCAGTTCCCGAAACTTCGCGGCCGGCAATGGCTCACTCTCCCCGGACGACTCGTACGAACCAAAGGTCACGCCGACCTGCTGCGGCTCACATCCCGCCTGTTGCAGAACGGTCACCCTGTCCATGCCCTTGTCGTTGGAGACACCGCCGGGCATGCAGCCTGGGTGGCCGAAATCCAGCGGCTGGCAAAAGCGCTTGACATCAGCGACCATGTGACCCTGACGGGGCATCGCAGCGATATGCGGGACATCTACGCTGCCTCCGCTGTGGTGTTCACGCTTTCGCACAAGCCTGAGTCCTTCGGGCTTGCCGCAGCGGAAGCGATGAGTCTTGGAGTTCCGGTGGCCGGCTACGCGCACGGTGGCACCGAAGATCTCTTCGCAGCCTGTTTTCCCGAAGGGTCTGTACGGCCGGGGGATGAAGTGCAGCTGGCGGCAGTCGTACGGCAGATCCTTTCCGGGCAGCCCGCAGTATCCGGAAAGAGCAGGCTTCTGCGGCCAGTTCCGAATGCCGGAACACGCATGCCTGAGCAGACGCTGGAGCTGTATGCAGAGCTCGGCTCGATTCGGCGGAATAGCCCGGGAACACGATGATTTCCCGGAGGACTGCCGGTGCATCCCCCGAACGGTCCTGCTATAATCCCCCTTCACGCCTCCGGCTGAGCCTGACTGCTGATCAGCCATTTCCGCCGTCCTCTGCATTTCATCACGCTATGTCCACAGAACTTGCCCGCACCTACGACGCATCTGCCGCCCAGACTCGCTGGGTCCGGCACTGGCTTTCCCGGGGTTATTGCAATGCCGATCCCGATCCGGCGCGGCAGCCGCACACCATCATGATCCCGCTCCCCAACGTCACTGGTGCACTGCACATGGGGCACTGCCTTAACGGCACCATCCAGGATCTGCTCACACGCTGGCGTCGCATGCAGGGCCGGGCTGCGCTGTGGATGCCGGGAACCGATCACGCCGGCATCGCCACTCAGGCCGTCGTCGAACGCCGCATGCTGGAAGAAGAAGGCAAAACCCGCCACGACATCGGCCGCGAAGCGCTCGTACAACGCATCTGGAAATGGAAGCACGAATACGAAGCACGCATCCTCAATCAGCTCAAACAAATCGGCTCCAGCTGCGACTGGCGGCGCGTCCGCTTCACCCTCGACGACGTCTGCAGCCGCGCCGTCCGGCGTACCTTCTTCCGCATGTTCTGCGATGGACTTGTCTATCGCGGTAAACGACTGGTCAACTGGGACACCTACCTGCAGACTGCTGTCGCCGACGACGAAGTCTTCCACGAAGACGTCGCCGGCCATTTCTGGACCATGAATTACCCCGTCGTTGACGGCACCGGCAAACCCACCGGCGAACGCATCAGCTTTTCCACCACGCGCCCGGAAACCATGCTGGGTGATGCCGCCGTCTGCGTACATCCCGCCGACGAACGCTATACCAGTCTGATCGGCCGCACAGTGCTCATTCCCGTCATTGGCCGCACCATCCCGATCATCGCCGATCCGCTCCTCGCCGACCGTAATCTTGGCACCGGAGCTGTCAAAGTCACGCCCGCGCACGACCCCAACGACTATGCCTGCGGTCTGCGTAACGGACTGCCCATGATCAACATCCTCAACCCCAACGGCACCATCAACGAAAACGGCGGCGAATACTGCGGGCTCGATCGCATGGAAGCCCGCAAACGCGTCGTCGCCGCCATGGATGCACTCGGCCACCTCGAAAAAGTCGAAGACCGCATCATCCCGCTCATGCACAGCGACCGCAGCAAAACCGCCATCGAACCGTTTCTCAGCGACCAGTGGTTCATTCGTATGGACCAGCTGGCCCAGGATGCCATCGATGCCGTCGAAGATGGTCGCGTAAGATTCTTCCCGCAGCGTTACGCCAAAACCTATGTCGACTGGCTCGCCGAAAAACGTGACTGGTGCATCAGCCGACAACTCTGGTGGGGACATCGCATTCCCGTCTGGTCCATTCGCGCCGGCAGCGGTGCTGAACGCATCGCTCCTCTGGCCCCCTTCGGCGGGACACTCCGCCCCGACGGCACCATTCAGCTGCCCACCCGGTACGACGGTCACCTCGCCGCTCAACTGGCACCGGGACTGGCTGCCGGTGAAGAACTCATTCTGTGCTGCGTCGATGCCGGTCAGGAACACATCGAACAGCAACTGGCGGCCGCCGGGTTTGAACAGGACGCCGATGTCCTCGATACCTGGTTCAGCTCCGCTCTCTGGCCCCATGCCACTCTGGGCTGGCCCGACCGCCAGCACAACCCGCCGCTGGCCGATGCTGCTCCGGATCCAGCCGCAGTGCCCGGCGAAAACCGTGTGCTGAACTACTTCTATCCGGGTTCCGTGCTGGTCACGTCCCGCGATATCATCACACTCTGGGTCGCCCGCATGGTGCTCACCGGGCTCTACAACATGGGCGATGTCCCGTTTCATCACGTCTACATTCACCCCAAAATCCTCGACGGCATGGGTCAGACCATGTCCAAATCCAAAGGAAATGGCGTCGATCCGCTCGAACTGATCGAAAAATACGGCACCGATGCCATCCGCTTCACCATCGCATCACTCTGCGGCGAAACTCAGGACGTGCGATTGCCCGTCGGCTACGAATGCCCGCACTGCCAGGCCGTCACACCACAAACAAAAGAACACCAGGAAATGAAGCCGCTCGGCGGACCCAATCCGTCGATTCGCTGCGGCAAGTGCAAAAAATCGTTCCAGTTTCCCAGTCCCTGGTTCACTCCCGATGTCGGAGCCCCCGTGGCACGCATCGTCAGCGAACGCTTCGACTACGGCCGCAATTTCTGCAATAAACTCTGGAACGCCTGCCGCTTCGCATTTCTGAATCTTGAAGGCTACACGCCTCAGCCCGTCTCCGCTGCCGAACTCCAGGTCGAAGACCGCTGGGTCCTCAGCCGACTCGCGTCAGCCGCTCGCGAAGTCACCACGCTGCTGGATCGCTACCACTTCGATCAGGCCACAAAAGCCATTCGCGAATTCACCTGGAACGAATTCTGCGACTGGTACCTCGAAATGCTCAAACCCCGCCTGCGCAACCCCGAATCCCGAGGCACGGCCCAGCGAGTGCTCGTGTTCGTCGTCGATTCACTCCTGCGACTGCTCCATCCCTTCGCCCCCTTCATCACCGAAGAAATCTGGCACACTCTCAACGAACTCGCCCCTCTCCGCGGACTGGATCAGCCCGCAGCAGCCGTTGAATCCGTCATGACAGCCCCATGGCCCGCACTCCCGGCCGTCTGGATCGATGAATCGCTCGAACGTCGCTTCGAACGCCTGCAGCAGACCATCAACGCCGTTCGCAACGTCCGCTCCGTCTACAACATCGCCCCCGGGGCCCAGCTGAAACTCTTTATGCGCTGTACCCCCGATGTGGCCGCTCAGCTGGAAGCCGTCACCGAACAATTCGACTTTCTCTCCAAAACCATGCTCGAAGCCGCCGGACTCGATATCAAACGCCCCGCCGGTTCCGCCAGCTTCTCACTCGAAGATGCCGACGGTTACATCCCCCTCGAAGGACTCATCGACCGCCAGGCAGAACTGGCACGCCAGACCAAAGAGGCCGAAAAACTTCGCGGCTTCATTCGCGGGCACGAAGCCAAACTTGCCAATCCCGGCTTCATGGCCAAAGCCCCCGAAAAAGTCGTCGCCGAAATCCAGGAAACCCTCGCCACACTCAATGCTCAACTCGCCAGCGTCGATCGCATGGTCGCTGAACTCAGCGAATAACAACGCCCCGCTACGAATCAGCGCCGGCCCTGGCCTCCCGCTGCAGACTCCTTAAGCTCAGGTGGTCCCGATACAGAAAATAGAACCCCAGCAACACAACCGGGATCATCCCTGCCATCTGAGAATACACCGACGCGCCGAATACCAGCGCCGCAGGTGGCTTCAGTTCCTGAGCCTGCATGGCAGCCTCGAAACACACCTGTATCACTCCAAAATACCCCGGCGCTGCCGGAATCATCACGCCAAATGCCGTGATTCCCGTCAGGATCAGCCCCGTCGAAAGATCGACCTCCACCTGAAAAGCTCGCAACGCCAGCACAGCACCCGTTCCGTTCAGCGTCCACTGGGCTAACGAATTCAACAGAGCCAGAACAACCGTCCGAAGGCTCTTCATCGAATGCAGTCCGGCAGCCCCCTGACGCAGCAGATCCAGAAGCCTGCCCGTCAGCCCCGCCGGAAGAAAACGCACCACCGACAACACCCGCTCCGTTATCCGAATAAAACCATCCGTCCAGAAAAGATAAACCGCGGCAGCCACGACACCGCAGGATGCAAACCCCGCAACAACCGTTGCCCCCCTCCGATAATCCTCCGGCATCGACGGCGCAAACAGCAGCCCCACACCAAAGAGCAGCAGAATCGCAATCACGTCCAGAATCCGCTCCAGCACAATCGTGGACAGCACTGTTCCCGATGACACACCGTGCTTCCGATTCACCAGATACACGCGAACAAATTCACCCAGATGCGCCGGCAGAACACTGTTGGCCGCAAAGCCCACAATCACCGGCCGAAACAGCTCCCCCGTAGTCAGTCGCTTTGTGGGGTTCAGCAGCCATTTCCAGCGCGCTGCCTTCAGCCAGTAGAAGACAAACAGCTGCAGCAGAATCAGAGGCAGTGTGCGGTAGTCTGCCCCCAGCACTCCCTCCTTCAATTCGCTCAGACGCACGTCGCGCATGGACCAGGCCATCGCGCCAGCGGAAACAGCAAGACCCAGAATTATCAGAATGCCGCGTTTCATGACTGCCTTATCGGCTCAGGGAACGAAAGACGTCATCACAGGCGGTCTTCAGCCGGCCAGAGTACGCGTTTTGCCGCAGGACCCTTCAGAAAATGCGGCCCAGCCAGCCCGGTTGCCGACCAACGCGGCACTGCCGGTACCGCATGACCTGCCGTCTCAACAGCATCCGAATACTCAGCTCCAGACGGCTCCCCCGACGCGACCAACGCAACGGCCTTCACCGTGCCCGGACGTTCCGGCGTTTCTTCCGGCTCGCTGCGGCTGCGGATGAGTGCTGCAATGACGTCCCGGCGATGGAGCAGGCCGCAGACTTCACCCGCTTCGCTCACCACAGGTACAACCGTCACAGAAGCGGTGCGGAAGAGTGGCAGAACGTTCCTGAGGGCCACGTTCGGTGTGGTGGACGGGGCGTGATGAGAAATAATGCCGCGGATTTCAATGCTTTCAGCTGCACCGGACAGCAAAGCCCGCACCACACAGGATTCACTGATCACTCCCGTCAGCCGGCCCGCACCGTCAGTTGTCACCAGCACATCACTGTCGCTCAGAATCAGCCGCTCAGCCGCTTCCCTCAGACTGGCCGACTCCGACAGCACGTTCCCATGCCGTACCCGCATCAGGTCCGCCACAATCGAATACATTTTCGTGCTCCTGCATCAACTCCCTGGATTCTGCAACGCATGCAACCCTCAAACCTGGAACACCAATTCTGCCGCGCAGGCCGCAGGCAGTGGATTTCCCGGTTTTTGTGGCAACACTGTCGCCGCTTCTGCCACCTGTAACGACTGCAGCACTTGTGCAGGACCACAACAGCAGGGGTTTTCTGCAACCAGCAATTCCCTGTTTTCCGTCCGGAATTCGCTTGCAACAGGTCAGCTTCGTGTTCCCACCCGCTATGATCAAAGACCCCGCCATCCCTTTCCGCCCCCGGCCGCCTCTTTCCAGCCTGCAAACCGGAATCTGAAGTCATGCGATTTGCGACCCTCTCTCCACTCCTTCTCCTCGCCACTCTGCTGCTGTCATCCGGTTGCAGCCGTTCAGCGCAACCCGCCGGTCAAACGCCGGCCTCCGAATCATCAGGCACGTCCCCCGCTCCCCTGTCCGCCAGACTGGCACTCAATTGGTATCCCGAAGTCGAGCACGGTGGTTTCCTCGCCGCCGACACGCTCGGCCTCTTCAATGCTCAGAACACCTCCGTCGAGATCATTCCCGGCGGACCGGGGGCCCCGCAGCTGGTCATCACCGAACTCGCAGCCGGTCGCATTCAATTCGCAGTCTCCGATGCAGACAATGTCGTTAAGGCCCGTGCAGCTGGCGTTCCCATCGTCGCTCTGCTCGCCCCCTTTCAGAGTTCTCCGCGCTGCATCATGGTCCATGCAGCCTCCGGATTCAAAACCCTCGCCGATCTTCGCGATATCGAACTGGCCATCAGTGATTCCAGGCCGTTTGCCCTCTGGATGAAGAAAAAACTGCCGCTCACCAACGTCACCATGGTCCCCTTCAATGGCCTTGTCGGTGAATTCCTCGTTAAGCCCGCCTTTGCCCAGCAGGCCTATGTCTTCAGCGAACCCTTCGTTGCTAAGGAAAAAGGCGGCGATCCTCAGGTGCTGATGGTGTCTGATATCGGCTTCAATCCTTATGCCAGCGTGCTGGTCACAACGGAACAGATCATCAGTGAACAGCCCGAACTGGTGCAGAAAGTCGTCACGGCCAGCGTCGCAGGCTGGGCCGCCTACCTGAAAGATGCCACCGCCACCAACGCCGCCATTCACCAGCTCAACAGTGAAATGAGCCCCGAAGCGCTGGCCTTCGGCGTCAAGGCTATGAAACCACTCTGCGAAACCCCGGCTGACCAGGCCGCCTGCAGCATGCAGCTGGAACGCTGGCAAACGCTCGTACAGCAAATCGAAGAAATCGGCGACGTCGAACCCGGCAGCGTCAAGCCGGATGAATGCTTCACGCTGAAATTTCTGACCGCAACCAGCCAGAACACCGCAGGCCAGTAGCAAAAAACCGGCGTGCAGGGAGTGTTAATTCCCCGGCGACCCCGCGTACCGGACTCGGGCCGCACCCGTTGCTCTGCAGTCGTAAACCTTCTCGCAACAGCCAAAATCCCCACAACCCGAAAAATCGTCCCAACCGTGACCCTCAAATCCGACGTTCCGCCTCGCTGTCGCTGCAGGGACTGTCCCCGCACGGCGGAGTTCCGGTGTTCTCATGACGGTCTCCACGAACGCCAGAACCCCTCCGTCCGCAGGCTGCGGGGACTGTCCCCGGCAGGGCTGGAACCAAGCAAAGGTGCATGGCACCGAAACGCGGAAGGTGTTTTTTGGATAGCGTTTACGACGACGGCTCAGCAGGAGCTTCGCCCTCCCTGCAACGGCCTTCGCCGGAAATGGAACGCCACAGAGGCGGCACCGTCGGTTCTGCGGGGACTGTCCCCGGTGCCGCGCGGGCCGGATTCCGGCGCCACCCACTGGCTCTGCAATCGCGGTGATCGCTGCAACTGCCCAAATCATCACATACTGAAAAATCGTCCCAACCGGGGCGCTCAAATCAGACGCTCCTCCTCGCTCTTGCCGCAGGGACTGTCCCCGCAACGCGGGGCTCCGGCGTCGTCTCGCGGTCTCCACGATCGGCAGCACGTCTCCGTCCACAGGCTGCCGGGACTGTCCCCGGCAGGGCTGGAACCTGGCAAAGGTGCAGCAAAGGTGCATGGCACCGAAACGCGGAAGGTGTTTGGTGGATAGCCTTTACGACGACGGCTCAGCAGGAGCTTCGCCGTGGGATGACGAAACGGTGTGAATTCGGGCGAATTGGGATGTTTTCAGTTCTGCTTGCCAGTTGACAGCTCTCACCGCGATCCCTTGTGCAGGAACTGTTGGTCTCTCGCAAAGGCGCCAAGGCGCAAAG
>JBJTOM010000130.1:0-22440 GCA_046074585.1 Planctomycetota bacterium | reverse complement strand
CGTCGATCAGCAGATTGGTCGGCAGCACCTGCGGCGCGGGTGTGGACGGACCGACCGGCAGAGCAGGTACAACAAGGATCGTGTCATTTCCAAGTCCGCTTTCGATGCGGACGGTCTCTACATCCGCATTTTCCGGAGCGTACCAGCCGCCGGTATTCTGCCGCTGCCTGACATTTCCTATACCGATGTGGAGATTGTTTCACCGCTGGTGGCGACCAATGCCAATCCCGCGATCGGCCCGCAGCTGCTGCAGCAGGGGCCGGATCTCTTCGAACAGAATGAAAGCCTGCAGAACGCGGCATGGCTGGGTTCAGGCTCAGTGCTGAATGCATCCAATCTGGCAATCTTCCCGGACCTGAATGAGCATCCGTTTGTGCCGAATGACACGGACTACTTCCGCGTCGTCGCCAAAGACACCGGAACCCTCGATTTTCAGGTGTACTTCAATACGTACGCCGGACTGCTGCCGGGTGGCGGTGACATCGACATTCGCGTGCTCGATTCCGACGGCACAGTAATTGGGGGCTCCGGTGCACCGGTCCTTAACGCAAGCTTTGGCATCCCGAATGCCGCGAATGCCTCTGCGGTGCCGCCGGTGGTGGCCGGCAACAACCCCAATGAACGTGTGCGAATCCCTGCAGTGGCCGGTCAGACGTATTATCTGCAGGTCTTCAATCCCACAGCCACTCGGTTCAATACGAATGGCTATCACCTGACCATCATCAACACTCCAGCACCAATTCCTGCACAGCTGGAACTGAACGATGCACTTGTGAATGGCGCCCTGCTGGCGGCCGGGGTCCCAGCGGGGGCTGAAACGGCCTTTACTCTTCCGGCCGGACTGCTCAATCCGACACCGGGCTTCTATGTCGGCAAAACGCTGCATTTTCTGACGGGCACCAACGCCGGGTTGTCGCTGCGGATCACCAGCCAGGCAGCGCCGAACATTCTGCGTTTGGCCACGGTCGGGCTGCGGGGCGCGGGGGCCGCTGGTGATGCTGTCCGCATCGAATCATCCGACACCGGCCGATCCCGCTTCGACAACGTCACTCGCGACAACACGCCGCTCATTCTTTTCCGCCTCGACGACAATCTGCTGCAGCAGGATCTTCCGGGCAGTCCTGTCGGTGGACCGGCTCCCGATCAGCTCACGCGGATTCCCTGGAACAACACATTCACCGCAGCCGCAGGCCCATCCGTGGCTGTGGCGCCTGCTGCTGATCCTGCCATGTACGTTGCGGGAGCCATCCCTGGACTCACGGCCGGTTATCGCGTGGCCATCTATGAAGAAGGCACAACCACGACTCCTGGCGGACCGGGCCCCAACGGGCTCTGGGGTTATGCCACGATGATCGCCCCGGGTGTCTACCAGTTCAACTTCGGGAACACAGCGACGAATAACCTCTTCGGCCCGGTGTCACTCACCAACGGCAGCCATTTTCTGACGGCTCGGGTGGAAATGATTGATCCGGCAGCGGCCCCGGGACCAGTCAACGTGCAGGCCCGAGGCGTGCGGAGTGCTGCCTTCGAGATCGTCGTCGATGCGGAAGCGCCGACGGCCGCATTCGGCGATCTGGTCTCGGTTGTCGATGGTCTGCACCCGACCAGCGATTCCTCTGTGACGGGGATTCCGGCAACCATCACGGACCGCATCACCAATGACACAACACCCACATTCTGGGGAACAGCGGAAGCGAATGCTGTCGTGCGTGCGTACCTTGATGTGGATGGTTCGGGAACAATCAGTGGTTCCGACCTGCTGCTGGGTCAGGCAACGGCCATTCCGATCGATGGTTCGGATCAGGCGCCATTCGGCCAGTGGTCGCTGACTTCCGTGCTGGACCTGAACTCGCCTGTGGTGCTGTCAGCCCTGGCCTCACCACGTGACGGGCTGCGGCGAATTCTGATTTCCGCTGAAGATCTCGCTGGCAACATGGCGATGCCGGCTGGGGCTGCGACGCCACAGCTGTCCCTGAGTATCTTCATTGACACTCAGGGGCCGCAGCTGATGGATCCGGACGGTGGTGGTCCGCTGCAGACCATCCAGATTGCCAATCCGGTACCGCTTGGACCGGCCAACAGCATCAATTCGTATAATCTGTTTGCCGTGAAGCCGGCCAACGCCGCCCAGGGCCCCACGCCGCTGGTCAGTGGTCTCACCATTCATCTGCGTGATCTCCCGGCTCGCGTGCTGCCGTTTATCTACGAAGCCATTCAGGCTCCGCCACTGACGGGCAGCATTATTCCACCGCTGGCCTCCGTATCACCGCTGGCAGGTGCCCCGGCGATTGCCGCACTGGCCCCGATTCCGGTTCCGGCTGGAGCGTCAGCATTGAATCCGGCGGACTTCCAGGTTGTCGGTGATGCGACGGGAGCGATTCCGATTCTGTCCGCCTATTTTGTGCCGATTGCAGCGCCGGCGGTGCCTCCCGTCCCGGCTCAGGGCTATATTGTGCTCACCTTCCACTCCCTTGCAGCCGGCGACTTCCTGCCGGACGATCGCTTCACACTGACGCTCAGTGACGCACTTGTTGATCCGGCCAATAATCGGCTGGATGGCGAGAATCAGGGCGTCAGTATGCCGGCGGGCAGCCTGTTCACACCCACTGGTGATGGCAAGGCGGGCGGCTCGTTCGTGGCTCGTTTCACTGTGGACTCCCGTCCGGAGGCGGCCACGTTCGGGCAGGGAGGCATCTTTGTCGACGCCAACGGCAACTGGAAATTCGACCCCGTAAATCCGGATGTCGCCAACCGAGATCTTACGTTCCAGATGGGGCTCGATACGGACTTCATCTTTGTCGGCAGACATTCCGCCGGTCAGACGATTGCCGCTCGTAGCAGCAACGGATTTGACAAGCTCGGAGCCTATGGTCGTGCGGCCGGAAGCTACCGCTGGCTGCTCGATACCAACGATGACGGTGTGGCGGATCAAACCATCGTGCAACCCACGGGCTTCACGGTTGGTAGCATCACCTTCACTGGAAACGGCATCCCGTTCACCGGCAACTTTGTGGGGGCTCCCGGTTCAGCGGATGAAGTCGCAATCTTCGACGGGATCAACTGGTTCCTCGATACAGCGGCTCCCTTCAATCAGATCACATCCGCTGACACAGCCTTCGCCGGCGCCCTTCGTGGCCTTCCGGTGGCCGGGGACTTCGACGGCGACGGTCTCACTGACCTCGCCGTTCATTCCGCCTCTGCCAATCGCTTTCAATTCGACTATGCGGCGGTGGGCGGCCTGACCGGTGCAATCGAAGCGACCATCATCCATGGATTTTCCGGCGTCGTGGAACGGCCCATCGCAGGCGACCTGAACGCAGACGGCATCACGGATCTGGGACTCGCCGTCCCCAATCAGGATGGCGTCGCATCGAACACTCAGCTTTCGTGGTACATTCTGCAGTCCACCGGAGCTCCTGCACCCGGTACAGCTGCCAACCTGAACCATGCCTTTTCTCCGGTGCCGCTGGGGCCGGATCTGTATCGACAGTTCGGAAATAATCTCGCCGTGCCGATGCTGGGCAACTTCGATCCGCCACCGTCTGCCAGCCCCAACACCGCACCGGTCCTGAACCTGCCGAAGTCGCTCAACCTGCCGGATCAGCTGACCACGGTCACTGTCGATCTGACTGCCATCGACGCCGAAGGCAATTCGGTGACGATGTCGGCTGCTGCGGACAGTCCTGAATGGTATCTGCGGGATTCACTGGGGCTGAAGACGTCTGTCAGCTACAGCGAAAACTGGGGTGGTCGAGGTGAAAAGTGGATTCGGGGCAATGCCGGAGTCTGGTACTACATCACGCCCTCCGGTGGCCTCTATCGCTGGGATCTGCGGGGTGTGAAGCTGCCCTCGGTGAAGGTCACTGGAACGCTGATCGCCACCCTGACGCCCGCTGTTCACACCAATCCACGGCTGCTCACCGAGGCCGTGCAGACAAGCCTTCCAGTGAATGTCGCTGTGATCGGAGGCAAGCTGTCGATCACCGTTGATCCGACCTTCCAGCAGCCGTTTGTGGTGCGAGTGCATGCCACCGATGGCGTAGCCTCGTCAACTCAGGTCGTGCAGGTACAGCGCCCGGCAGCCGCCGCCGTGAAGCTGGATCAGGAACTGGGGCTGACACTGAAAACGGCCACCGCCAACTACAACTGGGGGGGGCGTCAGGAGAAGTGGCTGGCCGGAAACGATGGTCAGTGGTACTTCATCACCAGCGATGGCACGGTCCGAGTCTGGGACCGCAGTCGTACAGCCAGCGGCTCCGTGGTCGCGCAGCTGGATCCTGTCTTCTGGCAGAACCCGGCTTTGCTGGCCAACGCCTCTGCCATCGATCTTGACCAGCGTTTTGGCTTTAAGTCTGATGGAAAGCTGTTCACAAATTCCCGAGGACAAATGGAGAAGTGGTTCCGCGACCGCGACAACGTCTGGCACTTCATTCTGCCCACGGGCGAAATTCGTCGCTGGGACGGGAAGGCCGGTGCCAGTGGCGCACTCGTGGGTCAGCTGGATACCTCTTATTACCTGAATCCGATTGGGATTTATCGAGCGCTCGACGATGTGTTCAGTGACTGGATGGGGTTGATGGACTAGTCTCTGCCGGAACACAACACACGTTGCGGTGCACCGGGCGAAATGCCCGGTGCACTTTTTTTGTCGCCTCGCAATGTCCGCCTGGTGCAAGTTTCCAAAGATCCGTTATCCTTTCCGGTGCTCGCCCCCGCTTCCGTTCCCGGCTCCGTACCACAGGACTCTCGGCCGTGACTCACAGCACTCTCATCCACTCCTTCCTGCTCGCCCTGACAGCGTTCAGCCTCACGGTGCAGGCTGCTGATCAGTTCCACGCCGGTGCCGCTCAGGTGGACATCACTCCTGTCAGCTTTCCCGTCCGTGTGAATGGCATGGTAGAGGAACGCAGTGCTGATATGGCCCATGATCGGCTGATGAGCCGTGCTCTGGTGCTTCAGAACGGATCCGTCAGGCTGGCCATCGTTGTCGTCGACAGCCTGATGCTTCCGCGGCACCTGCTGGACGACGCCAAACAGCAGGCGGCTCAGCTCACCGGAATTCCAGTGGACCGCATCCTGATTTCTGCAACGCATACGCACTCCGCGCCGTCCGCCATGCCGTGCCTTGGCAGCCGTGAAGACCCGGACTACGTCCAGTTTCTGCCACCACGAATCGTCAACAGCATCGTGCTGGCGCACCAGCGTCTGGAGCCCGCTGAAGCCGGCTGGATCGTGACCACGGATAACCGTCACAATCACTGCCGTCGCTGGATCTTCCGCTCCGACCGCATGTCCATGGCTGATCCCTTTGGCCAGCAGACCGTGCGGGCCCATATGCACCCCGGCTATCAGAGTGCGAATCATGTCGGCCCTTCGGGGCCCGCTGATACCGACCTCACACTGCTGGGTATCCGCAACACATCCGGAAAACCTCTGGCCGTGCTCGCAAACTATGCCATGCACTACTTCGGTTCACCTCTGGTTTCAGGTGACTTCTGCGGGCGTTTTGCCAGCCAGTTCGCGCCCCTGATCGATGCCTCCGAACAGCAGGGATTTGTGGGGCTCATGTCCCAGGGGACCAGTGGTGACAGTATGTGGCCGGACTACAGTCGGCCGGCAGCAAAGACAAATCTCGATGAATACACCGCCACCGTGGCTGCTGCCGCGGCCAGTGCATGGAAGCAGATTGCGTGGCAGCAAACGGTCCCCCTTGCCATGGCCGAATCTCTGCTCACGCTCAAACGCCGCACACCGGACGCCGATCGTCTGCAGAAGTCCCGCGAACTTGCCGCTCAGATCACGGATCGTCTTCCCAGAGGCTGGACTGAAGTTTACGCCTTTGAACAAATCCATCTCCACGAACAGCCCGGTGTGGAACTGAAGCTGCAGGCCCTCCGCATCGGTGACCTGGCGGTCACGGCGATTCCGGACGAGGTGTTTGGGATTACGGGGCTTAAGCTGAAGCAGCAAAGCCCGCTGCCGCTCACGATGAATATCGAACTTGCCAATGGTGCCGAAGGATACATCCCGCCACCCGAACAGCATGTGCTCGGCGGCTACACCACCTGGCCTGCACGCACGGCTGCACTGGAAGTGGAAGCCGAACCGCAGATTGTCGAAACACTCCTGAAACTCCTCGAACAGGTCGCCGACAAGCCCCGCCAATCGCTCGTCGATGCCCCCCACAACTACTCACGCACAGTCCTTGCAGCAAAGCCCGCTGCCTTCTGGAGACTTGGAGAAATCATCGCCAGCCCATTCCAGGCAGGCACGCGATCAGGCTGGCTCGCCGCCGATTCCATCAGCAATCACCACGCCATCTTTGAACCCGGGGTGGCCCTCTATCTGCCCGGACCCCGCGGAGTCGGACTTCAGCAGACACCCCGCGGCAATCGGGCCACCCACTTCGCCGGAGGTCGTGTGGTTGCGGAAGTTCCCGGACTCTCCGATTCGTGGTCGTTTGAATGCTGGGTCTGGAACGGCCTTCCAAACACTGATCGCGCTGTCACTGGCTATTTCTTCTCCCACGGCCCCGAGGGCGATCCGAATGTCCCCGGTGATCACCTCGGCATCGGTGGCAATTACCAAAGCTCCGGACACGATGGACGCCTGATCGTCTTCAACGGCAACCAGCAGAATCAGCTTCTTGCAGGCAATACCGTGCTGCCGCTGCGAACATGGCACCATGTTGTGTTCGTGCGATCCGGCAGCCGCGTCACCGTGTACCTCGACGGCAATACGCAGCCCGAAATCGATGGTGAGCTGCCCGTCACGTCAACAGATACCAGCACTCCGTTCTTCCTCGGTGGCCGCAGCGACGGACTCTACGGACTGGAAGGCCGGCTCGATGAAGCCGCACTCTACAATCACGCTCTGACCGCCGCAGAAGCCCATGCCCACTACACCGCTGCTGAGGCATCCCACGATGTGCAGATCAACGAAACCGAACTGCAGCCGGATTCGCCTCCCGTCGCCGCTGCAGATGCCCTGCAGACCATTCGCGTACCCGCAGGCTTCGCTGTCGAGCTCGTCGCCTCAGAACCACTGATTGCCGACCCCGTAGCCATTGACTGGGGCAGTGATGGGAAACTCTGGGTCGCTGAAATGGCCGACTATCCCTCGGGAATGGACAACAATGGCAAACCCGGAGGTCGCATTCGCTGTCTGCACGATTCTGATGACGATGGCCAGTACGATTCTTCCAGTCTCTTCCTGCAGGACATTCCGTTCCCCACAGGTGTCATGGCATGGGGCCGGGGAATTCTGGTCACAGCCGCCCCTGAATTGTTCTACGCCGAAGATTCTGATGGCGACGGTCGGGCCGACATCCGCCGCACGCTGTTCTCAGGATTTCTTGAAGGGAACCAGCAGCTGCGTGTCAATGGACTTCGCTGGGGCCTTGATGGTCGCATTCACTGCGCCAGTGGCAGTCATCACCCTGGTTATGGTTCGGCGAGCACCATTCTGTCGCACCTGACGCAACAAAAAACGGCCATTGGCAGCCGCGATTTTCGTTTTCATCCGGAAACCGGAGACATTGAAGCCCAAAGCGGGCCGTCACAGTTCGGCCGCAATCGTGACCCATGGGGACACTGGTTCGGAGAACAAAACAGCTATCCGCTCTGGCACTACGTGCTCGATGATGCAGACATTCGCCGCAATCCCCACTTTGCCGTCGCCGATCCCCGACAGCTGCTCACCCCCTCCAACCCGCCTGTTCGCCCGGCCACTGCGCCCGAAAAACGCTTCCACAGTTTCGATCAGGCCGGTCGGTACACATCCGCCTGTTCCGCAATCATCTACCTCGATGAACTGCTCTTCCCGCCGGATCCGCACACCAGCCCCGCTCAACTGGCAACTCAGCACACCTTCACCTGCGAACCGTTCAGCAATCTTGTGCAGCACAACCTGCTGATCGACAACGGTACCACGTTCACCCTTGCACCGGATCCTGCCGACGCTGATGCACCCTGCGATTTCTTTGCCTCGACGGATCGCTGGTGTCGCCCCGTCATGGTCCGCACCGGTCCCGACGGAGCGCTCTGGGTGGTCGATATGTACCGTTACATGATCGAACATCCGCACTGGCTGCCGAAAGAAGGGCAGGATGAACTGCGTCCCTTCTTTCGCCACGGGGATGATCGGGGACGTATCTACCGCATCGTCCCTCGTGATGCTCGCGTGATGCCACCCGCGTTTCTCAGGCAGCGATACTCACAGCCACCGTCGACAGCTGAACTTACCGCCGATCTGACCCATACGAATGGCTGGATTCGAGACTCCGCGCACCAGCAATTGCTCGCCAGACGCGATGCTGTGGACACACGTCAACTCAGCGAAATCGCCCTTGCCACCGAGACACCCCCCGCTGCGCGTGTGCAGGCACTCTGCGTTCTCGATGGCCTGAAGACGCTCTCTGCAGAGGTTGTCCTGAAAGCCCTGCAGGATCCGCATCCCGCGGTCCGCATGCACGCTGTCAGACTGGCGACGACGGATGAAGTGCCTCTGCAGAACCTGATGATGCTCGCTCAGGACCCGCATCCCAAAGTCCGGCTGGCTGTGGCCATCGCCGCAGGCGACTGGCCGGCAGCCGATTCCGGTACAGTCCTCGGATCCATTCTCGGTCGGACCACCGAATCGTGGATTCGCGCTGCCGCAATGACTTCGCTGAATCAGGGGAACGTGGCCGCTGCTGTCAGAACAGCGCTTTCTGAGGCATGTCATGGCTCCGCTGACACTGCCGAAATCAGCAACCTTGCCCGGACACTCGGTCAGCAGGCCGCAGCGCTCGCCGATCGCCAGGACCTGCTGCGGCTCCTCGAATTCTTCGCCGGCGATCGCAACGCTCCTTTGCAGATCTGGCAGCTCGCAGCTCTCAGCGGGATGCTCCATGGGCAGGGAGAAGCAATAAAAGTCGCCCGACAGCAGTCTGTCGGGACCATCGATGATCTGGTCCGGCGATCCGCTCTGCTTGCTGCCGATCCCACGTCCTCTGAAGAACATCGCACGTCCGCAATCAGACTGCTGGTCGTCGCCGGCTCCCTCGAAAACCACCTGCCCCTGTTCCGCTCCCTCCTTTCCGCACGGACACCCATCAGCCTGCAAACCGCCACAATTGCAGCGCTCGGCGAGCAATCGCATGTCCGCACGGCCGAACTGCTGCTGAACGTCTGGAGTTCAAGCGAACCCATGGTCCGTGCCGCGATCTTCGACACGCTCGTCTCTCGCAGTGAATGGCTGCCACCCCTCGTGTCCTGCGTGGAAGCCGGCACAGTTGCCACCAGTGAGCTGAACGCTGCCGCCCGCCAGCGGCTGCTGGCGACTCGCGATGCAGCCCTGCGGGCACGCCTCGAAAAAGCCCTCGCCGTCAATCCCGACACAGACCGCCAGGCCGTCCTGAAGACCGCGCAGGCTGCACTCCAGCTGACGGGCGATTCAGCACGCGGTGAACAACTCTTTCGCAAAACCTGCTCCGGTTGCCATCGGCAGAATGGTTTCGGGGCCGAAGTCGGCCCGAACCTCGCTTCCCTCACCAACCGCAGCCCCGAAAGTCTGCTCACCGCCATCCTCGACCCCGGCAGCGCAGTGGAAGCCCGCTATGTCAACTACACCGGCGTGACAACGGACGGCAAAATTCTCACCGGGATCCTTGCCACGGAAACCGCCAGCAGCCTGACCTTCATCGCCGCACAAGGCAAATCCGAAACCGTCCTCCGCAGCGATGTCGAAGAACTTCGCAGCACCGGTAAGTCACTCATGCCCGAAGGACTCGAAAAAGAAGCCTCTCTCCAGGACCTCGCAGACATCATCGAATTCGTCCGACAGCTGAAACAGTAGTTCGCGGCCAGGCCAGCCACCCCACGTGACAGGGCATGCAGTGGATGTCAATCCCCCGGTAACGGTGCTGAGCCGTCGGACGGCAGTCCGCGGGCAAGGGCACTGCCACGGCCTTCGTGGGAAGCTCAGGGGGCATCAAGGTGCGGAAACCGGGAACGAGGCGTTCACCTCTGTTCCGTCCCGTGGGCTATCCGGTCGATGAGTCCCCTGCGTCCCATGTGTCCCATCTGTGCCATGACGCAAAACGCCCCACCCGAGCCGCGCCCGTGAGGAAGCGGGATACCCCACCGCGGGCTGCGTTTCGAAGTGAGAAGTGAGAAGTGGGAAGTGGGAAGTGGGAAGGCGTTCGGGGGAGAGAGTAGAAAGTAGAGAGGAGACCGCAGGAGAATGCAGAAAGTCGAGAGTCTCCTCTCTCCTTTCTCCATTCTCCTGCTCTATTTTTTGACGGCAGGTGCCGTCAAAAAATGGATGTCAATACCCCGGTAACGATGCGTGACGGCGCGGCCAATACCGCATCAGGAACGCATCAGGGCCGCACCGGCCGATCGACATCGGTCGCACGCCGGATGCCTGGCTGCCTCGCGCAACCGGGCTGAGGGGCGTAAACACGGGTGATGCGATGAAAACATCCCAGATTGTACCGCTGAAAACGTTTCGTCATCCCAGGGCGAGGCTCCCGCCGAGCCGTCGCACGCTGGCCCGCGCTGTGAGCCTCTGCCAGTGTTTTTGCAGAGCGGCGCGGACCGTTGCAGTGCCCGTGGCAGGGACGTGGCTCAGCAGGAGCTTCGCCCTCCCGACACCGCCTTCCGTTAGAAAGTCAACGCCATTGGCCCCCCGCTCCCCGCTCCCCGCCCGCATCACAGCCAAATCTCGCCGTCTATGTCCCTGCGTCCTGCCGTCCACCATGAACCCCAGTCAGCGCCTGTTCATTCAGATCCCGGATATGCCTGGTTCGCAGGCCACACTGTGCGAAAGGATGTCTGATGCGCAGGGCTAAGGTTTATTGCCTGCAGATTAACGAATCCCGCATGGCCCTCGCCCGGTTTGCCGACGACTTCGAAACCCCCGGCCTTCGACTGAATGGATTTCACACTCGAAGTGACTTTGAACTCCTGGCTCAGCGTCTGTGCGTACACATGAAGAGATTTCAGAAGTTTCCTGCCAGCGTCTCAGAAAGTACGGAAGCGATACACGCTCTGATCAGCCGCTCGTCGCTGGCCGAACCCTGCCAGGAACTCTACCGATCGCATCTCGCCGACTCTTTGCGGGCGTTTCATTAAGTTGTGGTCCGATGGGTAGAGTGCGCGACGCACCGGAAGTGCGTTCTGGAAGTGCAGCGGATTCGACAGCGCCGCAGTTCGACACCTGTGGCTGGCCGTTTCACAGCGTTTGCAGGTAGCGGTACAGGTCCGCCAGATCCTGATCGGTGGTCCCGCGGAGCAGTCCGGCTGGCATCAGCGAATTTCGCTGCAACTGCTTCGTCGCAATTTCTGACGATTCAATTCGCCACGTTCGGTGCTCCGCGTCCCGCAGCAGCAGACCGTCCACCGATTCGTAGACAATCAATCCGCTGATTACTCGTCCATCAGTCGTCTCCACCGATGTCATCTGATACCTTGCGGAAATGTCACGATTGGGTTCAACAATCGCCGCGAAGAGATCATTCCGGCCGAATCTTCGTGAGACTCCCGCAAGGTCAGGTCCCAGTGACCGGCGCCCACCGTGGCACTTCGCACAGCCTTGCCGCTCATACAGCCGACGCCCGCGTTCCGCATCACCCGCAGCCCACGCGACTCCCTCCAGGGACATCAGCAACTGGCGTGACTCTTCGCTCTGATTCACCGGCTGATAAGCCGGGTATCGTATTTCCAGCCAGCGCTGCCACGACTGGAGCGATTCCGGCTGAGCACGGTAGCCGGCTTCACCAAATACAAATCCGAGGGTTTGTTCCGTGTTGTTCTGCAGCAATCGCATGGCCGTTTCACGCAGCCGATACTCCCGCTTGTCATTCATCAGCCGCCTGGCCGCAGCCAGCAGCGCAAACAATTCAGCAGCGTCCTGAGTTCTCGGCAGCTTTGTCAGCGCCTGCAGACAGGCTTCCACGGCGTTCAGCTGAGCGGATTCCAGCCCGGCCACAAAATTCGACCGATCAGACCGCTCCGGCTGCTCCGCCAGGACCATCAGGACCGCATCCCGTACCGACAGATTTCCCAGTTGTGCCCGTAACAACGGCCTGTGGGCCCCATCGCCGGATTCGCCAATCGCAAATACCAGGTCAGTCGTCCATTCCGCCTCGGGATTCTGTTCCAGATACCGCAGAAAACCGGCAATCGCCTGCGGAATCACTGCAGCAGGCGACTGGCTGAGATACAGCACATGTCCCGGCATCCCAAACTCCTTCTGCTGCGGAATCAGCGAAGGCAGGGCGGGATCAACGCGACATAATGCCGCGTACAGTTCTCCCATCCGGTCGTCCCAGTTGGTGTCCTGTTTCATCCCCAGCCGCTGCAGCTTGGCATCAATCAGCAGCAAAGCCCGAGCTGTGGATTCCGTTTCCGCATACGAACGCTCCAGCTCGATCCGGCTGATCGCTGCCAATCCATGAATGTCATCCTGCGGCAGGGTGTCCGCTGTCAGACCACTGATGAGCTGTGTGAGCAGCTCATGGTTCAGCGGTGCTGTCATGGCAAAAAAACGAATCAATTCCCGATCAAGCAGATCATCGCCGGACGGAAACAGCCTGAAAAGTCGCGCAAGCAGCGGATTCAGTTCGCGCTCGATGGGTTCCACCGGCAACCGCGGCGCGTAACCGTCGAACATCGGGGGACGCCCCTTGACCGGCCCCATGTCGCTGATGGAAAGCTGCAGCAATCGCACGGCCGCCCGCCGATCGTCGGGTGTCGATGGCTGTGATTCGAGCACTTCAACGGCCGTGCGACAGCCTGCAGCACTCAACTCTTCACGCCGCTGCAGACGCCCCAGGTGAAACCACAGTCGAGCACGCAGACGATCCACCGTCCGCTGCTCCAGCTGCGTCTGCTGCTCCGGACTCAGCCGACCAATCAGCAAAGCCGCAGACAGACGGACCAGCCGATCGTCGTCGTTGAGCGATTCAGCGAGATCCGGCAGAACTGCATCCCAGACTTCCCGCGTCGTCACTCCGGAAAAGGCTTCAAGGCTCAACCGTCGCACAAATGCATCGGTATCCCGCAGGAATGGCTGCAGCAGTGCAACGTCGACAGCGGCCGGGTTCTGCCGCCCGAGCGCCCATGCGGCCCGGGCACGCACCAGGGCCGACGCCGAAGTCGACAGCGAACGCGCCGTCGGTTCGTCAAGCCCTCCATGCAGCTCCACAAGGATCTCAATCGCCCGCATCCGCTCTGATTCTGCTCGCCCCTCCTGCTGCGCTGCCGCTGCAAGTTCCGCTTTGGGCAGCTGCCGTGCTGCAGGAACCCATCGAGCACGCGACCATGCCGTGTTCGGCTGCAGTGCCCGCAGGACAAAGTCAAGCGCATTCCCGGCGGATTCCGAAGCGATGGCCGACGCAGAAGGTGCTGCGCCCTCCCGAAAAATACGATAAACACCGCCACGCGTTCCCCGGCCGCCAACACTCACGTACAGACTGCCATCCGGACCCACTTCCAGATCGGTTGGGGCAAATCCAAACTGGTTCTGACCCACCGCAAATTCCACCGGCTCACTGCGCCACCCTCCGCCACTCCGCGCCAGTGGCAGCACCAGAATTCGCCCGAACGTCCAGTCCTCAACAAACAACGCCCCGCGATACTCCTCCGGAAACTGCGCGTGACGATAACACAGCACTCCTGTCGGAGAACCGCGTCCAAACCCCGCAAGCACCGGAGGTGCATCGGCATACGTCGACGGCCGCTTCAGCCCCGCAGTCACGTATCCGGCGCTGGACCCCGGCAGAATGTGACAGACCTGAGTCGGCAGATACCAGGGGAGTGAAATGTCCCGTTCATCATCGCTGTCATACGTAAACACATCCCCTGATCCGGTGAAGGCGAAGTCGTAAGCGTTCCGAAACCCGTCCGCTACGATTTCTCCACCCCGAAGTTCCGGATTGAGCCTCAGCAGAGTGCCCGAAACAGGCCTGCGAACCGGTGTCGTGGCCACCGTTGCATACTGCTCTGTCACTCCGGAATAATTACCTGCGATCACGTACCACCAGCCATCGGGCCCGCGCTGGATCGAATGCACATGGTGCTCGCCACCCGCAGCGATCTTCAGAAATGTCTGGCCTGGACCGTCAGCACGGTCGTCGGCATTCTCGTCCCGAAACAGCTGCAGGCCCTCGTCCCCGGCACACAAAAGACTGCTGCCATGGAAGAACATGCCCTGCGCGCCCGTCGCGGGCCCGTCGGCAAACGGCAGTGCCACATCAGCAGTTCCGTCGCCGTCACGGTCCACCAGAATGCGTACGTAGCCCGGCCCGGAAACCACCACGCGGCCTTGTGAATCAACAGTCAGCGAGTGAATGTCGTGGGCCAGGTCGTCCCCGGCGTACTGCTGAACACGGAACCCAGGCGGAACCCGGATCCCGGCGACCTCCGCCTCGTCCCCGAAAACCTGAACGCAAAACACCACAACCAGCACGCCCCAGCGAACCAGCCGCAATCCCTGCTGTAACATCCGAACACTCCCAATCCCTGTTCGCCGGATTCCGCTCAACGCACTATTTCAGTTCGCGAATACGCAGCTTGCGCCAACTGACGTCGAAAGGCCCCGTGCCCGCGGCAATGCCATGTACCTGCAGCCCGATATGGCCGCGCGGGTGCGTTCTGTAGATGTCTTCATGCGTCAGATCGGCCACCTGAGAACCGTTGATGAACGTCTGAATCCGCGGTCCCTTCGCAAGAATCCGGAACTGATTCCACTCGCCGCTCTTCATCAGGTCGTGCGGCTTGCCTCCGGACCCTGGCTCCGGTGACAGCCAGCCATACTGCGTGGCTTCCCCGTAAACAAAACCTGCAAAACCCGGCGATCGCTCAATTTCAACCTGAGGTCCATGGAAACGCCCGAGGCCACCCTCGCCCTGCGGACGACGACCTGTCCGCTTTTCTTCAGCATCCACATCCGCTGCTGTTTTGCCCCGGGAACGAATCTGACAGCCGGAATTCAGACTGTCATGCACACGCACCTCAAACTCCAGCTCGAAATCGCCGTACTCCCGCTCAGACATCAGAAAGGAGTTCGGACTGCCCTCCACCGTCACACCATGAATCGCACCGTCAACCACCTCATATTTCGCCTTCCCGTGCTCCGCCATTTTCCAGCCTGACAGCGTCTGACCATCGAACAGAGACACCCACGGCTCGTCAGCAGCACATATCCCCGTCAGGCCGAAACCCAGCCATGCAAACACCGCCAGAAAAAGGCGATGACCGGAGCTGATTTGGAAGTTCATCTGATGGCACTCCTGAAAAATGGAACGGAACACGCAATCCAGTCAGGCCCGAAGTCTAGCGACTAACGCCCATCAGGGGAGACCGATTCGCGTTTTTTTGCACGCCGATCCTCAGCCGTCTTTTCCGCTCTCTTTTCCGCTTTCTCTTCGGCTTTCTTCTCGGCTTCCTCAGCCCGCCGCGCCTCAAACTCCCGCACGCCAGCATCCTCCGGAACAGATGTCGGCGGGAGCCGGGACAGACGTGTGAGTGACTTCTCAAGGTCCGGATGGCCAGGATCCAGTTCTCGTATTCGCACCCATTCGTCGTAGGCATCCGAATTCCGCCCCGCCTGCTCCAGCACCTGCGCACGACGCAGCAGCAGATCCATGTTTCCCGGTCGCTGCAACAACTGCTCCTGCAGAAAATCGACCGCTTCATCTGCTCGCCCCTGCAATCGCAGGTGCTCCGCTCGCACCAGACTCAATGGCACTGTCAGCCGAAAAGCACCCTCCTCCCAGTATCGCTCCGCATCCTCCAGCATCGCCTGTCGCAACTCCCCATTCGGCAGTCGCTCGGCTGCCAGTGCCGCCGATTCAAACGTTGTCGGTGCAAACATCTCCAGAGCAGCACCGACCCCGTAAACGCCCGCCGCGGCTGTGAGTATTCCGGGGCGGAATCGCTCTGAAACGTTCAGCGAATGCTGCCAAACCTCGACGCCCCGCTCAGCTTCTCCCGTCAACACCAGATACTCACCCAGTGCTGCCAGACGATCTGCGGAATTCGGCTCTGCAAACAACACCTGATTCACCAGCAGATCCGCTTCGCCCTGCAGCGGCTCAAAGACTCCCGTTGACAACAACTCGACTGCCACCTCCGTCGCCAGCGGTGACTCACGCAGCAGCTTCCACGCCTCCACTGTCCATGGGTACTTCTGCAGTGCTCGGCGCGCTGCCTCCACAAACAATCGGCGATCCTCCGCTGAGTCCACGGTCAGAAAACGCAGCGCCAGAGCATGAAATCCGACCGCCCTGAACAGCTGTCGCTGCTGCGGGGGATCCAGCTGCGTCCCACCCAGCGCCTCGATGTACATCTCTCGCTCCGCCAGACGCATCATCAACAGCACCCGGTGACGCCTGAGCGTCTCGTCATCCGGAAGTTTCGCAAGAGCCCCATTCAACGCCGCCAGCAATCGATCACCGGCTTCAATCAGCCGCCCCGGTTCCGGCTCCCGTATCAATGCATACACCTCAAGAAACTCCTGCTGCACCGACGCTGCAGACCAGCAGTCCCGCAGGAGAAACAAAGAGCCTGCCAGCGCGACGGCCCACAACGACGTCACCGACAACGGCCTTTCCGCCAGTCTTCGCCAGAATCCGCCAGTGGAATCCACCGCCATACCTGACTCAGCCACGGCCGGCGCTGCCAGACTCCGCGCCTCCTCAAATCGCCGCTCAAGAATACTCAGCAGCATCACCACACCACTCGCAATTCCGCTCAAAGCAATGCTGAAATCAAACACGTTCTGGCCGCCCAGCGAAAACAACAGACACAAAACCGCAGAGCCGGCCCAGTCCCCGCAGGAACGTCGCACACCCCCACGTATCGACTCGCTCGCAAACACCATCCTTAAGGCGAAGAAAAACGACAGAAAGACCGGCATTGCACCCAGCAGAAGCCCCGCGAAGCCACACTCCACCAGCAACTCAAGATAATAATTGTCGGCGCGCGCAAACACGTTGTTCGTGAAATGCCGCGAATAGGGCAGGGCAGCGTCGGCGTAACTCGCATAGCCACTCCCCAAAATCGGAAAGTCCAGAACCGAACGAATCGAATCCGACCAGTGCAGCAGACGAATCGTCGTGGCCGACACCGGATCCTTCAGCGTCTCCAGCTCTGATACCACAGGAGTGTCCAGATCCAGCAGCAGCAGCAGACCCAATGACAACAGCAACAGCAGACTCAGTCCCACGACACTCATGACCCAGCGATTCGTCCGCACTCGACTCGCAAAGAACACCACCACACTCACAATCCCAGCCGTAATCCCCGCCCGCGATAACGTGCCAATGATGGCACATAAAAATAACACACAGCTCAGACAAGCCGCCGCCTGCACCGCGGTCATCTCACCAATCCGCCGTGCCAGATGACCGATAGCGTACTGCACACGCTCGCGCCGCGTCGTCTTCACCAGCGTCGGCTGCACCAGTGGCGGAGCCTTCGAGAATGTAAACCCCGCACAGAAAAATGCGGCCGATAAACACACCAGAAACCAGCCAGCCGCATTGTTCGGGTTCACGAAATACGCAAACGACGTCTTCTCCAGCTGCACCACCGAGCCAAGGCCGACAACCGCCATCAGCACACCACTCACCACCAGCGGAACACATGCCAGCACCGCACGCAACGGAGTTCCCGTGGTCTCGAAAAACACAAACCCCAGCAGCACCAGCGACAGAAGCTGATTGATCGCCAGACGCGTTCGCCCCGGCATCGCTGCTCGCGGAACCAATACGCCAGCACCCTGCTCACCACCCTCTGCCGTCGCAGGTAACGCACCTGCCAATTCGCCGTAAACAGCATGCTCCATCGATAACACCGTCGGTCGCCAGATCGGCAGCAGCTGCAATGCCGACAAAACACCCAGACCCAGCAAAGGCAGAACCACCAGCGGCACACGACGCGGAAGACGCCCTGACACCAAACTCCCACCCAGCAGCAAAAAGCCCGACAGCAACGCACCACACTGCAGCATCAGATATCCACGAGCAACCACGCCGCCGTAATGCCACGCCGAACACGCGACCGTCAATGACGCCACCACCAGCGCAGCCACACTGAAGATGTCACTCGCTCGCCAACTCCTCCGCACGCGACGCTCCCCCCGCGTGCTACCGTCACCGCTGCCGTTGAAGGAGCCACCGTCGTGCCAATGCTCCCGCCGACGTCGTCGACGCTCACCCCTCACCTCTGATCGCTCAGATGATCCCTCTGACATCGCCACGATACCCTCTCACCAGCACTTCCTTCAAATCCCCGGACAACCCCCCAAAACTATCCCATTCCTCGCCATCCATTGCACGATCGATTCCGCAAATTCGTATCACGAAATCGGAAATCCCGATGAATTCACCGGATACCCCCGCTCGACTCCCCCATTTCAAAATTTTGCAAATCACCTAAACCCTTGCCAATTATCAACCTGCGCGACCGTCAGAGCACCCCTCACGGCACCAGGTACCCAGCCCCGCTTGACGTCCCCGACAACTCCGATAAAGTTCCGTCAGTGGTGGTTTGTGGGGAAATGTGGGAGATCGTGTGGATCTCTTGCAAAAAGTCCCCCCAGATCTGCCGGTTCGAGCATCTGCATGGCACTGACGGGAACCTACGATCGCTCTCTGGATGACAAGCAGCGACTCGCGATTCCCCGTCCTCTCAAGGATGGTTTTCGGGACGGTGACTCTGAAGATCTGTATCTTGCCCCGGGGAACGAGGGCTGTCTGGCGCTGTATTCGCTTCAGGGTTTTGAGGCATTTGCAGCGCGAATGGCATCGCTCTCCACCGGCAGGGTTGAAGTTCGGAATTTTTTGAGGTTGTTCTATGGTCAGGCTGAGCGTGTGCAGGTCGACAAGCAGTCCAGGATTCGCATCCCGGAACGTCTGCTGAAACTGGCTGGCCTGACTCACGATGTGGTGCTGATCGGAGTTCACGATCATGTGGAAATCTGGGATCGGGAACGGTGGGATTCGTTCCTGAACCAGAATGGAGCTCAGTTCGACGCACTGACGGCCGAAGCGTTCAATCTGCCTCCGGGCGGAAGCATGCAGCAGGCGTCAGGTGGCAGCGGAGCTCCGGCCGGCTGATCCATGGAAGGATCGCCGGATGTTTTGGGATCCGCCGCGGCTTACCGGGCTTCGCGGAAGTGACGAGCACAGGGAAGTGCAGCCGTCCTGGAGGTGGCCCTCCGGGCCACAGCTGCCTGCCCCGTACGGTCGGAAAGGATGCCGACCGGGGCAGGCAGCTGGACTCCTCCGGGGAATCGCCTCCCGAATCAGGGAAAACGGCTTCTCATCCCCGGTTTTGCTCCCCGATGGCCCGTCTGTCGAAAACAATCCATCCAGCGGAAATGCATTAACCCTTCCTCCGAACCTGTCGGAGCCGCAGGCATGGCATGTGGATTGTCCCGGAATCACTTGCAGCCCACTTCAAGCCGCACAGTTGCCTTCGCAATCTTCGCCGTGGTGATCGGCGTCGTCTCCCCGCTGACAACGTCTTTGGCCGCGGACGAGCACGAGGCCCGCGTGGCCCGCTGGAAAGCTGACTTTGATTCCAAAGTTCTGCCCGTGATCCGCGATCGCTGTCTGGCGTGCCACAATGCGGAAAAATCGGAAGGCGAATTGAATCTGGCCAGATTCGCCACGGGTGAACAGGCTTATGAAGCCGGGGATGCGTGGGAACGTGTGGCCCGACGCATTCGGCTGAATGAAATGCCGCCACAGGGCAGCCCAGGGCTCAATGATCAGCAGAAAGGCGTCTTTCAGCGGTGGGTCGACAATCGTCCCAACCAGGACCTCTGCCGACAACTCGCTTCAGAAGACACCCAAAGCTGGTACCGTGGCTACGTCATGAGCCGCCGGCTGACCCGGATCGAATATCGCAATGCCATCCGCGATCTGCTGGGCGTCATCCCCCCTGTGCTCGAACAGCCGCCCGAAGATGGCGGCGGTGGCGAAGGTTTCGACACGGTTGGTGACGCCTTGTTCACATCCACAATTCACGTGGAAACATGGCTCGTACTGGCAGATCAGCTGGTTGATCAGGCGCTCCCTGTCGACACCAACGGTCGTCCCCGGCCGACACCCATCCTGCAGACCCTCCTTTCCCCTCAGTCCTGGCAGCATCTCACCGACGGCAGCCCCGAACAACAGTCCCGGGCAGCCAGCGAATTGCTGGAACGCTTTGCACGCCGTGCATGGCGGAGGCCCCCGGAACCCACGGAACTCGAACGACTCGCCGCCCTTCGGCAACAGGCTCTGCTGCAGTCCGGCCCCCTCGCTGCCGTCCGCCAGACCCTCAAAGCCATTCTGGTCTCACCCCACTTCCTGTTCGTTGTGGAAACCGAACCCGATGAGACGGGCATCTTCCCGCTCACTCCGCACCAGCTCGCCACGCGCCTGGCACTCTTCCTCTGGTCCTCCATTCCCGACGAAGAACTCATGCAGGCTGCCGATACCGGGGAACTGGCTGACGAAACCGCGTATCGCCGGCAAATTGCCCGAATGCTCGCCCACCCCAAAGCCACCTCACTCGGCGAAAACTTCGGACTGCAATGGCTGGGACTCCGCAACTTCGAAAATCAGCGCCCCGACTCCCAACTCTTCCCGGAATACACCCCCGAACTGGCAAATGACCTCCGCGAAGAAGCTGTTCAGCTGATCACCAGCGTCTTTCGCGATAATCGACCCCTCTCTGATCTGCTCTCGGCCGATTACGTCATCGTCAACAGCCGACTTGCCAGCCACTATGGGCTGCCATTGCCGGCCGAATCCGGCTGGCAGAAAGTCACCGTCTCTGACCGCAGACGTGGCGGTGTGGCCACACTGGGCGCCGTTCTGACGGTTGCCTCCTATCCCCGCCGCACCAGTCCTGTGCTCCGAGGACGCTGGTTGCTCGACGAACTGCTCGGCAACCCCGTCCCGCCACCGCCACCAGGTGTACCACCTCTGGAGCAGGCAACGGCAGACAATGCCCACCTGTCGCTCCGTCAGCGACTGGAAGCCCACCGCAGCAAACCAGAATGCGCCGCCTGTCATGACCGCATGGACCCTCTGGGCTTTGGTCTGGAGAACTTTGATCCCATCGGTCGCTGGCGCGATGCCGATGGCGGGCTCCCGATTGATGCTGTCGGAAAACTGCCGTCCGGTGAACAGTTCAGCGGACCTGCCGAACTGAAAACCGTACTGCTCAGTCGCCAACAGGATTTCCTCACCCACCTCAGCCGCAAACTTCTCGGATTCGCACTCGGCCGAGAACTCAACAAATTCGATGCGTGTGTCATCGAGTCCTGTGTGAAACGACTCCACGAAAACGGCTTGCAAAGCCGCGTTCTGATTGAAGAAATTGCCCGCAGTTATCCGTTCCGCAATCGTTACTACAAGAAATCCGAGCCGACTCCGGCACCCCCTGAAAGTCGCTCCACCCGCTTCCTGAATGCACTGCAGAAGTTTGCTGAAAAGTCCGCAGCCGTCCGGAAACAAAACGAAGCGTCCAGACAGCCACCAACACCACCGCAGCCTGATCCCGAGGTCCGCAAACCATGAGTCACCACACCAGACGCAGTCTTCTTCAAGGCACAGGCGTGGCACTCGGCCTGCCCCTGCTGAACTCCCTCGGTCGCACCGCGTTCGCAGCCTCCACAACCACAGCATCCGCCATCCCCAAACCTCCCCTCCGCGCGGCCTTCATCTACTTCCCCAACGGTGTCTGGGAGAAGTCCTGGATTCCCGAAAATACCGGGCCCGAGTACACTCTCAGCCCCACACTCCAGCCTCTCGAAAAAGTCCGCCAGCAAACACTCGTGCTCACCGGACTCGACAAAAAACACAGTCACGGTGGGGATGGCCACTATGCCAAAACCGCGAACTTCCTCACTGGTATGCCCGTCGCCAAAACCACCGGAAAAAATATCAGCAGTGGCGGCATCTCCATCGACCAGCTCATCGCTCAGCACACCAGCCAGTTCACGCCCCTGCCGTCGCTTGAACTGGGCACAGAACCTGTCATCAGCGGCATCGACAGCAATGTCGGCTACACGCGACTCTACGGATCCCATATCTCCTGGCAGTCGCCCACACGACCGGTCGCCCGGGAAATCAATCCCCGACTCGTCTACGAACGACTCTTCGGCAAACGGCTCGCCGGACAGTCTGCTAAAGCCGCCGAATTCCAGAACCTGCTGGACTTTGTCCTCGATGATGCCACGCAACTTCGTGGCCGACTCGGTCGCGATGATCAGTTCAAACTCGACGAGTACCTCGATGCCGTCCGCGCCGTCGAACGTCGCATCGAATTCGCCTCCAAACCACGCCCCGAGCACTGGGAACCCAACTCGGCTGCTGACACGCAGCCACCTGCCGCCGGCATCCCCGCAGATTTCCGCGAACACCTCAGGCTCATGTTCGATCTGCTCGTGCTC
>JBJTOM010000129.1:0-6099 GCA_046074585.1 Planctomycetota bacterium | reverse complement strand
CTGTGCTGGGGTCGCCCGCTTCCTCACGGGCGCGGCTCGGGTGGGGCGTTTTGCATGGTTGTGTGATGGGGCACAGGGGACGCTGGGAACTCATGTGACGGATGGCCCGCGGGACGAAACAGGGGTGCGTTCCTGGTTCCTTGTCGTCGCGTCCCCAGTCCGCCGGAGCTTCCCAGGAACGCCGTGGCAGTGGGTTGCCCGGGGACTGCCGTCCGGCGGCTCAGCGGCGCGTTACCGGGGGCTTGACATCCCCGGCACGTGCTGTCATGTGGGGCGGATTATCTGAGAGCGCGGGGGCGGGCGAGGATTTCGTTGACGAGGATGGCCTGTCGGACGCCGGCTGGATTTTTGAGCAGTTGGCGGATGGAGGTCCCGGTTTGGAAGGCGGGGTCTTCGTGGGTGGGGGTGTTGGTGGCAGCGGCGTTGCTGCCGATGTGAGCCTGGACATGTTGATCGATGTGTTGCTGGACCCCGGTGCCGATGCGGGGTTCGAGGTGTGCGTTGACATGGTCTCGGACGGCGGCACCGGAGGGGCGAGTGGAGGGGTTTTGTGCGGCGGTGTCGCGTGATCGGCGGGGGTTGGCAGCGTCCTGGGCGGGTGCGTTGCGGGGAGCATTTGCGTTGCGGGTGGGTTTTGTCTGAGGAGACTGGGGGCGGCGAGTTTGCTGGGATTTCGGAGGCGTCCCGGATTTGGCGGGGCCGACCTGTCGAGGAGCAGGGGGGGCATTCTGATTGCCGGATTTGGAGAACAGGTTCACCAGCTGGGAGATGACGAAGATGATGAAGAAGATAACGAGTTTTTCCACGGTCACACCTTTGGGGATTCGGAGTGGGGAACGCCGGCATTGTAAAACGTGGGAGTGGTTTTGTCTTGCCTGAAGGCACGGGGCTGGGTGTTTTCAGGCAAACACGGCTATCTGCGCAGTTTGTGCACCTGCCGTGTTTCCCCTATCCTGGTCTGAGATTTCACGCATGTGCGAGTGTTTGGTTCCTGTTCTTTCAATGTAAGTGCTTTTGATGAAACAGTTTGTGTGGTTGGCGAGGAATTCGCTTTCGTATTGACCCGTTTCCGGGTTTTGTTTTAGAACATTGACTGGAACACCTGCGAAGACTGCCGAAAGGCTTGGTTTTTCGGCAGGGAACACACCGAGTTGATCGTTTTCAATGGGACATGGCGAAACATCGTGGTTGTGCAGCGAATAACGGACAGTGGCCTGAGCAGCACCGGAGTGAGATCCGGCGGTGTGAAAGTGCGCGCTGTGCGGAGATTGTTCGGGGCTTTCCGGGCGTGGATGTTTTGTGTGTTGTTTTTGTTGGCGGCAAGCTTTTTGACGGGGTGCCAGCAGGCGAACCACTACTACGCAGAGAACTCGGTTTTTGGCGAGCGATTGCCGGATCGGTGGCGATTGACGAAGCAGGCGAATCCGCAGGAGGTGGACCTTTCGCGTCTGGGGGGAGCGACGGGGACGAGTGAGACCATTGGTGTGGGCGACGTGCTGGACATTCAGATTGCGGCGGGTTTGGGTGAGAGCGACCGGACGGCGGCGCGGGTGCAGGAGGATGGGACGATCAGTCTTCCGGAGATTGGTGAGATCGCGATTGCGGGCTATGAGCCGCAGGCGGCTGAGGCGTTGATCCGGGCAGAGGCGGTGCGTCTGGATTTGTATCATAATCCGACGGTGACGGTGAGTATCAGCCATCAGAAGATGAACAAGGTGCGAGTGCTGGGGGCGGTGAAGAACGAGGGTTTATACGATTTGCCACCGAGTGCGAGTGACGTGATTTCAGCATTGGCAGCGGCGGGCGGTTTGACGAAGGAGGCGGGAGAGAAGGTGGAGGTGCGGAATCCGGCTGGCGTGTTGCTCTCGGGTGGGGCTTCGGGAGTGAGTGGCAGCGGGGTGAAGGGCGTGAGCAGCAGCAGTGGTGTGAGTGGTGGGATGGCGTCTTATACGATTAATCTGCTGGAGGCAGCGAAGTCGGGGGATGGTCAGTACCGCGTGGCGGACGGCGGAGTGGTGATGGTGGAGAAGCGGGATCCGGCGCCGATTTTTGTGCAGGGTCTGGTGAAGGCACCGAATCGTTACGAGTATCCGTTGGGTCAGGATTTGCGATTGTTGCAGGCGATATCGCTGGCAGGTGGGATGAGCAACCAGCTGGCGGACAAGATTTTTGTGATCCGGCAGCCACCGGGAGCGCGTGAGCCGATTTTGATTCAGGTGAGTTATCGAAAGGCGAAGCGGAGTGAGGACAGCAACATCCGTCTGGGTCCAGGCGACGTGGTATCGGTTGAGCAGACACCGGGTACGGTATTTATGGAGGCATTGAACATTATCCGGTTTGGTGTGACGGGATCGACGATGCTGTTCTGAGGCAGCGAAACAAAGCACGAGAAAGGGAGCCCGTCTGGCGGTTGTCGGCGGGTGCGAGTCGGCAGGGAGGCCGGGAGATGTCGGATCCTGACAGGGTCATGGCGGGGATGGTTGAAAGTCAGATGACGGCGGCAACGACGCTGCATTTGATTTTCCGTTTTCTGCGTACCGTGAAGTACCGCAGTGGAGTGCTGGTAGCGGCACTGGTGCTGGCCGGGATTGCGGGCGCGGCGTACTACATCACAGCGAAGCGGGTGTACGAATCGACAGCATCTCTGTACATCGTCCGCAAGGGTGCTGTGGTGAATCAGGATTCAGCGGCGGGCAGTGAGAGTCCCAGCTACGACATGCCGACGTTTATTGCGCTCATGTCGGAAGAGGAGGTTGTGCGTCGTGCGTTGAAGGTTCTGCCGGAGAAGTATCGTCGCATCGATCTGAAGGGAGTTGCTCAGTCGGGATGGCCGTTTACCGTGCGTTCGCGTCTGCATGTGTCGGCGGCGTTCAACACGAATGTTCTGGACATCAGTTATCGATCGCCTGATCCGCGTGCTGCGGCAGCGATGCTGACGGCAATGCTGGCGGGGTACGAGCAGTTTCTGAACGAGACGAACCGGAGTCTGTCGGAACAGGGGCTGCAGACACTTTCAACGCGGCTGCAGGATGTGAATGAGCAGATTGAAATGCTCACAGCCCGGCGTCTGGAGCTGAAGGCATCTGCACCGGATCTGGTGGATACCGGTGATCGCAACAACGGCCTGAACGTGATTTCGAAGAACATTGAGCTGCTGACGTCGGACTACTCGAATGCCCGCAGGGCCACGGAGCAGGCGCGGAACACGGCGAGTGGTTTGCAGAGGGCGATCAGTCAGAACGAGGACATTCTGCAGTTTGCATCCGAGGCTTTTGATGCTGCCGGTCGTCAGCTGATTGAGCAGTCGATGGGTCTGGGGACGCAGGAGAGTTTTCATCTGCAGCGAATTATGCAGGAGATACTCGGGCTGCAGTCACAGTTGACGGAGCATCGTCAGAAGTATGGGGACCGGCATCCGAAGATTCGAGCGTTGCAGTCGGAGCTGGCGGTGAAGGAAGGGTATCTGCGGCAGTTTCCGGCGGAGCAGCGGGCGAAGACGGAGCAGCTCTCGAAGCAGCTGCTTGCACCGCGGCTGGTGCAGTACGCCAGTCAGCAGCTGCAGAAGTATGAGCAGAATGAGCAGTCCATTCTGGAACGGCTCAACGCCGAGCAGAAGAAGGCACAAACCATCTCACAGATTCTCACCCAGCTCAGCGACATGGACCGGCGGATCGAGCAGCTGTATACGCAGCAGTCAGCCCTGCAGACACAGTCTGATGACATCGGGTTGAATAAGGATACGTTTTTGAGCACGAAGGTGGCGAGTCGGCCGACGGTGCCTGTGCGGCCGGTTTCACCGCGGCTGACGCTGGTGGCCCTGCTCTCGCTGGTGATGGGGACAACGGTGGGTCTGGCGGTGATCTGGGTGCTGGACATTATGGACGACCGTTTCCGCACTCCGGAAGAGCTCAAGCTGCACCTTGACACTCAGGTGCTGTCGATGATACCGCGGATGACGGAGCTGACAGCGGAGGGGTTTGACGCGGTGATGTGTCATGTGAAGCCTCACTCGCGTGAGGTGGAGGCATTTCGGGCGTTGCGTACGAGCATTGAGTTTTCTCCGCAGGACACGGGGCGTCTGGTGATCACGAGCACGGAGCCCGGGGACGGCAAGACAACGATTTCCTCAAATCTGTGCGTCGCATTCGCTCAGTCCGGCAAGCGGACGCTGGTAATTGATGCTGATATGCGTCGTCCGGGGCTGTCGACACTGCTTGGTCTGCGTGATGACCTTGGGCTTTCGCGGATTCTGAGGAGCAGTGAGGATCTGGAGACGAGCGTGGCGGCGAATCTGCGTTCAACGGTGGTGAATGGGCTGGACGTGATTTCCTGTGGTCCGCGTCCGGCGAATCCGGCTGAGCTGCTGATTTCCGACCGATTTTCAGCATTGCTGGCGTGGGCTGAGACGCGGTATGAGCAGATTGTGATTGACGCACCACCGGTTCTGGCGGTGAGTGATCCGGCGATTGTGGGTCGGCTGGTGGATGCGGTGATTCTGGTTGTCCGTCCGGATAAGGACCGCAGGCGGATGGTGGTGCGGGCGGCCGAGACGCTGCGGAGTCTGGGCTGTCAGATTCTGGGGGTTGCGGTGAATCACCTGAGCACCGGCGAGGACGGTGGTTACGGTTATGGCTATGGTTACGGGTATGGTTACGGGTATGGATACGGCCATGATCACGAGCCGGAGGAGACGGTGGATTCGGCGCCGGAGGTGTCCGTGGCACGGGGTTTTTCGGCGATCGCTGCGGGTGAGAATTCTGCGGGTGGAATGCGGTCTTCGATGCGTTCGGGTGAGGTTCGCGAGCATTCACGGGCGGCCTGACGGTCGCTCGGACTTTCCAGATGTCCAGACAGAGCATCCATGTCACGAGCACCACGAAAACCGGTAGGATTCAGCGGGCAGGATTCGCGGCTGCGAGCGCTGCTGCGGGTACAGCTGCAGAGCTGGTTTGAGCGCCCGCGACTGCTGGTGGCTGTGGATCTGGTGATTGCCTTTCTTCTGCTTGTGTTTCCGTTTGTGATGGGTGGGCGGGAAGCCTGGGGGCACTGGCTTCTGATCAGTCTGGCCTGTCTGCTGTCGGGGTTGTGGTGTCTGCACAGGTTCTTTGCGGGGGGGCGTCTGCGGTGGCTGGGTCTTGAACCGCTGCTGTGTGCGGGGCTGGTTCTGGTCTGGTTCCAGACGCAGCCGCTAGGCGGCGGGGTGCTGGAGCGATTCTCGCACGAGTACCAGCGACTAATACCGCTGTGGGGTGCTGTGCAGGGTTCCGATGCGGCATCGGTGGAGACGTGGTCGACGATCAGTTTCGTCCCGATCGAGACGCGTCATGCGTTGCTGATGCTGAGCGCTTACGGTTTGATTGCTGCGGTGTTTGTGCAGCGATTTTCGACGGAGTCGGACTGTCGATGGATTCTGAAGCTCGCGGGTAGCTCGGGAGTGCTGATGGCGGTTTTCGGGGTGCTGCAGCTGCTGCTGTCGAACGACAGATTTTTCTGGTTTTATCAGCATCCCTGGACGGGCACTCGTGAGGTGCTCAAGGGGGCCTTCACAAATCGCAATCACTTTGCGCAGTTTCTGGCATTGTCTGTGGGTCCGTTGATCTGGTGGGCGCTGGTGGGGCGGGAGCGTCCTGCGAGTTCCCCGGTGATGAATCGGAAAGGGCTGGGTCCGTCGCAGGGCAATCATTCGCAGATAGACACGCTGATTGACGCACCGCAGCTGCTGTTGCTGGCTGCGGCATCGGGAGTATTGATTGCCGTGCTGCTGTCGTTGTCCCGCGGTGGTCTTGTGGCGGCAGGGACGGCCTGCTGTGTGGTGTTTGGGGGATTATGGCGGAGCGGTCGGGTGGGTGCATCCATTGCTCTTTCCATGATCCTGATGGGGGGGCTGGCGATTGCAGGGATGGCTGTGTTTGGTGGTCAGAAGGTGGAAAATCGAGTTGCTCAGCTGGCGAGTCTGGACGCCAGTCAGCTGGACGAATCGAATGCTCGCCGATCGATCTGGCGAGCGGATTTCAATGCTCTTGCGAAGTTTCCTCTGCTGGGAACCGGCGTTGGCAGCCATCGCTATGTGTATCCGGTCTACATGGAGGATCTGGCTGA
>JBJTOM010000128.1:0-15575 GCA_046074585.1 Planctomycetota bacterium | reverse complement strand
GCGGTCGCTTCCGCCTGTCTTCCCTGATCCAGAAACGCATGGTGCAGCTCAACCGCGGCGCCCCTCAGCTCGTCGACATCCAGACAAAAAACCTCATGGAAATCGTCGTCGCCGAAATCATGCAGGACAAGATCTTCCTCGACGCCACCGAAAACGTTCGCACGGCCAAAGACGAATCTTCACTCGTCGATAAGTACCACCGCGAACAGGGCCCGTCCCTCGACGACCTCTAAACCGGCACCGTGGTACCCTTTTCCATGGCAGATCCCCTCGCAGACTGCGAAGTGCTCCTGGGCGTCTGCGGAGGCATCGCGGCCTACAAGGCCGCAGACCTCTGCAGCCGCCTCGTGCAGCGCAGTGCCCGCGTCTCAGTCATCCTCACCGACTCCGCCTCACAATTCATCGGCCGCACCACCTTTGAAGCGCTCACCGGCCGCCCCGTTCATGATGACCAGTTTACTCCCCGCGAACACTGGCAGGGAGAACACATCGGACTGGCCCGCCGCGCCCGCCTCGCCATCGTCGCCCCCGCCACCGCTCGCACCATCGCCCGCTTCGCACTCGGACTTTCCGACGATCTGCTCAGCACCACCCTGCTCGTCTGCCGCTGCCCGGTGCTCATGGCCCCCGCCATGAATGCCAATATGTGGCAGGCTCCCGCAGTGCAGCGCAACGTCGCCCAACTCAAGGCCGACGGTGTGCACATTGTGGGTCCCGGCGAAGGCTGGCTCAGCTGCGGACAAGTCGGCGCTGGTCGCATGGCCGAACCCCATGAAATCCTCGCTGCCATCCCGCCACTGCTCGCCCCCCAGGGCTCCAGCGGAACCCTCTGATGCGGATCCTCATCACAGCCGGACCCACTCGCGAATACGTCGATGACGTACGCTTTCTGTCCAACGCCAGCAGTGGGCGGATGGGCTACGCCATCGCCGCCGCCGCAATCCTCGCCGGGCATCAGGTGGAACTGGTCACCGGCCCGGTCGAATTGACGCCACCGGCCGGCTGCCGGATTCATCGCATTGAAACCACCGATCAGCTCCGCGAAACCTGCCTCAGACTCTTCCCCGCCTGCGATGGTGTGATCGCCACGGCCGCCGTCTGCGACTACAGACCTCGCCAGCGCGTCTCCGGAAAAATGACCAAAACCGGCCAGCCCATCGTTCTCGAACTCGTCGAAACTTCAGATGTCCTCGCCGAACTCGGGGCGGCTCGTGAACACCGCTGGGTCGTCGGCTTCGCTCTCGAATCCCAGGACCCGCGCAACAATGCCATGCGTAAGCTCCGCATGAAAAACTGCACCTGCATCGTCCTCAACGACACCTCCGCCATCGGCTCCGCCACCAACCACGTCGAAGTGCTTTCACCCGATGCAGAAACCATCGCAGAGTATCAGGGCCCTAAGGAAACGGTCGCCCGACAACTGCTGGAACTGATCGAAACCCTCGCCGTGCAGCGCGGAACAGTCACACATCCGGCGGCCCGATGACGCCTTCAGACCAACTCTGGCTTGACCGACACCTGATCCCTTACGTATACAGCAGCCGTTTTTTTCACGAACAGGGACGTTCAGAAAGCATGGCCGTGCCACAAATACTCAGCTGCACGTTCGCCCGGGGCGGGTCGAAGGGCGTTCCAGGCAAGAATATCCGGTCGTTTTGCGGTCGGCCGCTGATTGGCTGGGCCATTCAGGCGGCGTTGGGCAGTCGGCACATCCTCCGGCACGTTGTGTCCACGGATTCGGATGCGATTGCCGAGGCTGCTCAGGCGTGGGGAGCTGTGACGCCGTTCCGTCGCCCTGCAGAGCTGGCGACTGATACCGCTGCGGAGCGGCTGGCGTGGCGACATGCCATCAGCACCATGGAGCTGCTCGAAAATACCCGCTTTGACGTCCTCGTCAGCGTTCCCGCGACATGTCCGCTGCGGCTTTCTGAGGACATTGATCGCTGCATCGAACTTCTGCTTCGTTCAGATGCCGACATTGTCGTCACTGCCACTGAAGCAGCTGCGAATCCGTGGTTCAATATGGTGACGGTGGATGCCTCCGGAGCGGTGCGGATTGCCGCTCAGCCACCCGGCGCTGTGGTGCGTCGGCAGGACGCGCCGGATGTATTCGAGCTTACCGCAGTGGCGTATGCGGCGAGGCGGGATGCCGTGATGCAGCAGGATTCCATTTTTCAGGGACGTGTTCAAGCCGTGATGATTCCGCGGGACCGAGCCGCAGATATTGATACTCCGCTTGACTGGGACATTGCTGAATTTCTGATGCAGCGACGGCTGGCGGCCGCTCCGTCCGCCACAAACCTGAAGGCAGCCTGAACAGCCATCAGTGAAGGCATCGGGAGAAGGATCGAGTCATGGATGACAGTGTGCAGGCAGTGGTGGTCGGCAACCGCCGCATTGGACCGGGCTCGCCATGCTTTGTCATTGCCGAAGTCGGAGTGAATCACAACGGCCGGCTGGATCTGGCGCTGCGTTCGATTGATGTGGCGAAGGAGGCGGGTGCTGATGCGGTAAAGTTTCAGACGTTTCGAGCGGAGCGGCTGGTCACCCGAACCGCTCCTGCAGCCCGCTACCAGACCGAGAATCTCGGCGTCGAGAAGTCTCAGTTTGAGATGCTGCGGGAGCTGGAATTGTCGGACGCGGACCATGAGCGGATCGTGAATCACTGCCATGCCTGTGGAATTCAGTTCATGTCGACGCCCTTTGATGAGGACAGTGCAACGCTGCTGTCCGGGCTGGGGATGGAACTGTTCAAGGTGCCCTCAGGTGAACTCACGAATCTGCCGCTGCTGCGTCACATTGCGGGATTTGGCCGACCGCTGGTGATTTCGACCGGCATGAGTACTCTGGGAGACGTGGAAGCGGCCGTGCAGGCAGTGGAAGCGACGGGCAATCGCCGGATTGTGCTGCTGCACTGTGTGAGCAACTACCCGGCGGCACCGGCGGATGTGAATCTGCGGGCCATGCTGAGCATGCGAGCCGCATTTGGTTTGCCAGTTGGCTATTCTGACCATACTCTGGGTGTGGAGGTGGGCCTTGCCTCAGTCGCTTTGGGCGCCTGTGTGCTCGAAAAACACTTCACGCTCGACAAGTCACTTCCGGGGCCCGATCATCGGGCATCCGCGGAACCAGCAGAGCTGCGGCGGCTGATTGAAGGCGTCAGGACGATTGAGACAGCGTTGGGTGCCGGTCGCAAAGCCCCCTGCGCCAGCGAACTGGACACCGCGAAGGCGGCTCGCAAAAGCCTTGTGGCTGCCACGGATATTCCTTCCGGCACTCGCCTCACCGAAGAACTCATCGCCATTCGCCGTCCAGGAACGGGACTGCCACCAGCCATGAAACCGTGGCTCGTCTCCCGCATTCTTCGGGTGAATGTGGCCGCCGGCGACCTGCTGAGGCTGGAGGATGTGTCGTGAGAACCATCAGTGTTGTCACTGTTGGCCGCTCCGACTGGGGGCTGTACCTGCCGATTCTGGAAGCGATTCGCAGTGAACCTGAGCTGCGGCTGCACCTGATCGCATCGGGCGCCCAGCTGGTCTCCGGTCATGGCCGGACTGAAGAAGCAATCACGGCTGACGGCTTCACGATTGATGACCGGGTGCAGATGCTCCTTGCGTCCGATTCCCCGGCAGCCATTGCCATTTCCATGGGCCTTGGAACGATCGGATTTGCTCAGGTTTACGAGCGCGTTCGTCCGGATTTACTGCTCGTCCTGGGAGATCGCTTTGAGATGCACGCGGCTGCTCTGGCGGCCGTACCGCTGCGGATTCCGATCGCACATGTGCATGGTGGAGAAGTCACGGCCGGGGCGATTGACGACGCGCTGCGGCATGCGATGACGAAATATGCCCATCTGCATTTTGCCTCGACCAGCTGTCATGCAGCGCGAATCGTGCAGCTGGGTGAAGAACCGTGGCGGGTCACCGTTTCCGGAGCCCCGGGACTGGATCAGCTGCGCCGTCTGAGATTGCTGAGTGTTGAAGAATTGTCTGCGCGGCTGCAGATTTCGCTGGATGTCCCACCACTGCTGGTCACCCAGCATCCGGTGACTCTGCAGTCGGAAAAGGCTGCGGAGCAGGCGGAATCGCTCCTTGATGCCCTCGGTTCCCGGAACGGACCGATCATCATCACGCGTCCGAATGCCGACACCCGTCACAGCGACATTCTGGAGCGGCTGGAGCGTTTCGCTGCTTCGCGAGCGAACGTGCGTCTGGTCAGCAACCTGGGAACTCCTGGGTATTTCAGCCTGATGCGGTGTGCTGCTGCGATGGTCGGAAATTCATCGAGTGGCATTATTGAAGCAGCATCGTTTCAGTTGCCTGTGGTGAATATCGGGCTGCGTCAGCACGGTCGTCCTCGATCCGGCAACGTGATTGACTGTGGCGATTCCGCCCTTGAAATCCGGGCAGCGCTGGAACAGGCGCTCTCTTCGGACTTTCGTCGGCAGTGCCAGCAGGTGCAGAACATTTACGGTGACGGACATGCCGCCAGCCGAATCGTGCAGCGACTCAGAACCACCGAATTGAATGAACGGCTGCTGATCAAGAGTTTTCATGATTTGCCTGGGGATGCTGTTTTCGGGACGAGACCATGACACGGCTGGTCGTGATCGGCGCGGGTGGTCATGGTCGAGTGGTGGCCGATGCGCTGCAGCGGCTGGGGCGTGCCTCAGAGGCGGTGATCCTCGACGCTGACGCGGCAATTCACGGAACGAGTGTGCTGGGAATACCGATCCGAGGGGGTGATCAGCTGTTGCCGCAGCTGCGGAACGAAGGATTTTCTGAGTTTCTGGTGGCGATTGGGGGGCTGCGGTCATTCGGGCTGCGACGAAAGCTCTTCCTGGCAGCGAGGATGGCTGGATTGCGGGGATGGATTCTGCGGCATTCGGCTGCGGTGATTGCAGAGTCTGCGCAGCTTGGCGAGGGCAGTCAGGTTCTGGCGGGAGCAATTGTCAATGCGTGTGCGGTGATCGGAGAGAACTGCATTTTGAATACCGCTGCGGTTGTGGAGCACGACTGTCGGCTGGGTGCGGACGTGCACGTGGCTCCTCGCGCCTGTCTTGCGGGGGGGGTGGAAGTTGGTGATCAAGTCCATATTGGAGCTGGCGCGATAATCTGCGAGAATCTGAAGATCGGCGCCCGTTCGATTGTGGGAGCGGGTGCTGTGGTGATCAGGGATGTACCGGCGGATGCGGTGGTCGTGGGCGTGCCTGCGAAAGCGATACGGAGATCGGACCAATGACGGGGATGGACACCCGCTCTGAACTTCAGAAGATAACCATACAGTCGACGGCGACGGTTCAGGACGCGATGGCGTCGATCGACGCGGGAGGTCGTGGGATCACACTGCTGGTGCACGCGGACGGTCGCTTTGTGCGGACGATCACTGATGGCGACCTGCGACGTGCGATTCTGGCGGGTCACGCGGTGACGACGCGGCTTGACGCGGCGCTTGATATTCAAACGGCTCGTTCGGTGACGGCTCCGGTCAACACACCTCGGGACGAGCAGCTGGCATTGATGGTGCGGTCGGGCGTGCGACATCTGCCGCTGCTGCATGCTGACGGCACGATTGCAGAATTGTCCTGTGCGGAGCATGTGCAGGATGACAAGCTGCGATTGCAGGCGGTGATTATGGCGGGTGGTTTCGGAACACGTCTGAGGCCGCTGACCGACGACACGCCCAAGCCGATGCTTCCGGTCGGAGGCAGGCCGCTGATGGAGCGGACGATTGAGGGGCTGCAGCGGGCCGGGGTGTCTCGAATCAACGTTACGACGCATTACATGCCGGAGAAGATTATTCAGCATTTCGGTGGAGGGCAGAAGTTTGGCGTGGAACTGAACTATGTGGCGGAAGATCAGCCACTGGGAACGGCCGGAGCACTGCGACTGATCAGTGAGGTGGACGAACCACTGCTGGTAATGAACGGGGACATTCTGACGAACATCGACTATCGCTCACTGCTTAAGTATCACCGGGAGCACCGCGCGAAGCTCACGGTGGCGTTGCGGCAGTATGAAATGCAGGTGCCTTACGGCGTGGTGGAGGCGCGGGATGGGGTGGTGAGTGAACTGCGGGAGAAGCCGCGGATTACCTTTCTTGTCAACGCCGGCATCTATCTGCTGGAGCCGTCTGTGCTGCAGTACATTCCGGAATCAGGCCGTTATGACATGACCGACCTGATCAACCGTTTGCTGCAGCAGGGCGAAACTGTGGTGGGCTTTCCGGTTATGGAATACTGGCTGGATATCGGCAGGCTTGACGATTTCCAGAAGGCTCAGGAAGACGTGAATCGAGTCAGGTGGGCAGCATGACGTGGTCAGGAAAGAAGGTACTCGTTACGGGTGCTGGCGGATTCATCGGCAGCCATCTCACCGAAGCGCTGGTCACCGCTGGTGCTCAGGTGCGTGCGATGGTGCATTACAATTCTGCAGGTCGCAGGGGTTGGCTGGATCAGTCACCGCTGAAGAATGACATGGAGATTGTTGCCGGCGACATTACTGACGGTGGATCGGTGTCTGCAGCGATGCAGGGTCGGGAGGTGGTCTTCCATCTCGCCGCGCTGATCGCCATTCCCTATTCCTACTCTGCTCCGTTGTCCTACGTACAGACCAATATCGTGGGCACCCTGAATGTTCTGGAAGCAGCTCGCAGGCTGGGCACCAGTCGCGTGATTCAGACATCCACGAGTGAGGTCTACGGGACCGCTCTGTCTGTGCCGATTTCAGAAACTCATCCGCTGCAGGGGCAGTCTCCCTATTCGGCCAGCAAGATTGGAGCAGACAAGCTGGCGGAGTCGTATTTCCGTTCGTTTGAGCTGCCTGTGGTGACGGTTCGACCTTTCAACACTTATGGCCCGAGGCAGTCTGCGCGGGCGGTGCTGCCAACGATCATCACGCAGTGTCTGGCTGGGAAAACAGTGCGGCTGGGCAGCCTGACGCCGACCCGCGACCTGAACTACGTCTCGGACACCGCTGCCGGGTTTATGGCTTGTGCGGCACATCCCGATGCCGTGGGTCGCACCCTGAATATCGGCTCCGGGCGTGAGATCAGTGTCGGTGATCTGGCACAGCTCACTGCGTCACTGATTGGTTCCGACGTGCGGATTGAGTGTGAGGATCAGCGGCTGCGTCCGCCCGGCAGTGAAGTCGAACGGCTGCTGGCGGATAATCGACTGGCAGCTGAAGTGGTGGGCTGGAAGCCTGCTGTGACTCTGGAAGCCGGGCTGCAGCAGACAATCGACTGGTTTCGTGAAAATGCCGGAAGCTACAGAGCGGATGTCTACAATGTCTGAACACACCAGCGATCGGTTTCTGCCACTCAGCGAACCCTGTCTTCAGGGTAACGAATGGCAGTATGTACGAGAATGTCTGGACTCCGGCTGGATCTCATCCGTCGGCGAATTCGTCAACCGCTTTGAACAGCAGGTGGCGGAGTATGCGGGCGTGAAATACGCGGTGGCGACGGTGAATGGTACCGCTGCGCTGCACACAGCGCTGCTGGTCGCCGGGGTGCGTCCTGACGACGAAGTGCTGGTGTCAACTCTGACCTTCATCGCCACAGCCAACGCCATCCGCTATGCCGGAGCGCATCCGGTGCTGATCGACTGCGAACCCCGGTGGTGGCAGATGGATCCGCAACTGGCTGAGGACTTTCTGCGACGGCAGTGTCACTGGGTGAACGGCGAGCTGCGAAATCGTGCCACGGGCCGTCGAGTGAGTGCGATGATGCCGGTGCATGTCCTCGGGCACCCGGTGAACCTTGACGCCATCGAAGGACTTGCACGCGAATTTGGGCTGCGACTGCTTGAGGACGCCGCCGAATCACTCGGAGCCTCCTGGGGCGACCGCCGGATCGGTCAGGCGGCGGATATCGCCTGCGTCAGCTTCAATGGCAACAAAACAATCACGTGTGGGGGCGGCGGAATGCTGCTGACGAACAGTCGCGAGGACGCGGCGCGTGCCCGCTATCTGACGACTCAGGCCAAGGATGACGCGGTCGAGTACATTCACCATGAAATTGGTTTTAACTACCGCATGACAAATGTGCTGGCGGCGATCGGACTGGCACAGCTGGAGCAGCTGGACGGCTTTGTGAACCGGCGGCGGCAAATCGCGGAATTTTACCGCAGCCAGTTGTCAGTTCCGGGGATGACGTGGCACACGGATGCACCTGGTGCCCGCTCTACCAGTTGGCTGTCAACCGCGCTGATCGATCCCTTTCAGACCGGCATCACTGCTGTGCAGCTGAGGGATCAGTTGCAGCAGGCTCGCATCCAGACCCGCCGGCTTTGGCAGCCGATGCATCTGAGTCCTGCCCATGCGGGGTGCGAGTCCGTGCTGAACGGGACAGCTGATCGCCTGTTTGCACAGGCGCTGAGTTTCCCGTCCACACCGAATCTGCAGGAGGAGGATCTGAGGCGAATTGTGAGCCGAGTTGCTGCGCTGTTGTCGGCCGCTGCACCGGTGCCGGCCCCGGTGCAGGTGCCGGCCCGTCGCGCCGCCTGATCAGTCCTTTGGCACGGGCCGATGGGGCCACTGGGGTGATCCGGGTGGATCAGCCCGGCGTGGCGCTTTGCCGATGCCGAAATCCTCGGGTTTGAGGTTCTGAGTTTTGTAATAGTTGCCGTCGTTGATGAACCCGTAGAAGGTGGGATAGAACGGGTCGACGTAGTGAACGCTGGCTTTTTCGGGGACATCGTGCCCGGTCAGCACAAAGGCCGCATTGACGATCAGTCGACGCAGATCTTCGTCAACGAAATCCACAGCAGCCCCGGCGGTGGTACAGAAGGATCGTCCCGGCTTGCCATCGGAGAGTTCGTAATCGTGGAACCAGGCGAGCGGCTGCATTGGCTGGTTGCGTTTGTCATCGGTGAGTGTTCGGGATGCGGGATCCAGCGTTTCGGTGATGGCACCGCGGAGTATAATCTGGTCCTTATCGGTGAGATGGATGACGCCATACACGTCACTGGGGGCAAAAATCTCGCCCACGCCTTTCAGCACTGGATGATTTTCCGCGCCGGGTTCAACGACGCTGCGAGCGCCTTCAACTTTGTGGTGACCGTGGTGTGAGACCCATTGTTCACCGAGGACCTGGCGGCCGAACTGATCGAAGGTGAGCGATTCGCCGAATTTTTCGCCCCCGCGAAAGGCATGCGTTGCAGTCCGCAGACCGATCACGGGCTTGCCGGCCTGCAGAAACTTCGCGATGTGGGCCGCCTGCTCGGCACTGGGGTGGCGGAAGCGGGTGGCAATGATCATCAGATCTGCCGTTTCAAGGGCATCAAGGCCGCGCAGGCCATCCTGATTGTTGGAATCAATATAGTCTGCATCACCGGGTCCGAAGGCAAAGAGCACGGTGCAGCGGAAACCGTGCTGCACGGCGAGGATCTTGCCGAGCATCGGCATGACTTCCTCGGAGCGGTATTCTTCGTCCCCGGAGACCAGCACGATGTGGCCTTTCGGCTTGCCGGAGGGTTCCAGCACCAGTCGATCCGCAGCGGAGCAGGGGGCAATGCTGGCAGGGACGGAAAGGCAGACCAGCAGGCCGGCAATAAACGATGCGGGGCTGAACCTGAACAAATGAAGACGCTCTGGCATGTGGGCTTGCCTTTCAAAAAGAGCTGCGGGCAGAAACAGCGGTTGCATGCCGGATTCTGGCAGGGTGGCGACAGGATGCAAGTGAGCTGCGCGGGGGCGACGTCGTTCGGGCATCATCGTGCCGGACTAGTGGGACCGCCGAAGCCCAGTTTGCCAAGCCAGCGTCGGCCCGACGGACGACCTCCCAGCTCATCGGAGCGGGACAGTGTGCCATCCGGGTTCACGGTGAGGCCGAGTTGTCGGGCCTGATTCTCCAGCAGAAACCGACTCTGTTCAAGCTGCTTGCGTTCCCGCGACAGGCGCGCGCGCTCGAACGCCAGTTCCAGTTCGCTCAGGCGAGTCAGTTCGTCGATGCGTCGTAAAGAGACGGTCACAAGGTCTTCAATGTCTTCCGGCAGCTGGGTCTGGAGGCTGCGAAGCTGTTCGGCGCTGAGCAGTTGCTGGTGATGTTCACGACGGCGACGATAACGGCCGATCAATTCGGCGAACAGCAGTTCGCGGCTGATAAAGACGCTGCGGAGTTCGCTGTCGGGGATTTGTTGAGTGTCGATTGGTTCCGGCAGAACATCGGCAAATTCAATGTCTGACAGATCTGCAGCGTTCCGCATCGCTGTTTCCAGGGAAACAGCCGCTGGAGAACCGCTGGATGGCTGTTGCAGGCGAGTCCGTTCAGTACGTTCGCTGCCAGGACGCTCGGGAGATTCCAGCAGGTCTTTGCCGTCAGTCTGCAGGAAGTTCTGGCGGATCGCTTCCCAGCGACTCAGCGCCTGGCTGGCTCCCGGAGCAGCAGTATCCAGCAGTGGATCCCCGGACGCGGGGGGGCTGAGCTGTGAAGCGGGCGGCGGGATCGGTGGTTCCGGGACCTTTCTTCGAGCCGTGCTGACTCGTTCCTCCGGAGCTCCGGCGGTCAGATTCGCAGACAGGGATTTCAACAGCGAAGTCTGTTCGGACCATGCGACCGCCTGATCTTCACGAAGTCCGGCGAAAGACGCCTGGAGTTCTTCGAGCAGCTGATCGCGCATCCGGGCGATTCGCAAACTCAGTTCATTCGCCAGATCACCAGTCGAACCGTGCGGGACGTCGGAGGCCGTGTCTGGGGAATCGCTGCGTCCGGGAATTGCCGGGGGGGCAATGGGGGGACTTTCAGCGGCGTCCGGTTCGGCAGACGGCTCCGGCTGGCCTGCACGAGCTCTCCGCAGACGCAATGCTGCACTGCTGCGCAGCATTGCATTTCGGCGGTGAACCCGCTTCGACGGCACATCACCCATTACCGAACACCTGACAGGGAAGATACATCCGAGGAGCCCCAAGCTGCTGCAAGTTAGCTCGCAGATCCACAGACCAGGGGAGGTGCAGGCTGGAGCAGGGGAATTCGAATTGGGTTTGAGTTGCTCAGTGCGGTTTGCAGAGGCTGGAACGGTTGTACGGTTCAAAAACGAGCCGTTTGGGGCTGTCTGGAGGCATGCCGGGGGCCGTTGTCAGAGATGATCCGGGGCTGACATTCCTGAACCGCTACACGTCCCTGCGGCAGCACATTTCGGGATTCGAAACACAGCGTTCCTGAAAACCAGCATCGAAAACACGGCGAAGAAATTCTCCAGACTCACGGAGCGTTCTTTGCCCGCGGACGGCCGTCCGCCGGCTGACCAGGCTCCGCCAGCATTCCTCGCCTCACGGCGCCACCTCGGCAAGTTCTCGATGCAGCAGCATCAGGAGTGTCTGCACGAAGGCGACCACCAGAGGTCCGACGAAGACACCGGCGGGTCCCAGACCCTGAACGCCCCCCAGCACTCCAATCAGCGCAGCCAGAGGGTGCAGCGACGCCTGCTCCAGCAGCACCCACGGACGAATCAGATTGTCGATCGTGGAAACAACCAGGGTGCCCCAGCAGAGCAGAAAGAGTCCGGCACCGAACCGACCTTCGCCCAGAATCATCCACAGACCGGCCGGGATCCACACCAGCGTCGCACCAACGAACGGGACCATCCCCATCAGTGCCGTCGCGGCGATCAGCAGAAACACCGAATCGAGTCCTGCAAGCCAGTAACCCAGGCCGGCCAGCAGCGCCTGCACCACGGCGGAAATCAGGCTCCCGGCAACAACGGCCCGTACCAGCACTTCGAATTCCCGCAGCAGCTCTGTGACGTACTTTTCTTCCAGTGGCGACAGCAGCATCAGACTGCGAATGATCTGCGGTCCCTCAGCAAACCAGAAAAACACTGCGAACACAAAGATCACAACGCCCATCACCAGACGCGTCATCACTGCCCCCGTGGCCCCGCCGATGGCCGTGAGCCAGTCGGAAGTCATGACGGCAGCCTGAGCGGACCAGCGTCGCAGTTCTGCGGGTGACGGATTCGCCAGCTCCCGCAGGGTGAGCATCCAGGGGCCGCCCAGTGCCGCGGCACGGCAGCGACGAAACGCCGCGTCAGCATCGCTGAGCGCCCTCTGGGCGGCGAAGGTGCCGGGGGCAGCCTGAGCAGCCACTTCCAGCAGCTGTTCCACTTCAGCCCAGTCTGCCCGTTCTGTCCGGACAGCCTGATGATCAGCCGTCTGATGCTCAATGATTCGCTCTGCCAGCAAACGAAATTCATCGCGAACTCGAGCCAGGGCCTGAGGATGGCCTTCAGCCAGAGCGCCGCGGGCAGCATCCGCAGACAACAGATCGAGCGACTCGGACAAAAATCTCCACTCCTCCGCAAACGGATAGTCCAGTCCGGCCTGCAGTCGAGCCCTGTCGAGCTTCTGACGCAGCTGGCCGTCCCGCAGTTGATCCGCCACCAGCACTGCTTCGTGCCCGGCCATTGCGAGGGCCACCGCGGCGGGAACAAGCACCGCCAGAAGGACTGCCAGCGTCATCAGGGCTGCTGCCAGATACCGACGACCGCCGCAGGACCTCAGAAGCCGCCCATACAACGGCTGCAGCAGCAGCACCAGCACCACTGCCAGAAAGAGCGGCAGCAGCAGGACCGCAATCACCCGATAAAACAGAAACACTGCCACCGCCGTGGTGCCCAGCAGGGCCCAGAGTGATGTGATCCGTGCCATACTGACCGCTCCTGTGACCGTAAACACTCTCCACTGATGCGTTCACCAGCCTGTCATCGTCTGCGACAGACCTTTTCCAGCTCCACTGCTGCCAGCGGAATCGGAGACAGCCCCAGCACCACACACCATTGCCATGTCAACGCGGCTTCGATCCCAAACACTGTTCGCAAGCCCGGGAGCAGCATAATGCAGAACTGCAGCAGAGCTGAAGTCACAATGGCTGTCAGCAGCCACGGATTCGACAACACCCCCATCCGGACAAGCGGGGTCACACGACTGCGAAATCCAAATGCCAGCAGCAGCTGGGAAAACGCCATAATGCCAAACGCCGTCGCACGCGCGTTGCCCGGTGATTCCGGATGATCCCCCTGCACCACGGCAAAACCCAGGGCAGCCACCACGGCAAGAATACAGCCGTGCACGAGGATCCGGCCCCACTGTGGCAGCCCCAGCAGTCGCTCGGACCGCTGCCGCGGAGGCTGCTGCATCAGACTCGCCTCCGGTGACTCCAGTCCCAGCGCCAGTGCCGGCAGACCATCAGAGACAAGGTTGATCCAGAGAATCTGAATGGCGATGAGCGGTGCAGGCCAGCCGACGGCCGCAGCCGTGAGCATCAGCAGCATTTCACCTGAATTCCCCGTCAGCAGAAACTGAATGCTCCGGCGAATACTGTCGAAGATCCCTCGCCCCTCCTCCACAGCACTCACTATCGAAGCGAAATTGTCATCCATCAGCACCATGTCTGAGGCTTCGCGAGTGACGTCAGTGCCTGTGAGCCCCATGGAGACTCCGATATCTGCCGCGCGAATCGCCGGCGCATCATTCACCCCATCACCCGTCATCGCCACCGTTTCACCAACAGCTCGCAGAGCACTCACGATCCTCAGCTTGTGCTCCGCCGTCACGCGCGCAAACACTCGAAAGCTTCCCGCCCGATCCCGCAGCTGCTCGTCACTCAGTTCATCCAGGTCCCGCCCTGTCAAAGCCCGCTGCCCGGAATCCGTTATGCCCAGTTCAGTGCCGATGGCCTGAGCTGTTTCGGGATGATCACCCGTGATCATGACCACGCGAATTCCCGCGGCTCGACAATTCTGCAGCGCCTCCCGTGCTTCCTCACGCGGCGGATCCATGATCCCCGCCAGACCCACGAAGACCAGATCCGCTTCCTCCACTGCTGCCGGCTGCTGGTCTCCGCAGACCCGGAATGCCAGTCCCAGCATTCGCAGAGCACGGCCCGCCATTTCCCGACTGGTCTCCTGCACGTCCCGACGCCGCTCCTCCGTCAGCTCCCGCACCTCGCCCCCACACTGCTCCAAACGACACCGCTCCAGAATCGCTTCCGGGGCTCCCTTCACATGCATCCACACTCTCCCGTCCGACTCCCGCGCAATGACCGACATCAGCCGACGCTCGCTGTCAAACGGACGCTCCAGCAGAAGCCGTACTCCGTCGCGACCTGTCTCCAGACCCGCCTTCATCCCCGCTACCAGCAACGCACCTTCCGTCGGATCACCCACCAGCTCCCACCGCGGCTCCGCACCGTCCCGAAAATTGACCGCAGCATTGTTGCAGCGAATGCCGGTCGTAAGCAATTGCTGCAGGTCGGCGTCCAATCCGGCAGCAGCAGCCGGCTCCGTTGCCGCTGACCCTGTTCCCGCAACCAGGTCCCGCCGCTGGAATTCGCCGCGAGGCTCGGTCCCCGCACCCGTGACCAGATATCGCGATCGAGCCGTTGCCACTTCACGCACCGTCATTTCACCTCGCGTGAGCGTTCCGGTTTTGTCTGTGCAGATCACCGTCACCGCTCCCAGCGTCTCCACGCCTGGCAATCGTCGCACCAGTGCTCGACGTGCCGCCATACGCTGCAGGCCAAGCGCCAGCGTCAGCGTGACCACAGCCGGCAGTCCCTCCGGGATCGCTGCCACCGCCAGACTCACCGACAGCAGCAACGTCTCAACCCACCCATCACCGCGGAGCATGCGCGTGACGAAAATGACCAGCACCAATGCCAGACACAGAAGCGCCAGCGAATGGCCCAGTGACGCCAGCTGACGCTGCAGTGGCGTTTCATCCGGAACCGCGCGCTGCAGCAGCCCCGCAATCCTTCCCAGTTCCGTTCGCATTCCGGTCGCCGTGACCACGGCCGTTCCACGTCCGGCCGCGACAACTGTGCCAAAATGAACCATCGATGTGCGGTCTCCGAGCACCGTGTCAACGGCGTTTTCCGGCGTCGATTTCTCCACAGGGGCCGATTCACCCGTCAACGCAGCCTCCTGCACCTGCATTACATAGGACGTCAGCAACCGACAATCGGCCGGTATGTGATCCCCGGCTTCAAGCAGCACGATATCGCCAGGAACCAGCTGAGCGGTCGGGAGCGACACGATTCGCCCGTCACGCTGCACACGCGCCATTGGTACGGCCATGCGTCGCAGGGCCGCCAGAGCCCGCTCTGCCCGCGCCTCCTGCAGAAATCCAATCACCCCGTTCAGAAACACAATCGCCAGAATCGCAGACGTGTTGGCCCACTCCCCCATGACCCCCGCGACAACGGCAGCCGCAATCAGAATCCCGATCACCAGGTCCTGAAACTGCCGCAGCAATCGCCGCTGCCATGATTCACCGGCAGACTCCGTGAGCACGTTTTCGCCCGTCTGCAGACGTCGCCGCGCGGCTTCGTCCGTCGTCAGGCCGACCGCCGAATCCACCGCCAGCAGTTCTGTTGCGGCTGTCGGTGACACACTGTGCCAGACTGTCATAAAGCTGCCTCCGTCTGCGGTTTGCGATCGGCCAGTTCTCAATGGCGTTGAAGTTCTCTGGAATCCTCTGAACAGACCGGTGAAGACCCCGGGAGGGCGAGGCTCCTGCCGAGCCACCGAACGCTGGTGCGCGCTGTGAGCGATTGCCGGCGCTTTTACGGAGCAGCAG
>JBJTOM010000127.1:0-4398 GCA_046074585.1 Planctomycetota bacterium | reverse complement strand
TCAAAACCCGATCCCGTCTTCGCGACAAAAAATGCCATGCGGGAACCCGTAAATGACAGGTCGCCCTGAACCAGTGATACCCGGCCCACCACCAGATGCACCGCCATCCCGTCAAACCGCAGAACCTCTTCGTAAAGACCCTTCACCTGAATCGCCGCCGACGCATCCTCCGTATAACTCTCCGCCGGCGACACCATCGCACCACCCTCCTGGCCGCGCGCAGCCGCCCACGGCAGCCCGACAAGGGTCGCTGAAAGCAGCAGCAGCACAGTGCAGTACATCCGGTGCGGACGCATTCACTCGCAGTCTGGGGAAATGGGAAGTCAGGGGTGAATGGGAGAAGAAAAGCTGAAGTGTTACCGTGAAAACCAACAGCCGCGATCTGCCCGTGGCTGCCCGAAACCGCAGACTATAGGCCGGACGCCGAAAAAGGGTCAATATCGCCCCAAACCCCCGCAACACGGCGTGCAGGGGATTTCAATCACCCGGTCACAGTGCGTGCCGGCCTGCGTGTGGATTCTGCTGGGGCGATGCATTCGGTGCCGGGAATTGCCGGAGCATTCTCGGGCGATTCACTTCAATTCAGCAGATCCACGGGGACCACAGCTTTCACCACAGCAGCTTTCACGAGCAGCGACGCGGCGATGGCGCCCAGAAGCGGACCAGCGATGGGAATCCACGCATAGGACCAGTTTGAACTGCCTTTGCCAGCGATCGGGAGCAGTGCATGGGCCAGTCGGGGACCGAAGTCGCGGGCAGGGTTGATTGCATAGCCAGTCGCTCCTCCAAGACTCAGGCCGATTGCCCAGACGACAAGTCCGACAAGGGGCGCGTTGGCCAGCCCCGGAGTTGCCTTTGCAATGCAGGATGTGATCAGCACCAGGGCGAACGTGCCGATGGCCTCGCTGAGCAGATTGGCAGGAGGACTGGAAATGGCGGGTGACGTGCAGAAGACCCCGAGCTTGGTGCGAGGTTCCGCAGTGGCCGCCCAGTGAGGCAGCCATGCGAGCCAGACGAGTGTGGCCCCGCAGAAGGCACCGGCCGTTTCAGCAAGGATCATCGCCACCGCTTCCGACAGCGGGCGTGCACCATCGATCAGATCCAGCACCGGACCGACGGGATTGAGTGCACCTGGAGCTCCACAGGCATTGGCCACGAAGATGCCGCAGATCACAGCGCACGCCCAGCCAGCCGAAACGACAATCCACCCGGCCTGACGCGCGAAGGACTTTTCCAGGCTGGTGGCGGCACACACACCACCTCCCAGCAGAATCAGGACGGCCGTGCCAAGAAATTCACCAGTCAGCAGAGGATTCATAAGCGTGGATTCCGTGGTCGCTGGAAACAGGGTGGGAGTGGCAGAGGGGCGATGATAGAGCAGTCAGTGGCCATGTGGAAGCGGCCCGGTAACGGTTAAAAAACGCAGCCGATAACCCATCCCTGCTTGTCTTCACCAGCTGAAAAGAATACTTTGCCCTCAGTAAATTCAGAAGTTTGATGGTTTCTGTACAAGAAGGCTCCCCCGATGCGACACGCACTGGTGGCTCTGGCAATTGGTCTGGCGTCGTTCGCTCTGTCCTTCCGGTCCGGCGCCGACGAATCGACGAAGCGGATCACTGGCACGCAGTCGATTCCGGCCTACCGATTCCTTCCGGCCGATGCCGTGGCCGCCTATACAGCGGACGGCAGCGATGCCCACCAGCCGGCTGTGAAACTCACCGCAGCCTGGAAAGCCCTTGAAGACACCCAGTACATGGCTCGCGTCCTCGACCTGCTCCAGATGTTTGTCGAGACTTCGGGTGAAATGAACGGTATCGTGCTGCGTCAGTTGATCGATCATGTGCGAGCCAACGGAACATCCGCAGCGCTTGCCATCCGCGGCTCCGAAAGCGGACTGCCGTTCCCGGACAGCCCCACCGTTGTCGCCGTGCTGCACAACGCAGACAAGTTCACACCGCTCGTCGGCAGCATTGTCCGCACCGCGTTGTCTCAACAGAATATCCAGGTGATCGAACGCCGCATCGGAACTCGAAAAATTTCAACCGCCGTCTTCCCCGCCGTTCTTCCCGTCGCACCTCTGGAATTCAGCTGGTGGTCAGAAGGCGGACATTTCGTGCTGTCCGCTGGTGTGGCGGCGGCAGACCGTGTCACCGAAACGGTAGACGGCAAAGCACCGAACATCAGCAGCCACGCCAGCTGGAAACAGCTGCGAACGGCGGACGACTTCACCGTGACGGAATTCGGCTGGCTGGATCTGGCCTGGCTGATGCAGAAGTACGCCAATATTCCGCTGCCACCGTCCCCCTCCGGAAACGACGTCAAACCCGCCGACTTTTTCCGGCTCGCCGGAATGGATGGCCTTAAAGATGTCACGCTGCAGGGTGGCATCCAGGACGCCGAAACATGGAGCCGCATGCGGCTGAACGGAAAACTCTCCGAGACCGGCCTGCTGTCACTCTGGCTTCCCCACCGCGAACTCACTCTCGCCGAACTCCCGCCACTCCCCAAAGGCACAAATGACCTGATGGCCGGTACGTTCGACATTTCAAAGACGCTCGCAGCCGGCCTACAGCAGCTGGAACAGTTCTTCAGTGAATTTGATCCGGGCTCCGTGGAGGATATGAAACAGTCTCTGGGTATTGTTTCCGCAGTTCTGGGCAGCGATCTGCCCACAGCCACTGCCGGCTTCGGCGACGTCTGGTGCGCCTGGTTCGACACCAGTCCGCTGCCGATCCCCGGCCTCGTGGCACCCGTCGTCGCTGTCAGCGTCCGCGATCGTGCTGCCATCGACCAGCTCCTCCAGCGGGCACAGCTGCTGCTTCAGCCGTTGCTCGGTGCCGAAGGGGGTTCCATCCGCAAATCAAGTCGTGATGGCAACGACTTTTACTCCGTCCAGTTTCCCCCAAACATCGTCCCCGCGGCACTCCCGGTCGTCCCGACAATTCTGCTCACCGATAAATGGCTGGTAACGTCCATCACCCCGGCCGCTGCCCAGACATTTGCTCAGCGCGCAGCCGGAAAACTGGCCGCATGGGAACCCGGTCCGCTCGTGGAACAGGCGCTGGCCGAAGTTCCAAAGACATGGTCGTCCATCAGCATTTCTGACCCGGCACCGTTTTATGCCAGCACACTCCAGCTGGCGCCAACGGCCCTGATGACACTCCAGAACCAGAACCTGCCGATCTTTGACGGGCCGATTCAACTCCCGTTTGAACTGGAAGATCTGCCCGCCGCAGAACTCATCACGGAACACCTGTTCCCCAATGTCACCACAGCCTCCCGCACTGCCGATGGTTATGTCCGGACCACGCGACAATCCGTTCCGTCCACTCCCATTGGAAATGTCAATGCCACCTTCACCGTGCCGGTCCTCGTGGCACTCCTGTTGCCCGCCGTTCAGCAGGCACGCGAAGCAGCCCGCAGAACCCAGTCGAAAAACAACCTGAAACAGCTGGCAATCGCACTCCATAACTATCATGACGTCTACAACCACATGCCCGTCGGGACTGAGCCGAACCCTGAACTGGACCCCGAAGAACGACTCAGCTGGGCCTGGTCCATTCTGCCCTTCATCGAATATGCCACGGTCTATAACGGGATGGACAAATCCGCTGCCTGGGACGCTCCAGCCAACCGGGCCGGAATCGAAGCTGCCATCCCCGTCTTTCAAAATCCCAGCCAGACAGGCATCCGCCGAAATCCGTCTTCCAGTGACTACATCGGCATTGCCGGTGTCGGTGCCGATGCCGCCATGCTGACCGCCGGACACCCCAGGGCCGGCATGTTCGGGTACGACCGCAAAGTCAGCTTCCGCAGCATCATTGATGGCGTCAGCAACACCCTGATGATCGGCGACTCCTCGACCCCCAATGTGTCAGCATTTGCCGGCGGTGCCGAATCCATCCGCGGCTTCAGCCAGTCTCCTTACCTCAACGGCCCCGATGGTATCGGGTCACCGCACGCCGGAGTCGTGCAGTTCGCACTGGGCGACGGTTCCGTGCGGGCCATTTCCGTGGATGTGGACGAGAAAATCCTTGAAGCGCTCGCGACAATTGCCGGTGGCGAAGTTGTCGGAGACTACTGATGCGGACGTCAGTCGTCCGCGGTGTCCCCATCCTTGATCACAAGCCGAGCTCTCAGCCGGGCGACCTCGGTGGCCAGACCCGCGGACGTCACAAACCGCAGCACTTCATTGAAGTCCTTGCAGGCAGCAGGAGCTTCGTCCTTCGGATACTGCCGACAATTGCTCAGAATGTCGTGCTCCTCAAATGACTGGTCAATCAATCGCTGGTCCAGTTCACGGATGGCCCGTCGACGTCCCAGTGCCCGACCTGCCCCGTGATTGACACTGTAACAACTGATTGATGCCCCTTCGTCCGCCACCATCACACACGAACC
>JBJTOM010000126.1:0-2311 GCA_046074585.1 Planctomycetota bacterium | reverse complement strand
CCTTAACGGCCGATTGACATCGGCCGCACGCCAATGTGTTCGGGTGAGGCTGGCGGGGTGTTTGGGGTGGTGTTTTTAATGGTGTATTTGCGAAGGAGTTTTACCCCTCACCCCCGGCCCCTCTCCCCTGGAGGGGAGAGGGGGGGTGGGGGATGGCACTGGATTTGCTTCTCTGCGTCTGGATGCGATGGGCTGCCAATATGGCAGTCCTGGGGTTTGCATCAAACGCTATTCAGGGTTGCCAGAACGGAAGGACCTTCATGTCTGCCGACACACAGGCTCAACAGTATTCGTTTCAGGCCGAGATCCGCCAGCTGCTGCAGCTGCTCTCGCATTCGCTTTACCAGAACCGCGAAATCACCATTCGCGAGTTGATTTCCAATGCGTCTGACGCGCTGGATAAGCTGCGTTACCAGCAGCTCACGCATGGTGGCAGCGTTTCGGGGGATCTGCGGATTGAAGTCGAGCCGGACAAGGACGCGCGTGTGCTGGTGATCCGCGACAACGGGATCGGGATGACCCAACAGGAACTCATAGCGAATCTCGGCACGATTGCCCGAAGCGGGTCGCTGGAATTTCTGCAGCGCGCCCAGCAGCAGCAGAAGCCGGGCGAAGGAACTGCCGATCTGTCTCTCATCGGCCGCTTCGGAGTGGGGTTCTATTCGGCCTTTATGCTGGCAGACCGCGTCGAAGTGGTCTCACGCAGCTTCGCCGACGAAATCGGCTGGAAATGGGAATCGACCGGTGACGGCAGCTTCACGGTCACTCAGGTCGACGGTCCGACAGAACGCGGAACCAGCATTCGGCTGCATCTCAAGGAAGGGCTGGACGAGTTCACTGATCCCGTGCGGCTGAAGTACATTATCCGCAAGTATTCCACCTTTGTGCCGCATCCGATCCACCTGCAGTCTGAACACATCAATGATCAGCCGCCGATCTGGCTGGAACCCAAAAGCAGTGTCACCGACGAACAGTATCAGGGCTTCTTTGAATACCTGACAAACTACCCGGGACAGAAACCGGTGTGGCACCTGCATCTGTCAGCGGACTCCCCCCTTCAGTTCCACAGTGTGCTCTATTGCCCCGATGCCAATCTGGAACGCATGGGATTCGGACGTGCGGACCACGGACTGCACCTGTGCGCCCGGCGGATTCTGGTGCAGAACGACAATCGCGATCTGCTGCCGGACTACCTCCGCTTCCTGCGTGGCATTGTCGACTCCGCTGACCTGCCGCTGAATGTCTCCCGCGAAGCACTCCAGGACAACACCATTTTCCGTCGCATGCAGAAAGTGATCACCCGCAAGGTGCTCGATCACCTCGACACCCTGGCCGAAGAAAACCGTGACACCTACGACAAATTCTATGAAGAGTTCGGCGTGATTCTCCGCGAAGGCGTCAACAGCGCCGACGGCAACCGCGATCGGATTGCCAAACTGCTGCGGTTCAGTTCCACAACCAGCAGCGGGACCAGCCAGACAGTGTCGCTCGACGAATACTGCGACCGGGCTCCGACCGCTCAGGACCAGATCTACTACGCCTGCGGCACTGATCAGTCCACAGTGCTCCGCGACCCCAATCTGGAAGTCTTTCGCAAACGCAGCCTCGAAGTACTCCTGCTCACCGATCCCGCCGACGAATACGTGCTCTCCGCGATCGGGACGTTCCGCGACAAATCCATCATTTCAATCGACGCAGCCGACCTCAAACTGCCTCCGCTCTCCACCGACACTCAGACGACCGACAAACCCGCAGATGCCGCTGCTGACGAGACCGTCCCCGAGGGCTTTGACCGGCTCCTGGAAGTCTTCAGGGAGACGCTGGGTGATCAGGTCCAGGACGTGCGCCGCTCGGATCGGCTCACCGACAGTGTCTGCTGTCTGGTGAATGCAGAGGGCAGCATGAGCACCACGATGCAGCGCATCCTTCGCATGAATGCTCCGGACTTTGAAATGCGGAGAATGATTCTGGAAGTAAATTCTGCCTCTTCCCTCATCAAACGTCTGGCAGAACTCAGCAGCAATCCCGGCAACAACGACTTCCTGCGGGAATGCGGTCGCCAGCTGCATGCCAACGCCATGATCCAGGCGGGGCTGGCCCCCAACGGCAACGAAATGGCCGCTCGTCTCCAGAATTTCATGCTGCAGCTGGCAGCCGCAAGGCCGTGATCTCTGGAAATTCGTCGCAGAGCTTTGCAGAATGCGTGTTCGCCATCGCGGGCCAGCCTGTGCCGCCGGGCCGAGTCGTTTCCCCCCCCCGCCTCCCATGGAGACCCCTCCCGCGATTTGCCGCAGGATTCCTGTTGCTTGCC
>JBJTOM010000125.1:0-3701 GCA_046074585.1 Planctomycetota bacterium | reverse complement strand
CTCCGCTGTTCTGGCAGATGTACTGCAATCGTCTGAGGACCGAATTCCACGCGTGCAGTTCTGGGTGGATCAGTGTGTGGCCGAAGCCAATCCGGACCTGCGGCAGCGACTGCACGCGTTCGGGCGACGTTACGCATCGCGTCTGATCTCCTGCGGACCACCCCAGCTGGTGCCCGGTGGCGAGGCCATCAAGAACGATGTGCATGTGCTTGAGCAGATGCTGCGGGTGATGAACGAGTCGGATCTGGACCGTCGCAGTTATGTGGTGGTGATCGGGGGAGGGGCCGTGCTGGATACTGTGGGCTTCGCGACGGCCATCGCCCATCGCGGCCTGCGACTGGTCCGAATTCCAACCACAACACTGGCACAGGCCGATTCCGGAGTGGGAGTCAAGAACGGGGTCAACCTGTTCGGAAAAAAGAACTGGCTGGGGTCCTTCGCGGTTCCGTGGGCGGTCGTTAACGATCGGCGGCTGCTGGAAACCCTTGGCGAGCGGGATTTTCGCTGCGGCTTCTCAGAAGCCGTTAAGGTGGCACTGCTCAAGGATCCGGAATTCTTCAGCTGGCTGCACGAGCATGCAGAGGCTATCGTGCAGAGATCCGAAGAGTGCTGGACGGCCATCGAAAAGTCGGCCCGCTGGCATCTGCAGCACATCACGGCCGGCGGTGACCCCTTCGAGATGCTCGAAGCCCGACCACTCGACTACGGACACTGGTCAGCCCACAAGCTCGAAGCCCTCAGCAACTTCTCCCTCAGACATGGCGAGGCGGTGGCGATCGGAGTCGCCTTCGATACCGTTTATTCGTCCATGGTTCACGGCCTGCCCGCATCCGCTGCCGAACAGGTCCTGCAAACCCTCGAACGACTGGGACTGCTTACCGATCACCCGGTGCTTGACCAGACCGAACAGGTCTTCGAAGGTCTGGAAGAGTTTCGGCAGCATCTGGGCGGCCGTCTGACGGTAACCATGCTGCGAGCAATCGGCCAGCCGATTGACATGCACGCCGTGGACCGCCCGGCCATGAAACAGGCAATTCTTCAGGTCATACAGCGGATTCGTCAGCGCCCAAATCCCGCCAGGCTACTCGATCACTGCCGTCCCCCGCAGCCATCCATTACATAAACTTACGCATCCACCCCTGAAAAAGTCCGGAGAACTCCAGTTTCCAGGTGGATTCCGGAATCGCTGAATGCTATGCTTCAGGTTTCCCGAAGGTCTGTGCAGGGGTGCGCAGAATCCACAAGTTTTTCAGGACGTTTGGCAGCAAACCATGGCAAAAAGTCGGCTGGCAATGCGGCGTGAGGTCGAAGCGGCAGAAGCCGCCGAGGCAGCGACCGATTCCGTAAAGAAGAAAACCCGAAAAGCGGGCGAGGAAAAAGCAGAGTCCTCCGGCAAAAAGAAAGCCTCCAAAGGCGACAAAAAGGACGCTGCTGCCCGCAAGAAAAAAGCCGCTCGCCCCCGCACCAAACGCGCCCGCGAACAAATGCAGCGCCGACGAATCGTCTGGGTCGTCTACAGCAACGCCATGCGCGAAGAAGGAAGGTTCCTCTTCTACGAAAAACAGAAGGCCGAAGAACTCCTCAATACGCTCATGGCCCGCGGCAAACGCAAATACTTCATGCAGCCCATCAAAGAACAACTCAACTCCGACGGCACACCTCTCGTCCAGGTCGTTGTGCCACCGCCGGAAGACGAAGTTGAAGACGAACCCCGCGTAGAAGTCGAAACCGAAGCCGCCGAAGACATCGACCTCGATGTCGAACTCGGAATCGAAGGCGAAGAAGCCGAAGAAGGGGCCGAAGCCGAACCAGAAGTCGAAGACGACGCCGTCCCCGAACTCTGAAACTCCCCCTCCTCACCCATCACGCAAATTGCTCATCCAATAGCCCTGCAGATTCCCCGCGAATCTGCAGGGTTTTTTACTGCATGGCATACCGCCCCCCCTCCAAGGCTGAGCTCTGCCGAGATTTCCCGTGAGCCCTCCGCAACTCCTCGTGTCCGTGCGCAGTCCCGACGAAGCCATCAACGCCGTACGCGGCGGCGCTGCTATCGTTGATGTCAAGGACCCCGCCACCGGTCCGCTCGGCATGGCCTCCTTCGCCACCATCCGCAGCATCGCAGCAACACTGCAGACGGTGCCCCAACCGCCTCCCCTCAGCCTCGCCCTCTGAGAACTGAAGGACTGGTTTCCCCATTGCGACCACGCCGCGCTCCCAGCCGCAAAGGCCCGCCAGTCTCTCACCCGCCTCCTCAACGATCTCCCCAATCTCCGTTTCCTCAAATGCGGACTCTCCGGCTGCCGCCCTGACCGCCACTGGACCCAGTCGTGGGATCAACTGCGTCAGGCTGCCCCGCCCGCGATTGCATGGGTCGCCGTCGCCTATGCAGATGCCGACCGCGCCGCTGCCCCTGACATTCCGAATGTCCTGGACGCAGCCATTCACGCCAAAGCCAAAGCAGTCCTCATCGATACGTTTGTCAAGGACGGCCACCGACTCCTCGACTGGCTCTCGCCCGACCAGCTGACAAACTTCGCACGTCAGTGTCGACAGCACCAGATCCTGCTGGCACTCGCAGGTCAGGTTTCGCCACCGGATTTTGCCATTCTCAGACAGGCCGGGGCGGACGTCGTAGCCGTCAGAGGAGCGGCATGTGAAGATTCAGATCGACTGCAGACCGTCTCTGAACACCGCGTCAGGTCACTCGTCAATGCCCTTGACCAAATCACGTGAAGCCACCGTGTCGTGCAATTGACCCGCGCCCCCCACGGTTCAGGACCCAGCCAACTCAAAGGCGAATCCTCGGATGGCGAAAAGGATGCTCAGACCACCTCAGGTCGCATTCCGGAATCCGCACTGGACCACTCGCCGGCTCAGTGACGCTGCGGAGTGCCCTGGATCAGTCGAGCCTTTGCCATGGCGTCTTCGGCCTCGAAGATCTTGCCGCACCGCTGATAAATCACCGACAGCTGAGTGAAGGAAAACGCATCGTTCGGCTCCAGCTCTGTGACTTTCTTCGCGTGCTGAATGGCGTCCTCGAAACGTCCCTGCTTCTGCTGATACACGGCAAGAGCCATGTGGGTCTGGACATGGTCAGGGAAACTGACCAGCAGCGCCTTGAGCGCCTCGATGCAGGCTTCCAGGTCACCCTGCGACTTGAGTTTGTTGGCCGCATCGTACAGTTTTGCGGGAGAGTCCTGGGACATTGGGCAGCCTTCCGGGGGACACTGACATCGGATGAGAACAACGCGTCACGTTCGACCGAATTCTAGCATCCACGGGCCATTGGCAAAGTCCGCCCGCCCCGGACGGTTTGCTCGCCCTGTCATTTTCTCTTCAGAAACAACCGCCGGACCGTTCCACGTGAAACACGCCCGTCACGAGCCGCACCCGTCAGGAAGCAGAATCCCCAGCCGCCCCGGATGACGTTGTCGAAGAAGGAAGTGGGCCCGCTGCTGAGCCGCCGGACGGCAGTCCGCGGGCAAGATCGCTGCCGCGCCCTGCGTGTGTCGCCGGGGCGAAATGAAGAGTTCCCAACGAGAGCCAGGGAATCAGCCACGCTCCGTAGCACTGGCCATCCGTCTGATAAGTCTCATCCGATGAGTCTCATAGGTCCCATTTGCTCCATCTGTCCCATCTGTCCCATCTGCCCCATGGCGCAAAACGCCCCAACACGAGCCGCGCCCGTCAGGAAGCGGCCC
>JBJTOM010000124.1:0-8135 GCA_046074585.1 Planctomycetota bacterium | reverse complement strand
ACAACTGATTAGCCGGAATCCGCTTAAACAGGCCAATCTCGCCTCGGTCCGCCTTGGCTTCGTACTCCTCGTAACGCTGCTCAAAAGCCAAACCGCTGAGATCATGAAGCTCAGGCACATCGCTCGGGCTAAACAGAGTCCAGTCCTTGTCCTCGGCAACCCGCTTCATGAAAAGATCCGGCACCCAGTTCGCGGTGTTCATGTCGTGGGTCCGACGACGGTCATCGCCGGTGTTCTTTCGGAGCGCCAGGAATTCCTCGATATCGATATGCCAGGTTTCAAGGTAGGCACAGACGGCCCCCAGACGCTTGCCGCCCTGATTGACGGCGACAGCCGTGTCGTTGACCACCTTGAGAAACGGGATCACTCCCTGACTGCGTCCATTGGTGCCCCGAATATGCGCATTGGTGGCACGGATGCTCGTCCAGTCGTTCCCAAGGCCTCCTGCCCACTTGCTCAGGCGCGCGTTGTCAGACACGCACTTGAAGATGTGTTCGAGGTCATCGCTGACGGTGGACAGGTAGCAGGAACTCAGTTGCGGGTGGTTGGTGGCAGAATTGAAGAGTGTGGGGGTGGCGGAGGTGAAACGCAGGGATGAGAGCAGTTGGTAGAACTCGATGGCCCGATCTTCCGGCTGATCTTCCTGCAGAGCCAGTCCCATGGCAACCCGCATCCAGAAGTACTGAGGCGTCTCAATCCGTCGACCGTCAATGTGCAGCAGATAGCGGTCATAGACAGCCTGCAGGCCGGGATAGCGAAAGAGTGCATCGCGATCCGGCTGGAGTGCTGCGGCGATTTTGGTGAGGTTCAGCGAACGCAGTTCAGGGGTCAGACGGTCCGCATTGATGCCATCAATAATGTAGTGTTCAAACTGATTGCGATACAACCTGATGTACTCGGAATTGCTGGCAGGCGAGCTTCCGAGCGCTTCATTGCTGATCACCATGCGGAGCAGTCGTGAGGCGACGGTGTCGTAAACCGGGTCGCGTTCAATTCGGCACCGCGCGGCGAGGATCATGGCCCGATAGATCTCGCTCACCGAGATTCCGTCGAAGACTGACTTGATCACATCCTGGAGCAGGTCATCGACGTCACACTCCGGGACTCCCTGGCAGGCCAGATCCAGACGACGGCGGATGCGATTCACGTCAAACGGCACCCGCAGGCCGTCTTCCAGCAGCACGTGCATGCGGGGCTGCACGGAGTCCTGCACCTCAATGGCATCCGGCTGCTGCAGCGACCGGATCTTGGCGTGCTCAGCCCGGTAAACAATATATCGCCGAGCGACGCGGTAGTGACCGCGTTTCATCAGCTGCATTTCGACCAGGTCCTGAATCTGTTCCACGCCGATGCCCCGGTCCGTCGCCGCCTCTGACGCCGCCTCTGACACCACCTGCTCCGTGATGACCACGACCTCACGTTCGATTTCACTGTCCAGAGGTTGCCCCTGAGCCAGGTTGAGCTCCGCTCGGTAGGCGTTTCCGATTGCTTTGCAGATGAGTTTTGCGTCGAACGGCACGGTCCGCCCATCACGCTTCCTGATGATCCATTCTGAAACTGCGCGAATCATTCGACTGCTTTCCTTTTCCTGCGGGCGGACATCCTGAATTCAACACAAGGCGGTCAAACGCAAATTCTGAAGCGGCAAACTTCATCGACGAAATTGTTCCTGCTGTGCAACCCGGCGTGAAACCCGGCGACGCCCGCTCTCCATTGCATGACCCCAGCGCAGCAGACCACCCAATTGAATCACACGGTGGAAACCCCTGTGGAACACGCCCGGGAACGAGTGACACGAAGTGCACACACGTGTCACCCCAGGCGAACAGGGAGCGACGCAGAGCAGCGGTCAGAAGAGAGGCAGCAGACGGGAATTTCTTCGAGAGTTCGACCTCCTGTCGAGAGGATCATCCCTGACGGAACGTGTTGCAGCATATTCACCGGAACCGGTCTGTCAACACTGCCCATCCGGCAGGCTTCAAACCCTGAAACGGCAACGATTTGCGACGGTCGTTCCACACGGACAGAGAATTCACATTCACCTACGCACACACAATATACTGTGTGTGGAGAAACTGTCAACACAATTCGTTGTGCATAGCGAGGATCGTCAACGCCAGCCGTAGTGGCCCAGTTTTTTCAAAAAAAAGTCCGGAAAAGGTTTTACCCCTCCGGACACAAATTCCGTTCTGATTGCCTTTGACAATCGCAAACATCCTGTTCCTGCCGGTCAGTCCAGGGTCGCCTGCTCCCCCGTCCGCAGAATCTCCAGAACCTCTGCCGCCGTGGCGGCGGTCCGCAGACGTTCCGGAATGAATTCGCTCTCATCCAGCAGCGTCGCAATCACCGCCTGGAGTCTCTGGTGGACGCGTGGCTGACCGGCCGGGGTGAGCAGGACGAAGAGCAGATGTGCTCGTTCACTGGTGCCGCGATAGGGGATTCCCAAGTGCGAGCGGATGACGAGGACGAGGGCTTTCTGGAGTCCGTGCAGACGAGCGTGCGGCATGCCCAGGTGCCGTCCGAGGTAAGTTTCCACCAGTCGCTCGCGCTCTTCGATGGCGCGGATCACTTCGTCGCGTGGAATCGGGAGCGAGTCCGGGGCGAGTCGCATGAGGGCGGAGCGGACGGCGGGAATGGTGCCTTCGGCTTCCACATCGAGCAGCACACGGTCCTCGGACAGCGCATCCGACAAATTCACCGGCTCTTCGTCTTCGAATTCATCGCGAATCGTGCCCACGATTTCTTCAATGACATCTTCCAGTGTCAGAAACCCGGTCCAGGTGCCTTTGGCATCCTTCACGAGCGCCACATGGCAGCGTTTTTTCTGCATGTCGGCGAGCACGGATTCCAGGGGTGTGGTTTCTTCGGCGGTGATGACGGGACGTCGCAGGAGTCGCAGGTCACTGCAGTCGCTGCCTGACAGGAGCAGGTCCTTGAGGTGGACGACGGATGTTGGCATCTCGTCGGCTTCCAGCAGCGGATAGCGGCTGAAACGCCAGCGGCGAGCGGCCTGGAGGTTGTCTTCGGTGGAAGCCCTGGCGTTCATGCAGCGAACCTGGCTGCGGGGGCGCATGGCATCCCGCACCACCAGTTCGCCAAGGTCGAACACGTTTTCCAGAAACAGCAGTCTGCGAAAGCTCATGAGCCCCGTTGACTGGGACTGGTTCAGCAGAATGCGGAGCTCGTCCTCACTGTGCGTTTCGTGGCCGCCTGTCGCTGCCAGGCCCATCAGGCCGAGCAGAAAATTGGCGGACCCGTTGAGGATCCGGAGGGGGACGGCGAAGATGGTGTGGAAAAACCGGAGCAGCGGAGCGGTGGCGAGGGCTGAGCGGTCTGTGCGGCGGATGGCCATGGACTTCGGCACCAGCTCGCCAATCAGAATGTGGGCATAGCTGACAATCGCGTAGCTGATGGCAAATGCGACGGCATGCGAAGACACGAGCAGTCGCTCGGGTTCACCAACAAACAGGCCGGACCAGAGCAGCACAGGTTCTACCAGTCGTACAACGGCGGGTTCTCCCACAAACCCCAGACCGATCGATGTAAATGTGATGCCAACCTGACAGACGGAGAGATATTCGTCGAGATGATCCTGGACGTGTTTTGCGGCCAGCGCACCGCGGATTCCATCGTCCACGAGTTCACGGACCCGGGACGGACGCATTTTGACGGCAGCAAATTCGGCGAGGACGAAGAACGCGTTGAGCAGCACCAGCAGGATGGCAAGAAACAGATACAGCGAAGCCATTCGGGGATCCTGAGAAAGTAGGTTTTGTCGACCGAATAGTAGGTAAAAACCGGATTTTTGCCAGCATGCGGAATCCAGATCCGCGGAAACCCGCGGCGCCGGGAAATTCATGGCAGCCTGGATTTTCCAGCAGCTGCCGCAGAGAATCTGCGCACCACTTCTGACTGCCATCCCCCGCATGACCCGCTCGAAACATCCAGGACCGCTCATGTCCGCTTCCACGGATCTGCTCCGCGAACTCATTCACGACACCGCTCCGCTCCGTGAATACCTGCGGCAGCCTGCAAACAGGCTGCTCTACCCCACACGCACGGTGTCCGGCGGATTCCCCGACGTGATTGCGATTGCCGCGACTGCCCACTGTCGGTCGGGGATCCTGGTGTCGGCCATCGCGACGGCCCGGACTGCCTCCGCTCGACTACTCGTCCTGGTGGCTCCCGCTCAGGACGGCACCAGTCAGCTGGAGGCGGTCCGTGCAGAACTGCAGTGCCACGACATTCGTACCCTGCCGGCTGGCATTCGCTGTGCCGAGCTTTCCTGGCCACTGGATGAATCGCTGGCCGAATTCCTGCGGCAGGCCCCGGACTCGCTCGTGCTGCTGACCTGCGAGTCGGCTGCGTTGGCTGCGGCAGCCACTGCACGGCTCACGGAAGCTAACCAGACAGCCACCGCAGAACACGCCTCCGACTTTGTCCCGCAGCTGCAGGATTTCGTTCCGGATGCGAACGTCCTATGATGCCTGCCAACGCCATCTGCAGCCAAACGGTCTTCACGGTCGCAGATGTTCGCAGGCAACAGGAGCGATGAATGACAATCACCACAGTCCTCGGAGCAGGTGCCATGGGCACAGCGGCCGCATGGATTCTTGCTCAGCACCCCGACTGCCAGGTGCGGCTCTGGGGACGCAACCCCGATTACGTGCAGCAGATTGCGCAGACTCGGGAAAACCAGCGGCTGCTGCCGGGGACTCGGCTGCCTGCGTCTGTGCTGGTCACCAGCTCCGCTCCTGCGGCTCTTGAATCGGCCAGCGTGGTGTTCTGGTGTATGCCCATGCGTGGCCTGCGGGATGCGCTGCAGCAGCTGGGGTCTGCCACGCCCCGCGGGTCGCTGCAGGTGAGCACGATCAAAAGCATCGAGAACAACACACTGCTGCGTCCCACTGAAATCCTTGCTGCCTCGCTTCCCGGCTGCCGGATCGCCGCTTTGGGGGGGCCCTGTCATGCGGAAGAAATTGTGCAGCGGAAGCCTGCCAGCATCGTGGCCGCCTCCACGGATCCGGGGGCTGCCGGACAGATTCAGGCCCTGCTCTCCACCGAATTCCTCAGAATCTACGCCAACACCGACCTGCCCGGCGTGGAACTTGCCGCCGCACTCAAAAATGTCATCGCGATTGCCGCCGGCATTTGTGACGGACTCGAACTGGGCGACAACGCAAAAGCCGCCCTGATCACTCGCGGACTCAGTGAAATGGTCCGCTTCGGCTCCGCGTTCGGTATTCGCCCCGCCACATTTTTCGGACTGGCGGGCCTGGGAGACCTGATCACCACGTGCAGCAGTCGCCACAGCCGCAACCGGACTGTCGGCGAACGTCTGGGGCGGGGTGAGCCACTGCAGGCCATCGAGTGTTCGATGGCAGCCGTCGCCGAGGGAGTCGCCACCGCTCGCAGCGTCTTCCAGCTCGCTGCTGCCCAGGGCATCGAAATGCCGATTTCCGAACAGGTGTACCGTGTGCTCTTCGAAGGTCGCTCCCCGCGCGAAGCCACGCTGGAACTCATGAATCGGCCACTCAAGTTTGAAGTGCCAAATCCCGCGTCCAACCCTGCCTCAGGTATCCAGTCATGAACACGCTTCCCTCCATCACCCTCACCAGCGGTTCGCTCCACTGTCGCGTGTCTCATCCCGCCGCGTATCAGCCAGTCACCGCAACCACTGCTGCCGATTCGCCCCTGGAACTCTGCCGCAACGCTCTGCGAAATTCCCTCGAATACCCGCCACTGCGTGAATGCGTCATTCCCGGCGATCGCGTCGCCCTCGTGCCGGACCTCGAATGCGCCGAACTCCCGCAACTGCTCGCTGCCGTCCTCGAAGTGCTCAACAGCGTTCCCGACGAAGGCGTTTCCCCCCTGCTGATACTCCCCGCCGACCCCGCTGGCCAGGCCTGGGATTCGCTCCGATCCACCTGGCCGGAACTGCTCCGGAAAATTCCAGTGGTCCTGCATGATCCGGCAGACCGCACGCTGGTGAGTTACGTTGCCAGCACTGCAGGTGGTGAGCGGATCTATCTGAATCGGGAAGCAGCGGAAGCCGACGTTCTGATCACTGTGGGACTCATGCGGTTCGACAGTGTCTTCAGCATTCGCGGGGGCATGTCGGCCGCCTTTCCCGGCCTTTCAGACGCCCAGACAGTCCAGCGGACAGGGTTCGCCGGCTACGACCAGTACCGGCCGGAAAAATCCGCAGAGCGACGGGCGCTCGTGGACGAAATCGGCAGTCTGCTGGGCACCCAGTACTCCGTGCAGCTGCTCCCCGGCCCCACAGGGGCTGCAGCCGTTTTTGCCGGTCTTGCCACCGCAGTGCACGCAGCCGGAACAGAACTCCTCCAGCGCTGCTGGACCACCAGACCTGCCAAACGTGCTGAACTGGCTCTGATCTCCATCTCAGCCGCTCCGCCGTCCGCCTGGTATGCACTTGGGGAAGCCCTTGAAAAAGTCGTACCCTGGGTCGAAGATGGTGGACGCATCGCCGTCCTCGCCGATCTGCCACTCCCGTCCGGCCCTGCCGTTGAGATCATCCGGCGGTCCCGGGACCCGCAGGATGCCATTGGAGTGCTTCGACGGCAGCCGCTCGCCGACGCTCCGGAAATGCTGCGGCTGCTGGAAACAACCCAGTTGGCCCGTGTGTATATTCTGAGCAGTCTGCCGGCGGAGATCTCTGAGGAGTTGGGGGTGTTTCAACTGGCGAATTCCGACGAGCTGCAGCGACTGCTGGATCAGTGCCGCAGCTGTGTCGTGCTTCCCAATGCGTCTGTTCTTCAAGGCTCTGAATGAACTCGCCGCCCGCGTTTCCGAAAATCATGCTGCCCGCATGCTCGTCTGGTCGAAATGGATGCAACTGACATGCAATGGTTTTCGGGCGTCCTGCAGTGTGCGGCGCCCGCCTGGGCTGCGAGGGTGAAACGGTGCTGGTTACAGCGGTTGTATTGACAGGCCTCGTAATACTCGCCAGCTGGGGGCAGATGGCGTGGTATTCGCTGAAGATTGCGGCGTGGTTCCCGCTGCGGGAGCCCGCGGCCGATGCCGCGTCCCGACGCTGGCCGCAGGTGGCTGTGCTGTTGCCGTTACGCGGATCCGATCCGCTGCTGATCGACTGTCTGCGGGGACTCTGCCGGCTGGACTATCCGAATTTTCAGCTGCGGCTGGTTCTGGACAGTGCTGAGGATTCGGCATGGGATGCGGTGAGGCAGGCGGCACGTGAATTTCCTCACGTCAGCATCCACACCGAAATACTCACCGAACGGCTGGAAACCTGCAGCTTGAAATCCAGTGCACTGCTGCAGGCTGTGCGGGGGCTGCCGGCAGATGTCGAAGTGGCGGCTGTGATCGACGCGGACGTGATTGCGCCCGTCTGGTGGTTGCGGGAACTGGTGCGGCCCTTTGATGACCCGCAGGTGGTCATGTCGGGCGGCCTTCGCTGGTTCCTGCCGGAGCGTACGAATTGTGGTTCCGTGATTCGGCGGATCTGGGGGGCCGCTGCGTCAGCGCAGATGTATGCGCTCAACATTCCCTGGGGCGGCACTCTGGCGTATCGCGCGGACTTTGTTCGGGATGCGGCGGTGCAGCGACGCTGGGCGGAGACGTTTGTGGAGGACGTGAGTGTTGCGGAATGCTGCGCGGCGAGGGGCCAGCGGCTGCAGCTGGTGCCGCGATTATCCATGGTGAATACGGAAACGATTGAGCTGGGGGCCTGTTATCGCTTTATGAGGCGACAGATTTTCAGCGTGCGGATGTATCACCCGGCATGGCGTCGAGTGATGCTGACGTGCGTGGGGCTTGTGTTGTCGTGCTGCCTGACGGCTGTGCTGAGCGTTGTGCTGAAAAACGAGGGCCTGCACCAGCTGGCATGGGGATTGACTGGCTTACTGCTCGGTTTGATGGCGGTGACGACAGTGCCCCTGCTGTATCTGGAGTATTGTCTGCACCTCTCGGCAACCAGGGAACGTCCGCTCCCGGGCCTATCAGTGATGCAGTTGCCGATGATTCCGGCGACAATTGTGGTGTATGGGGCAGCGTTGTTCGGAGCCGCCGGGATCCGCCAGATTGACTGGCGCGGGATTCGGTATCAGATTGAGTCGCGTGGACGGGTGAAGCGTCTGAATGACGGCCCGTAT
>JBJTOM010000123.1:0-24759 GCA_046074585.1 Planctomycetota bacterium | reverse complement strand
CCTCGGCGATTGGCTGCTGTTCCTGAACCTGCTGGCGGGCGGTGGAGAGTTCGGCCTGTCGGGAGGCGACAAGCTGGACGGCGGCAAGGAGGTTTTGTCGGGAGGTGTCGAATTCAGTGAGCTTCTGGAGGTGCCGGAGTCTGGCATCGAGGGAGACGGCGCGGAGCTGGTTCTGCTGATACGCGTGGCGTGTGGTGATGACCTGAGTTTCTGTGGTACTGAGCGTCTGCAGGGGAGCAGCGGTATTTTGCTGGGCTGTCTGCAGAGCGGTGATGGCTGTTTTCAGGGCCTCTTCAGGGGCTGCGACAGCGGCTGCTTTTTCATCGGCAGTTTTCTGGAGGGCGGGGAGTTCTGCGGCAACGGCCTGAGCTTTGGTGGCGAGCGTTTTTGCGGTGGCGGCGATGTTGGCGTCATCGGGGAGCGTGGCGGCGGCTTTGGCGGAGGCTTCTGCGGCAGCCTGAAGTGCGGCTGCGGGTTTCTGGCGGGTGGCCAGAGCAGTGGCTGCGGCGTTTGCGGCGGCTTTGGGTTCATCGCGTTTTTTGAGGGCTTCGGTGGCCTGCCCGCGGAGCTTATCGCGTTCGGCGGCGAGCGGGATCAGGGCCGCTTCGGCGGTGGCGTAGGCGGCGTCGGCAGCATCGCGAGCCGTGGCGGCTTCGGAGGATGCGGCATCGAGGACGACTTTTTCGGCCGCGAGCGTTTCAGTGGCGGCTTTGACAGAGGCCAGCTGCTGGCGAACGGAATCCGGCAGATCAAAGGGGCGTTGCCACGGTTCGCTGAGGGCCAGTTCGCGGAGGAAACTGCGGATGTCGAAACCGGAGTCTGCGAAGCGGCGGCCAAGCTGCTGCAGCAGCTGCGGGCTGACGGCCGGGTTGTCGGGGTGCAGCATGTCAAGCGGGTGTACAAGACCGCGACCGAACATGAGTGACCAGAATCGATTGGCTGCATTTTCGTTGAATGCCGTGTTGCTGCCATCAGTCGCAGCAGCCGCCAGCCACTGGCGGCGACTGATTTTGGGGACAGCCCGGACACCGTCTGCCGGCGCCACTTCATATTCGTCGCCAGGCACCTGAAACGGTTCGATCCGCGACACCATTCCCGGAAGTCGCGGACCGGTGCGATGCGAAGTACCTTTGATGAAAACGCTTTCGAACGTGAGATCACCGCCGGCGCGTTCGCCGAGCACTGTGAGGTCCTTGCCGTCAACTTTGCGAACAACCGGGTAGGTGGCGGTCGAGACGGCCAGCAGGCCCTGATAGTCCTGCTGGAGGAAGTCCGCGATGATCGGGGAATCGTGACACTGAGCGCACTGCAGATCTCTTCCGAAGAACACCCGGCCGATGTCACGGGCCACGGTGTGAGGTTCGGAATCGCGGTCGAGCAGAAAGCGGGCGGCGGGACGAGCGGGACCGGGTTCGCCGTCGGCTGTGAGCAGTTCGCGGACAAGGACGTTCCAGGGCTTGTTGCTGCGAACGGACGCCAGCAGCCATGCCATCCAGTCATCCTGGGACACGTGCTGGTTGCGGCGACGTTCCATGAGCATCACGTCGAGCGATGCAGCGAGGTGCCGTGAATGCTGGGGGGACTGCAGGAGCCGATCGATGAGCAGTTCGCGTTTGTTGGATGAGGTATCGCTGAGAAACGTGCGAGCTTCATCGGCGGAGGGTGGCATGCCGGTGAGATCCAGCGCGGCACGGCGGAGGAATTCGGCGTCTCCGGAGGGAGGAATCTGCAGACCGGCTGGAGCAGCCAGTTCGCGGTTGATGATCTGCCGCAGAGGGTCCTGGGCATTCACGGGCAGCGCGGGAATCAGCAGCCCAAACACCAGCAACAGCTGTTTCAGACAGAAAGCGCGTGTGCCTGAAAACGGACGAACAGCATTCATACAGAATGCTCCCGGAAAGTTTTTGGGGAGGGCACCGGAGAGGCTGACGGGCGTCGGCGTCACGGTGAATCAGAGGGCGGGAATTGAGAAAGCCGGGTGGTTTGCTCAATGCGATGGACAATAAACGGGGACCTGAGGGCGGGTCAAGAATGGAGTGCCATGGAAATACACGTCATTTGGGAAAGTTCGGAAACAGGAATCCAGAGGAATCCTTGCATTTGCGGGTTGATTTTTGCGGAAAAATCGATGCAGACGGAACAGACCGCCAGCGTGGGGTAACAAAAAGGGTGTTCGTTGCGGCCAACTTCGTGCTTCGGACTCCGCCCCAGCGCGACGCGACGTGCGGGGGATGTGATTCCCACGGTGACGGCGCGCGCCCGCGCGGCAAAACTCGCAGCAGGAGCGTTCAAGGGCCATACCGGCCGATTGACATCGGCCGCACGCCGGATGCTCGCCTGTCCACGATAACTTTTTTCTGATTTTGTCCGGATTCTGCGCAACTTCCTCTGGCGAAGTTGACTGGGAATGACGTAAACACACGCGTCGTGCTCAGCGTTTCTCTGCGCCCATCACTGCCTCGCTCGGGTTCCACATGTCAACCGCTCCTGCCGACCTTCAACCCTGCCGATCGCGGACGTGCTGCCCGCAGTTCGTGTGGGTTGTGTTGTGCGTGGTGGTTGCGTTCGTGGCTCTTGGTAATGCCGGTCGGGCAGAGACATGCGGCCACTATCTGTTCAGGAATGGTCAGCCCGTTGCGGGTTTCCATGCGACATCCCACAGCCCCCACGCTGCAGTTCCGGTTCAGCCTCAACGGCAACTGCCGTTCCCGCCTCCCGTTCCCTGCAACGGTCCTGGCTGTCGCAAACAGTCCGCTCCGATGTTCCCCGTACCGGCGGCCCCGGTGACACATGCCGGCACAGATCCGGCTGCCATTCTGAATCTGCTGCTGTCCGCTCAACCCAGCGTCGACAGCCTGAATTCGCCACAGTCTGAACGTGGTGAATTGTGGGTCGCTGCCGAAATTTTTCGGCCCCCCACGGCCTGCTGAAGGGACACCCTGTCCCTCTGCGCGCAGCGTCTGTACTTTCACAACACGGGCCAGATAAGCCGTGTGCATGAGGAAGACAGTTCGTCACAGCATTCCAGCAAGACTGCTGCTGCGCGTCAGTTGTCGGCCGGTGCCCCCACGCCGCAAAGCCCTCGACGCTGATCGTCAGGGATGTCCGCTCGGCCTGCCAGGTTGAGCCGTGAACAGTGCGATGGCTCAGCAGGAGCTTCGCCCTCCCGGCATGGACTCATGCCTGTCTGGCAGGGCCGCCATCCCGGATCAACCCAAACCGGTCCTCATCCCTTGTTCCTCATCTCTTGTTCCTCATCCCTTGTTCCTCATCCCTTGTTCCTCATCCCTTTTTCCTTTTTCCTTGTTCCTCGCTCCCCCTTCTTCCCCGGAGACACCCCATGAAGACCCGCATTCGGACTCGCGGTTTTACATTGATCGAGTTGCTGGTGGTGATTGCCATCATCGCCATTCTTGTTGCGTTGCTGTTGCCTGCCGTGCAGCAGGCTCGAGAAGCTGCCCGGCGGACTCAGTGCAAGAACAACCTCAAGCAGCTGGGGATTGCCATTCACAACTATCACGATGTCTACAACTGTTTTCCCATCGCAGCGGTCAACACGACTGTTTCTTCCATTTCTGCTCACGCCAGGCTGCTGCCGTTTCTGGAACAGTCCGTGCTGTTTCAGCGGATTGATTTCAACCAGCCCTTCGACCACCCGAACAATTCGCAGGCCAGGCTCACCGAACTGCCCGCCTTCCGCTGCCCCAGCGACCCGACGCCGCTGCCGGCCGCAGTCGGCGGTCGCAACAACTACTACTGGAACGCGGGCAACGGCATAGTGATGTATCCGACGGGTGCTGCGGGGCAGCCACAGTCCAACGGTGTGATTGATCTGACGCGACGCGTTCGTTTTGCGGATGTCACTGATGGGCTGAGCAATTCGGCGGTGATGGCAGAGAAGCTCACGGGGGACGGCAGCAATGGTCAGAGTTCTCCGCGGACGGACACGTTTGCCCCCGGGACCTATCCGAACACGGCAGATGAAGCGATGCAGCAGTGCAATGCTACGAATGTTTCTGATCTGGCCCGCCAGGGGTACTCGAATGTCGGTGGTCCGTGGCTGCAGCAGTATCACTCCACCAACCAGTACAACCACGTGCTGCCTCCGAATGGTCGTTCCTGCATGTTTCCGCCGGGACGGATCGCGACGACAGCCAACAGCCAGCACACGGGCGGAGTGCAGATTCTTCTGGGGGATGGCAGCGTTCGGTTTGTCTCAGAGAATCTGGCGCTGGTGACGTGGCGTGGTCTGGGGAGCATTAATGGTGGTGAGGTGACGGCAGAGTTCTGAAAGTGCCTGTGTGTGATGGTGTTCGAGGGTGCCCTTTGTGTGAGGAATCTGTCTGGAGTGTTGCTCTGATGTGTGGCAGGCTTGGAGTGTTGTGCATGTGCCGGCGTTTGCGGGGGCTGAACGTGGCCCTGTTGATGTCGCTGCTGATGGCAGTGGGGTGTGGCAGTGGCGAGACGCCTTCGCTGCCGCTGGATGAAGAGCTCGCACGGTCGTCTGTGCAGCAGGCACTGGAGGCGTGGCAGGCGGGCAAAAAGCCTGCGGATCTGCGTCCTGAGATCACGATGGGGGATCCGGCGTGGGAAGCCGGTCGATCGCTCAAAAGTTTCAGCATCCTCCGGGATGAAGAGACTTCGGATGGCTCCAACCTGCACATTCGCGTGCAGCGCACGTTCGGCGATGGCGGCGGGACTGCGGATTCCACAGTGGTTTATATTGTCGGGACGTCGCCCGTGATCACGATCTTTCCGCGTTGAAGAACTGCGTTCCTCAGGAGTGTTGAGATGAAGTGTGTGCAGAAAAATGGATGTGTGTTGTTGAGTGTGGTTGTGGCGAGTGTTATGTGGGGCGGTCTGCTGTCGTCCTGCGGCGCTCAGGAGTCGCTTTCCCCCGCGTTGACTCGTCCGGAAATGAAACAGCGTCTGGAAGCGTTGCGGCAGCGTCAGTCACGTCTGCCCTTACCGCCACCGACAGAAGCTGAGCATGCTTCCGGTCGCAGTCTGGTGAATAACGGTCGCCTGCGATCGCTGCATTTGCCGGCGTCGTGGACGTCGTTTGTGATCGCCGGCTGGGGTGGCCGTGCGGCGTCCCGTCCCGCCCCCCAGGGCACCACTGCGCTGTTGAACGCGCTGCAGGCTCAGCCGGATTACGCGTTTAAGACACGAGTGTTCTGGGTGGTGTCACGCGCGAATGACTGCCAGTACTGCCTGGGCCATCAGGAGCTCAAGCTGCGTCGGGCGGGTATGGTGGAGGACCAGATTGCGGCCCTCGACGGCAGCTGGGACCTGCAGCCTCCGGCTGAGCGTGCGGCCTTTGCGGCTGCCCGGACACTGACGCTCAGCCCCCACCGTTTCGGTGTTGCGGAAACCGGTCCTCTGCTGGCTGAATTCAAACCGGCTGCGTTGATCGACGTGCTCTACACCATCTCCCGCTATAACGCCGTCAATCGCTGGACCTCGGCCACGGGAATTCCACAGGATCAGGCATTTGGCGGCGACGACCATCCGCCGCTCGACACTCCCACGTCCTCCCTGTTTGCCTCACTGGAGTCCCGTGTGGCGGTGCGGCAGCCGGAAGCCCGGCCTGAATGGGAGCCTCACGATGAATACATTGGGAAGGTTGCGGCCGCGCGGACTCGCAGTCCCCTTGTTCCGCTTCCTGACGCCAGCACGGCTTCCGCGGTGCTCGCCGGCGACACTCCGGGCGTGATCCCGCCCCATTGGTTTCGTGCTCTGAGCGGTTTAACGGTGGCAACGGATGCGTGGGCTCAGCGCCAGGCGCGCATTCGCGAAGGCGAGTCGCCTCTGGAACTGCGACTGCTCATCGCCTGGGTTACCGCACGTGAGAACCGCGCGTGGTATGCCGCGGAACATGCCCGACTGCGATATGCGGCCGGCGGGCGAGCTACGGCAGTGCTGGAATCCTTCAGCAGCCTTGAAGCGGCCGTACCACCCGAATGGGCTGAATCGCTGCGGTTTGCCCGGAAGCTGACCTCCGCCCCTCAGACCATCGTCGATGCCGATGTCGCTCGACTTCGCCAGCATTTCAGTGATCGACAGACAGCAGAAATCATCGATTTAACGGCCGATGCCAATGCGTTCGATCGGTTCACCGAAGCACTCCTGCTGCCGCTGGAGTTCTGACCGAAGTCGAGGCACCCACGCCGGTGCGCTTGCCAGATGTGCTGCGAGTCGTGACAATCCGGGGTGTTGACACCCCCGGCACGACCACCTTTTTTCTCCCTCCTCACTCATGGCACGTCGGAAAACCCCGGAAGATTCCTCTTCGCCTGCCGATTCTGCGACCGAGGCGGTGCCCTCGATTCCGCTCGAAGCCGCGATGGCCGAGCTCTCGGAAATCGCCTCCCGACTCGAATCCGGCCAGGAATCGCTCGACCAGTCTCTGGCCCGCTTCGAACGCGGCATGCTGCTGCTGAGAATCTGTCACCAGCAGCTGGACCACGCCGCTCAGCGAATCGAGATCGTCACTCGCGTGGGAGCCAGTGGGGCACCGGAAACGCAGCCCTTCGATGGCCGCGCCACATTCCCGAAGGAACCAAACCACTCGCCCCGGACTGGTTCCGACGACGAAGACGCATTATTGTTCTGAAAAATCGACCACCCGTTTCTGCATGGAGATCAGCATGCGTTCCCAAAGTCTTCTGCTCAACACACTGCTGGCCGTCGCCTGCCTTGCCTCCCCCGCGCTCGCTCAGGACAAACCCCTGGCCGTCTCAGCCGAACGCGCGTTCCCCAACCTCGACTTCAACCGCCCCATCGTGGTGACGCATGCCGCTGATGGTTCCAACCGCCTGTTCGTAGCCGAACAGGAAGGCATCATTAAGGTGTTCCCGAACAGCCAGGACTGTGAAGAAGCCACGGTGTTTCTGGACATTGACGAACGCTGCGTCTATGCCGACAACCAAAACGAGGAAGGCCTGCTGGGATTTGCGTTTCATCCGAAATTCCGCCAGAACGGCCAGTTCTTCGTGTATTACACATCGGCTGCCGGCGAGCATCTTTCGGTGGTGTCCCGGTTCACCGTGTCCAAAGACAACCCCAATGTGGCCGACCCCAAATCCGAAGTTGAAATCCTCCGCGTCCCCCAGCCATTCTGGAACCACAATGGCGGCACAATCGCCTTTGGTCCGGACGGGTTCCTCTACGTGGGTCTCGGCGATGGCGGCAGCGGCAATGATCCCATGGGCCACGGTCAAAACCTCACCACGCTGCTGGGGTCCATCCTGCGAATCGATATCGATCGTCAGGAAGACGGAAAGCAGTATGCAATTCCAGCGGACAACCCGTTCGTTGGCAAACTGGTGCCTTCCGGTCCCCGCGGTCAAACTGCACAGGCCCGTGGCGAAATTTACGCGTATGGTCTGCGCAACGTCTGGCGGATGTCCTTCGACAGCGAAACCGGTCTGCTCTGGGCCGCCGACGTCGGCCAGAATCTCTGGGAAGAAATCAACCTGATCGAAGCCGGTGGCAACTACGGCTGGAATGTCCGCGAAGGGCGCCACTGGTTCCGCCCCGACGGCAATGACGCCGCTCGCCCGGAACTCATTGACCCCATCCACGAATATGCCCACGACGTCGGCAAATCCATCACCGGTGGCGGCGTCTACCGGGGCAAACGCGTGCCGGAGCTGGTCGGAAAGTATGTGTATGCCGACTACGTCAGCGGACGACTCTGGGCACTCGATTACGACACCAAAGCCAAAGCTGTCAAAGCCAACTACTCACTCACCGGTGAAAACCTGCCTGTCATGTCGTTCGGTTCCGATGAAGCCGGCGATCTGTACTTCTCAACGCCATTCGGCAGCCTCTACCGCTTCCGTTCCGGCAACTGACCCTCGAGGAGATCCTCCCGTGCTGCTGTTTGACGGACATCTTGATCTGGCGCTCAACGGAGTCGACTGGAACCGCGATCTGCGGTGCACCGTGGACGACCTCCGCGCCCAGGAACGTGCCCTTGGTATGACCGATCCCGGACGCGGCGGCGCAACACTCAGCTTCCCCGAGCTGCGCGCCGCTGAACTCGGCGTCTGCCTCTCCACACTGCTCGCACGGCAGGAAAAAGAAATCAGCCACTCCTTCGGCTGGACTTCCCCGCAAACCTGTTACGCCATGGCCCACGCCCATCTCGCCTGGCATCGGGCCATGGAACGCGCAGGGTTCCTCCGCGGCATCCGCACCAAATCTGATCTGCGCCATCATCTCGATGCCTGGAAACAACACCCGCACACCGCACCGCTGGGGTTCATCCAGACCATGGAAGGCGCAGATCCAATGCTGGTGCCTGACACCGTCGAAGAATTTCACGAACACGGGCTGCGTGCCATCGGGCTGACACACTATGGCGCCAACCGCTATGGCGGCGGCACATCCTGCGAAGTGGGACTGGCTGTCGACGCCATCCCGCTCCTGCGAAAGATCGAAGATCTGGGAATGACGGTCGACGTCACACACCTCTCCGATGTCGCCTTCTGGCAGGTTCTGGAATACTTCGGCGGACGCATTCACGCCAGCCATCAGAATTCCCGACGCCTCGCCCCCTGGCAACGCCAGTTCTCTGACGAACAGTACAAAGCAGTTATCGAACGCGACGGTGTGATCGGAATGGCCTTCGATATCATCATGCTGCAGCCGGGGTATGTCCGCCGCCAAAGTCAGCGACTGGTGTCCATGGATCGAGTGATCGAAAATATTGACATCGTCTGCCAGCTGGCCGGCAATGCACGCCATGCCGCCATCGGGACCGATCTGGACGGCGGCTATGGCGTGGAACAGACTCCCAGTGACTTCGACCGCTTCCGCGACCTCCAGAGACTCCCTGATATGCTCAGTCGCCGCGGGTATTCAGACGCCGACATCAATGGCATCATGCACGGCAACTGGCTGCGGTTTTTCATGGAGGTCCTGCCCGATTAGGACCCGCCGGTGCAGACAAAGATTCAGACGAACATTCAGACGAACTTCAGACATCCAGGTTAAGATGCACTGGGCTGCTGATAGTGACGCGTAATCAGGTCGTTCTGCAGCCACAACAACCGATTGACCGCCCGCAGCGTCCGCACTTCCGTCTCACGATCCAGCCCCAGCCCGAGCACGGTCGACAACAGAGCATCGGACACAAAGCCCATCAGCGCGTTCATCTGCACCAGCGGGACCGACAGTCGCGGATTTCCTGCCAGTGGCGTGTGAATCTTTCCCACGTTGTCAAGAAACTGCACCAGCCTGGTGTCGTAGGGACGTGTCACCAGAGCCACCAGGTAACTGGCCAGATGAGCCCGGCGGAACTGAATCATTTCATGCTGCTGGGACAGCTGAGCAAGATTGTCGGGAACAGGGCCTTCAAATCCCGACTGCCGCACCAGAAAATGACGTTTGGTGGCATCGTATGAAAACAACTTTTCGTAGACCGCATCCACCAGTCCCGGAACAAGTGGCCCCAGCACCGGAGCAGCAGCATGCAGCGCCGAAACGTCCGCCTCTGTAAAGCCCATAAACTCTGTCAACCACGCAAAACGACTGGACAGGTCAGTCTCCAGTCTGGGTTCGTCAACGTGTTTCATCATGTCAGGATTCCTTGTGTGGGGTGGGTGACAGAGGCGGGAAGGAGCGGGATTTTGGGGGGACAATCCTGGGCGAAAACAGCAGGTTCCGCGGGAAAACCGAATTGGACATCGGCATCCAGATAGAATATCACTCTTAAAATCAGACATCAACATCCAATTCGGATTTCAAGCCATGTTTTCGCAAACTGTGGAATATGCCTTGCGGACGGTGCTGCATTTGGCGTCGTCAGGGCGCAGCTGTACGACGGCGGAGATTGCAGCGGCCACGCAGGTGCCTCGGGCGTATCTTTCCAAGGTGATCCAGTCGCTGGCGCAATCGGGGATTCTGGCATCGCACCGGGGTGCGGGGGGTGGAGTGGAGTTGTTGCGGGCGGCGGAGGGATTGACGATTCTGGAGGTGGTGAACGCGGAGGAGCCGATCCAGCGGATCCGCACGTGTCCGCTCAACCTGCCTGCTCACGGTGTCAATCTGTGTCCGCTGCATCGTCGGATGGACGAGGCGCTGGCGATGGTGGAGCGGGCATTGCGAGAGTCGACGGTGGGGGAGGTCTTGTCGGAGCCGACGACGAGTATTCCGCTGTGCAATTTTCCGGCTGTTACAGACGTGCGAGCAGCAGAGCGATCAGCGCCGCCACAGCCGCACCGCAGGGGACCGTGACGATCCATGCGAGCAGGATTTCGGCGACAGTGCGCCAGTTGGCCTGCCGCGTGACCGCTCCAATACCGGTGAGTGATCCGACGCTGACGTGAGTGGTGCTGACGGGCAGACTGTGCAGGCTGGCGGTCGCCACCAGACCTGCGGTGACGAGGCTGGATGCGAAGCCCTGACCGGCGGACATGCGGGTGATTTTTTTGCCGAGCGTTTCACCGACGTTGCGTGAGTCGACGAGGCCGCCGCAGGCGATCAGGACGGCGACGGCGAGGATGGCGGTTGGGGGGGCCAGCCATGGGACCACGGCGAGGAGTGCGGCCATTTTGGGGGTGTCATTGAGTCCTCGAGCGAAGCTGGCCGCACCGGTACTGCAGACGTGGAGGGCATCAAGTCCCGGGGTGCGCTGACTGGGGGCCAGCCGCAGGATGCTCAGCAGCGCGTACAATGCGGCACCGAGGGCGAGGGCGAGGAGCGGGCTGAACAGGAGTGGCACGAGGAAGCGATCCCACAGGGCTGCCGGATGAACACCGCGGGCATTGCCGACAACACCGGCTCCCAGAAGAGCGCCCAGGAGCGCGTGGGTGGTGGAGACGGGAAAGCTGAATCGCGTTGCCAGAAAGCTGGTCACGGCCGCTCCGCTGGCCACGGCTGTGAGAAAGTGGGGCGTTTTCAGCAGTTCCGTGTCGACGAGGCCCTGACCGCTGAAGCTTTTGAGCATTCCGGAGGAGAGCAGGAGGGCGCACAGTGACCCGAGAAATGTGGTTGCGGTGCCCCAGAGCAGTGCAGTCCGCAGGGAGGTTGTGCCGGTCCCATACAGCGACGCCACTCCTTTGCTGTTGGCATTAGCGCCGTTGGTGAACGCCACAAAGGCGGCGGACAGCAGCAGCAGTGCTTCGATCACAGGGATGCTCCTGCAGGTGGCTTGTCAGCGGCTGAGGGAATTTTCCTGAGTTTCCGCGGGGTGATGTTTGAGGGACGCGTATTCCTTCCATGAACCTTCGTAGAGCCGCACATGGGGATAGCCGGCCACATGTCGCAGGTAGAACCGCAGGAGACTGCCTTCGCGGGAGGTGCCGCAGTAGACGATGATGTGTTTCTCAGGCGTGATGCCGGCCTGTTCCAGTTGTTTGCGGGCGCTGTCAGCATCGAGAAAGCGGTGGGTATTATCGGCGTGCATGAGTCTTGCCCAGTGGAAGCTGATGGCCCCCGGGATATGGCCTTTGCGGAGCCACACATCGTCATTCCCCAGATACTCATTGCGCGGCCGAGCATCGACCAGCAGGACGTCGGACCGGGATTTCAGGGCGAGCAGTTCGGGGAGTGCAATGCCGATTTCGGGGTGGCGGGTGTCCGGGAGCGTGCCTGGCGGATTGCCAAAGTATTCCTGGGTGGTCGGGAGCCCGGCCGCCTGCCAGCCCGGCAGTCCTCCGTCGATGATGCGAATGTCGTCTACGCCGAATTTTTCGAGCACGTAAGCGACCATGCTGGCGCTGAGGATTTCGTCGTTGGGCAATGCGGCTCCGGTGGCATAGATCAGATGCGTTCGCCCCGAACGGACTCCGGCACGTACCAGCAGTGCAGCCGTCAGATCGTCAGGCAGATACTGGACCGGCACCCCGAGATCCGTGCCACGGAGCGTATCAAAGTTGATATGGTGCGCCCCCGGAAGATGGCCGCGGAAGTAATCCTTGTATCCGCCGCGGGTGTCGAGCAGCACAGGGCGGGTGGCGGGGTCGGTGGTGGCCAGCAGCTGAGCCGCGTTCTGCGGAGAAATGATGGTGATTTCGCCAGCCGGCAGCAGACGGCCGAGGGACAGCAGCAGCCCCGCAGAAAGAATCAATCTCAACATGTGTGACTGCACCCGGAAGATTGAATAATGCTCGTGTGAATATCAGAACGACAGGGCCGTGAGCTTATCGACGGCGGGCGGTCAGTCAAGCGTGGCCGCACCACTCTGGTCCTGACGTTCCGGCAGAGAGCATCAGCGGGAGGGCGAAGCTGGGATGACGAAGCGGTGTCAAGTACGCCGGAAACCGTCTTTCGCCAGCCACCCCACGTGACAAGTCGCGCGGGGGATGTCACTCCCCCAATGAAGCTCTTCTGAGCCGCCGGACGGCAGTCCGCGGGCGAAGTGCGCTGGCGGGGCTCCGGGTACGCCGCCGCCCCCCGCGCTATGCCACTGTTCATACGTCCCATTTGTCACATGCGTCCCATTTGTCCTGTCATGCAAAGCACGCCCTCCGAGCCGCGTCCGTGAGGAAGCGGGATGCCTGTGTCCGGGTTGTGCTTCGAGGTGAGAAGGAATCAGAGTCGTTCGGCGAGCCGGGCGGCGAGGCGTTTGAGGGCGGGGCTGACATCCAGTTTATCAAGGTGCACATTCAGGATGCTGAAGCAGTCGACATTGGCGAGTGCGGCGCGGAAGGCTTTTTCGAGATCGCCTTCCGTGTGGACCTCGAAGCCCCAGCCTGACCCCAGCAGCTCGGGCATGCGGTGGTATTGCCAGTTGTGAATATCGTTGAACGGTCCTTCCTGAATGAAGCGTTCGGTGGAGTAGCCTTTGTTGTTCAGGACGACGACGATGGGGTTGAATTGTCGGCGGACGGCGGTGGAGAGTTCCATGCATGTCATCTGGAAGGCGCCGTCACCGACCAGAACGAGTGGTCGCAGGTTGCGGTTGGCTGCCTGCACGCCGACGGCGGCCGGGATGGCGAAGCCCATGGAGGTGTAGTAGGCGGTGCTGAGAAATTCGGTGCGTTGGGAGATGGACAGGTCAGCGGCTGCAAACAGGGAATCGCCAGTATCGGCGACGACGACGAGATTCTCATCGAGGATGGAGTTGATTTTTGCGAACAGGCGACTGATGGTCAGCTGAGCTGAGGGAATGGCTTTCCAGGGCTGGATTTTCGGCTGTTCAATTCGCGGGGCTTTGCGTTTGACGGCAAACTGCGGGGCAGCGAGTGCCTGCATGAAGTCACTGAAGAGCACATCATGAAAGTAGTGGTGCCCGATCCGCAGTTTTTCACTGGTGGCATAGATGCAGCGAGCAGGGTCAAGGTGCGCCGTGAAGCCGCCCAGATTAATGTCACTCATGAAGGCTCCCAGCAGAGCCACACAGTCGCTGCTTTCGACATATTGCTGAACTTCCTGACGCCCCATGGCCCCTTCATAGACGCCCAGATACAGCGGATGCCGCTCGCTGACGACCGATTTCCCGAGAAGCGTAGCGCTGATCGGAATGCGGTTCTGTTCGGCGAACCGCAGGACCTGGTCCTGCAGGCCAAAGCGGTGAAGTTCGATTCCGGCGACAATCGCCGGCTGGCGGGCCTGCCGGCGCATCTCACGGGCCTCCGCGACGGCGGCCGCCAGAGCCGCAGGATCGCTCTGCTGCTGCTCCTGCCGCGGCTGGTGCGGATATGGACATTCCGCCAGCACCTTGTCCCGTGGCAGCTCAAGAAACACAGGACGCTTGTACCGCGCACAGGCGGCCAGCACGCGATCGATCTCCCGGAAGGCCGTCAGCTCGTCTTCGAGTGACGCTGAGGCGATGGTGATTTTTTCGAACACGTCCTTCTGCGTGTGAAAGTCACGCACGCGATGATGCAGCAGCGGATCTGTCCGCCGCTCGTTCATTCCCGGAGCACCGCTGATCACGATCACGGGACTCTTTTCCGCATACGCACCAGCCACGGCGTTGCACAGGCTCAATCCGCCCACGCAGTACGTCACGCAGACGCAGCCAATCCCGTTAATCCGCGCATAACCGTCGGCCGCATAGCCCGCACAGGCTTCGCTGGTCGTGCCGATCACTCGCAGCGGACTCGATTCCAGCATTCCATAGAACTGCAGCACAAAGTCGCCCGGGATCCCGAACACATCCCTCACACCGTACTGCTGAAGCTGCTCAATCAGATACTCGCCCAGCCTCGGAAGTGCGGCTCGAGCCGCGGAGGGGGGCGAGACGGTTGTTCGGCGCCTGCCTGCCATTGCAATTGCTCCCTGTCTTGTTGTCTGTGCGGTCTCAAGCCCTTATCAGGATCTTAGGGAGTGGCAGGGAAATCGAACAGGGCCGAGTTGGGCAATTGACCTGGAACGCGACACCAACTAAATTTACCGCCATCAGACCGATGGCGCTCAGTTGCGTCGACCTGATGACGCAGCCGGAAGGATGTCCGGTGCGCAGGCGATGCGGCTCCGACAGCCAGCGTGAAGGAGGGTCGGAAACAGATGACAACGGAGTGGAAAACATCGCAGCAGGTGCCGTTGCTGGCGCCCGCATCCACCAGCGGTCCGCTGCTGCAGCTGGGTGCACGTTTGCTGTCCGATGCCTTGCGGGCGACCTCCACCAATTCCTTCCTGCGGACCGGGCTGGCGGAAATCGCCACGGAGCTGGCGGTGCAGTGGATTGGCGTGATCCGGCGGACCCCGGACCCCTCCTGGGAGGTGGTGGCAGAGCATGGTCAGCAGCCGCCTGCCGCGCGTCCGATCGCATTGTGGGAAGGTGTTCTGGATCGGGAGGCGGCGGGGGTGGTCCGCACAGAACAAAACCGCATGACAGCCGGTTTTCCCTTGACGGCGGCAGCGCCGTTTCAGGGATTAATCGCTGTTTCCGGGCGCTATGCCGATGCACAGATGGTGGATGCGGGGCTGATGCTGGCGAACACGCTGTCGATGTCGCTGGCGCTGGTGCATCGGGAACAGACGCAGTTGCGGCGAATTGAGCGATTGCGGGCGACGCTCGAGATTGCCTCACGACTTTCCCAGGCGGACGACGCTGCGCCGCTGCTGGAACTGATCGCGCAGGAAGCCACTCGACTGCTCAATTGTGATCGCAGCAGCATTTTCCTCTGGAACCGGGACCGGAATGAGGTGGAAGCGCGGCCGGCGCTGGGCATCCGTGGCGCCTCACTGCGATTGCCCGCCAGCGAAGGCATCGTTGGTGAAACCCTGCGAACCGGGCAGTCGATCTGTGTCGACGACGCGTATGCGGATCCGCGGTTCAATCAGGAGGTGGACCGCAAGAGCGGCTATCGCACGCGGAGCATTGTCTGTGTCCCGCTCAGGGACGCTCAGGGACGTGTGGTCGGGGCATTTCAGGGGATCAATCAGAAGGATCAGCGGCCGTTCACCGACGACGACGTGGAATGCCTTGCACTGCTGGGAACGCAGGCCACCGTGGCACTGGCGAACCTTCAGGAAAAGAACCTGCTCAGTCGCAGTCGCAGTCAGCTGGCAGAACGCGTGACGCGAGGCGTGTCGATTATCGGAGACAGCGCTCCGATGACGGCCCTGCGCGACACGGTTCGGCGGCTGGCCTCCACCGACCTGCCGGTGCTGGTGCTGGGGGAAAGCGGCACAGGCAAGGAAGTGGTCGCGCAATCCCTGCATTATGAAGGCACCCGGGAACAGTGTCCTTTCGTGGCCGTGAACTGTGCTGCGATTTCAGAATCACTGCTGGAAAGTGAATTGTTCGGGCACGAGCGGGGAGCGTTTACGGACGCTCGGGAGATGCGGCAGGGGAAATTCGAACTGGCGGACGGCGGGACGCTGTTTCTGGATGAAATCGGCGACATGTCGCTGGGGGGCCAGGCGAAACTCCTGCGAGTGCTGGAACAGAAAGTCATCACACGTGTGGGCGGATCTCAGGTGATTCCCGTGAATGTGCGAATTGTGGCGGCCACGAATGCGAGTCTGGCGGAGCATGTGCGGGCGCGGAAGTTCCGTGAGGATCTTTATTATCGGCTGGGAGTGGTGACGCTGGAGCTTCCACCACTGCGGGACCGGCCTGAGGACATCCTGCCGCTTGCTGAGTTTTTTCTGAAACGCTTTGCAGCCCAGGCACGGCGCCCCGGACTGTCGCTGGCCACAGAAGCTCGCCGCAGACTGCAGGACCATCCGTGGCCGGGAAATGTGCGTGAGCTCAGAAATCTGATGGAACGACTGGCGTTTTTGAGCCAGGGGGAGCGGATTGAGCCGGAAGACCTCTCGTTTATGCTCAGCCCGGAGGCCACGTCTTCGCGTCTGCCAGCCCTGGATCTTGGACTGGAAAATGCAACACGGGAATTTCAGCGGGAGTTTATTCGTCGCTGCATCCGCGAGTCTCGGGATAACATGACGGATGCCGCCAAACTGCTCGGCCTGCACCGCTCCAATCTGTATCGCAAGATGAAGCAGCTTGAAATGCAGGAAGTGGGCGGCTCAGAATAAAAAAACACTCCGCGGTTCTGGTGAACTGCGGAGTGTTGTCAGGAAGCACTGTTGACAGGAAGCTCTGTGGTCAGTGGACGGTGTTGAAGCAGCCTCGCCGCGATCAACCCCGAGTGACTTACTTCTTCAGAGCGGCTTCGATTGCTTCGACGACTTCCGGAGCATCCGGCTTGGTGCGGGGAGCGAACCGGCCGGCGACTTTACCGTCCTTGCCAACCACGAACTTTTCGAAGTTCCAGCTGATGTCGTCGGTTTTGTCGGACTTGCTTTTGAGAAACGCGTAGAGCGGGTCCTGTTTGGCTCCGTTGACGTCCACCTTGCTCATCATCGGGAAGGTGACATCATACTTGCTGGAGCAGAACTGTTTGATTTCGGATTCGGTACCAGGCTCCTGGGCGCCGAACTGGTTGCACGGCACACCAATGATCACCACACCCTTGTCCGCGTACTTTTCGTGGAGCGCCTGGAGTTGGGTGTATTGCGGGGTGAGTCCGCAGCGGCTGGCGACGTTGACGATCAGCAGCACTTTGCCCTTGTATTCAGACAGATTCACTTCCTTGCCGTCGATGGACTTCATTTTGAATTCGTGAACCGTGTCGGCACCCATGGCGACTGCTCCGAAAAAGCCGGCGACCGCCAGAACCGCAGTCTGCAGAAATTTCATTACTGACACTCCCATGAAAAACGCGGGGACATTGTGTTCCGGCCAGAAACAGCGGACCCGGACACCACGTGCTCTATTCTTACCGGTGGTCCGGGAAAGACAAGCCCCAGCGAAGAATTCGGTCGCCCGGATGACAACTGCCACGCGTCTTCGATGATACTTATTTTCCCATGCCGACCAGTCGAAGGTATCGAGAATCTCGTCGACCATCCGTACGGGGTGACCGTCGGGGACTTTTTCTTCGAGGCTGGCAGGGATCAGCACGATCTGGTTTCTGGTGCCGGGCGGCTTCCGCCGGGAGCTTCCGTTGACCGCATTCTGTGACATCGGGTTTCAGGATCCAGGCCATTTACCGCAGCACTCCGCAATCGCCCTGGTGATGCTCTTTCGACCGGAAAGTGCGCTTGTTTCCGCCTCGAACGGACACTCTTTCAGGGCAGCGACTCAAGGATCTGCCTGCCAACCACAAAACAGATCAGCGCCCACAGCAGTGCCAAAGGCGGAAAGAAAGTGAGCGTGGCGAGCATGCTCAGGGAAAGAGGAACTCGGGGAAAATAAAACTCGGGACGTGCCCCAAAGAACCAGCCTCGTTGAAATAACAGCCGTGGAAATCGTATTGAGAGTACGTGAAAGCCAGTCACCTGAAAGTCTGCTCGGTAAAGATAATCGCCATGGTGCAGCTCCATCACCCGTGCAAAATCCTCCGATGAATCCTGAGTGACTTGCTGAGCGTCTTCATCAATTTGTTCGAACAGCTCTGCCGAAAGCCCTCCGTTGCGTCCGGGAACGCTTAAGCCACTACGGTCCTCAACCAGCGGGAGAGAATAGTACACTCGCTCTTCAGCGTCATCCAGAAGTTCCGGCAGCGGGACTTCAGGTTCCGACAAGGTCGGCATCAAGCGCTGCCACTGCGTATTCAGGATTTGCGTGTATTGCAGGCGGCCAAAGCCGCCACAGGAGTTGCAGGTTTCACGTTTCGTGACATACCGCGTCTGAGACTTCCCGCTCGAATCCGTGCAGGTCTCGGATTCGCTGCGTTCGATCCAGCCAGAGCCGCCGCAACGAGCACAGAGTGACACAATATCCCAGCAGCTGTCCAGCCACAGCGGATCGATCCAATTGACATAACCTGACGGAGCATGCAGTGGAAACAGTGTTTCATTCCAGACAGGCACAGCAGGGTGCTGCAGCATTCGAATGGTGCCCGTCCCGCCAGACGTGCCTGTATATCTGCGCACCGTCAGGTACCGACACATCACCGCAACGAAGGGTTCCTGCTGTATCTCACTGATCCTGAGGAAGCGTCCATAGTTTCGAGTTGTCAGAATTCCGTATTCCTCGATGTTGCCTGCACCCTCGGAAATCCGCTGACTCAACTCTGTTTCGTCCAGCTCCGGAAGGGCACAATCCGGGGTCCGTGCAAGTTGCCCAATCCAGAAAAAGTGTTGCCGAATCCTTTCGACAATCGGTTTGTAGACGCGTTTCATTCGGAAATAACCACGCGCTCTGTTGACGTCAGACGCATACCGCCAGCCATGCAGGCCCGCCAGCACAGTCAGGCAGCCTGCAGCCTGCTGCGGCTCCGGATTCGCCATGAGCAGCAGCAGCAGGCAGCCAGACGTCAGCACCGCATCCAGTACAAGTGCACACGGAAATGTGACCATCAGATAGTCACGATTCGTCCACAGCAGCGATAACAACGGCGTGACAACACACGCCGCGGGAAACAGCAGCAACGCACGCGGAAAATGCGGTGCATGGGAAATCAGAGTGGCCACTTCAAGCAAAATCCGGTCGGCCAGCGGGGTGTCGTCCGGCCGCAGCCACCCCAGCCCCATTCCCGCAGCAGTTGTCCAGAACCCCAACGCCAGCAAAACACGCACGCCCAGTCCCGTCTTCCACGCCACACCATACTCGTTCGGAAATCGCTCCAGTCCAAGCCGTTCCAGCAGCCGTCTGCTGATGCCGGTTTGAATCCCGGTGACCCGAATTCGGACCTTCGGTCGCGGCAGGGATAATGTGTTGATCGCGAACGATTGAAACGCGCTGCACAGCGCCCCGACAACCACCGCTGCCAGAAACGCTGCCGCAGCAAGCACGGCGTTCTCTCGGTTTCCTGAATGCCACCTTTCCCACGCCCTTGCCGCCTGCTGGAGTGTTGCGATGCCCAGCAACACACCGAAGCCGCGTAACGTCCAGAAGACCAGATGCAGCAGTGCTCGAACTGGAGGAATCTCATGAAACCGACTGCGAATCAGATAGAACGGGGAGGCTCCGAGCAGCGTTCGCACCAAAAGCGTCAGCAACAACGTCACTAAGAATGCAAGCAGGAACAAAGAAACAGGATCACTGCCCACTCGCCGCAAAATTCCCATGGGCAACAGATCAGCCACAGGCTGAAGGACCTGTTCGATAATCGGACGCACGCCCTCCAGCCAGTCACTCATCCCTCTCGTCCGCCTCTGGTACAGGAATCCGATTAAACTCCTCTCAGACACCCCTTTCGGGACCGCCGACGCAGCTGAAAGATGCTACTCAGGCCTTCAGCATTCTGCAATCGTCACCCGCCAGACGAAATCCTGCAGCGAACCCACAGCAGAGACAGCCGGCGAGTTTCTTTTCTCTGCACGTTCTGAGATTTGCATACGCTTTTATGAGTCTTCGTGCCGTTCGACACCAACGTGTCTTTCAGTGGGACGTGTTCCCGGGGATGGCGGCATCCTGACGCAGACTGTCGTGGCGTCGTGCCACGAATCGAAGAAATCGAGCGGCGACCTGACATGAACTCCGGGAATTCCTTACTGCTGCCGTCGAGCGGCAGGCCGGGCATGTTGAGCCGATTGTTACCGAACACCGGATTCATACGCTCCTGCGTCCGGAAGACTTCAGGACCTGTTTCAGTTGAAAGTGGCTGGCGGACACATCAGCCCTCTGCAGAGCTCGGACGCAAGGCTCTCCAGGCGGGGGCGTGTTTATCAGCCTCTTCGGGCATGGCGTGCCGTACGTCAATGACGCCTCCTTCTGTCCCCCCAACCGCCGCGCGTCCGGCAGCAGCGTGGGAACATCGGGTTCGTCACTCGCAAATTCACCGGTTTTGAAGTCAGCACCCGGAGCGGCTTCCGTTGGGTCCGCAGGAGTCGCCGTCCGGCCGGCGGATGCTGCATCTGCAGCTGCCGCGGGTAATTGAACCGGAATGATGCTGTTGAAGTCGTAAGAACATTGTTAGAGTCTACAGGTAAGCGGGCTCAGCCTGACTCGCCAGCCTGCAGCCACAGTCGGCTGCATCCAGCTGTTAACTCCGATCCGAGAGGTTGTCATCGATGTCGATTCATACGATTCGAAGGTGCTCCTGCTTGTGTTTCGTAACCTTTGTAACTTCACTGGCTTCCAGCTGTGTGTTGGCACAAACCATGGTTGCAGGCCCTGTTCAATACCTCGAAGGACATACGTCTCCTGTTCACGCAGTCGGCTATTCGCCCGACGGCAGGATGCTGTTCAGCGGCGACACATCGGGCACCCTGAAGACATGGGATCGTGCGACCGGACAACTTCTGTCCAGCAGTGCATGGCATGACGGAGCGATTCTGTCGTTGGCAGTTTCACCGGACGGCCAGCAGATCGTCACCGCAGGAACCGGCAAGCAGATTGTCGTTTCCGATGTCGCTGTTCCCCGACCATTGCTGGATTTTCCCGGTGTGCCCGGCGTACCCGCTTCGATCGCCATTTCTCCAGACGGAACGATACTGTTGACCGGCGATGAATCGAACATCGTCAGTCTCTGGGATACTTTGACCGGTCGACTTGTACGAAATTATTCCGGAGCAACTGCGCCTCTCGTCGGAGTCGGCTGGCTGCCTGCTGCGAAATCCGTGATTGGGGCGTCTGCAGACGGAACGCTGCGCGACTGGAACCTCGACACCGCTCAGCTCGGTTCAGTCGTTTACACAGGTCCGTTATCCAGTGCCGGAATTTCGGCCGCGGGATCTCAGATTGTGCTCGGCGGACAGGATGGTGCAGTTCGACGGGTCAACTGGTCGCCAAAGCCAGCGACAAATCTCTCGGGGCACAACGATGTGGTCTCAACCGTGGCAATCTCGGCCGATAACAAATATGTCATCAGCGGCGGGTACGATCAGATCCTGCAGCTTTCGAAATTGAGTGACGGCCAGCCGGTGCGAACATTGTCCGGTCAGTCCGGGCGTATTCTTTCGGCAGCCCTTTCGCACGAAGGAGCCTGGGCGGCATCGGGTTCCGAGCCCGGTACGATCCAGCTCTGGAAAACAGCGGATGGCATGGCAGGATCTGCGCTTGCCGGTCATGCAGGGGCGGTCAACGATCTGAGCTTTCATCCTTCAAAGCCACTCCTGCTGAGCAGCGGCGCCGATGGGTCGGTGCGACTCTGGGAAGTCCCCGAAACCACGGCACCTGTTCGCGGTCACAGTCAGCCAATAGCCGCTGTTGCCTTGACTTCGAACGGGCAATTAATGGCAACTGGCAGTCTCGATAAGACAGTGCGAGTCAGCACAGTCAGTGACGGCCAGCCGAAGTTTGCCATCAACGATTTCCCACAGCCGGTTCAGTCTCTGGCCATCTCATCGAATGGCAACCTTCTGGGCGTCGGAGACATTGTCGGTGATCTTCAGATTCGCCACATGGATCAGGGAGCCCTCGTTTCCACATGGGGTGCACATGCGGGAGCCGTCACAGGTCTGCACTTCCTCGGTGACGGTCAACAGGCGGTCTCTTCCGGCGCAGACGGGACTGTCAAGATCTGGACTCTGCCGCTTCCCCCGCCATCAACGGTGAAAGCCCACGGGCAGGCCGTGAGTGCAATCGTCATTTCTCACGATGGAAAGATGCTGATTTCTGCCGGGCTTGACGAATGGGTTCGTGTTTTCAGCCTCGAAAACCGGCAACAGATCGCCGGCTGGAAGAACACGACCGGGCCGATCACTGCCCTCGCCATCAGTCAGGACGACAGGACGCTCGTCACGGGAACCAGCACTGGCAAGTGGCAAACCTGGTCGTTCCCTGACGGTGCTGAAAAGCAGCAACAGCCAGCAGGCCATTCAGGAGCCGTCCATGCGGTTGCGATTCATCCTCAAACGGGGGAAATAGCGACTGCGGGAGCCGATGGTCTGGTGAAGTTGTGGAAAGGCGATGAGATGCCCCGTGTGCTGACCGGGCACTCGGGGCCGGTCCTTGCCGTAGCGTTCACCCCGGATGGGGCCAGCGTATTCAGCGGCGGCGCGGATGCGTCTGTTCGCCGCTGGAATGTCGCAGACGGCGTCCAGGCTCAGGTCTACTCCGGCCATCAGGGACAGGTAACGGGAGTGACGGTTTCGGCCGATTCGACAACGATAGTTACCAGCAGTCTGGACAAGACCATCAGGATCTGGACAGCAGCCACGGGTGAAGCAAAAGTTCTGACTCAGTCATCGCCGGTCATCGCCTCTGATTTCGTGTCGGGAACCAAACGCGTTGCCACGACCGGCGAAGACCTGGTCGTTCGCATCTGGGACACCACAACCAGTCGTGAGCTCCAGCGGTTTCCGGCAGCAAAGGCGGCTCTGAAAGCCGTTCGACTCACGCCCTCATTCGCAGGTTTCGTGACCGGCGGCGCAGACGGCGATCTGACTTTCACTGCCATTTCCGCAAAAAGCATTGTGCTGGGGGACGAGGTCAAAGTTCACGATCTTGCGGTGACCCCTGACGGCAGTCACTTCGTAACATGCGGTGAAGACAAGACGGCGAAACTCTGGAACATGAAGGGCGAACTGGTCCGCCCGTTTTCCGGCAGTGGAACCGCACTGCGCTCTGTCGCAGTTCGCTCAGATGGCACTCAGGTGGCATCCGGCGGCGATCCGTTGTTTTCACAGACGAATGTCTTCATCTGGAATTTCGCCGACGGCACAGCGGTGAGAACGCTGACCGCACCAGCGGCCGTGATGGGGCTGACCGCCACGTCGGATGGCCACTGGGCGGTTTCCTGTGCCGACAAAAAGATCCGTCTGTATTCCGGCGACGATGGCACGCTGCTTGAAGAAATCACAGCGGCCGCGGTCATCGGTGATGTAGCTGTTCCTCCAAACCTGCCGCTCATCGCTGGTGCCGGGGCAGATAACAACGGATACATTTTCAATCGAAGCCTGAAGCGACTTTTTAAAGGGCACACCGGCAGCGTGACTTCGGTGCAGTGGGCGCCGGACGGTAATCGGTTCGTTTCTGCCGGAGTCGATCAGACAATGAAGTTATGGAGTGCGGCATCCGGCAAGGAAATCGGGGTCTGGGCACCGGTCAACTCGCCTATCAACAGCCTGACTGTCACCGGGGATGGAAAAACAGTGGCTGCGACCACCGACGACAAAAGATTGTTGATCTGGAATCTCCCTGCTGACAACGGAGAAAACACGGTCCCAACGGCCGCGCCGGCGCTGACGGTGACAGGAACCGTTAATCTGCGAGGCGCAGCAACCAATCAGACGGGAAGCGAATACTCAACGGCAGGAGAAGACGGTGCGGTCTATCTTTGGGACGGCAGGACCGGCAAGCTGAAAGAACGGCTGGTCGGTCATACCGGAGCAGCGCAGTCATCGGCCATGTCGAATGATGGATCCACGGTGATCTCCTGCAGTGCTGACAGGACTGTCAAGCGGTGGACTCCCGTGATTACAGCAATCACGAACGCCAGCGACAAACCGGTGCTGCATGTTCGTGTTTCCCCCGACGGGAAATCGTTTTTCACGTCCGATGGCAGCCCGCTTGTTCAACGATGGGTAACCGAGTCGATGCAGACTGACAGGCAATGGACGGCTTCAGCAGCCGTTCGATCTCTGAGTATCAGCGAGGATGGCAATCATCTGGCTGTCGGGTGCGAAAACCAAAAAGTCCATGTTTGGAATATTGAGGCCGCGACAGAAACGAACTGGGCGTGTCCGGTGCCTTTGACATCAGTTGCCGTAACTCAGGGCGGACGAAAACTGATCGTCTCGGGCAGCGATCATATCCTGAGGGTTTGCGGTCTGAACATCACGAACGGACAACCGACATGGACTTTACACCAGACTGCCAGCGGGCACACGGACGCGATTGTAAGTATGGTGTTGCCGGATGATGATCGTCAGCTGTTTAGTCTGTCGAAAGATCGCACTGTGAAACGCTGGCTGGCAGCCTCATCAAATCCTCGTCAGACTATTGAAGTGTCGTCGGGCATTATTTTTGGGGCTGATTACAGTCCGGATGGCAAACTTCTGGCAGTCGCAGGCAGCGATCGAAAGATTCAAATCCGGGATGCCGTTACGGGAGAACTCAAAGCGACCTGCGAAGGTCACGAGGCCAGCGTGAAATCAGTCACCTTCAGCGAGCAGCCAAACGTGCTCGTCAGCGGCAGTCTTGACGGATCGATTCGTTTCTGGGACGTCACCGGAAAGCAAACTCAGACCATCGCAGATCCGACGATGAAAGGTATCACCACGGTTTCCCTGACGCCGAACGGATCACTGGTCTTTGCGGCCGGGCTGAATCGCAGGTGGAATGCCTGGAAGTCACAGGATCAGGTGCTTGTCCAAAGCGGAATCGGGCATGCTCAGAGCATCGTTGGCATTTCAAACAGCCTTGCCGGAAACCGCATGGCGACAATTGATGAGTCAGCG
>JBJTOM010000122.1:0-22987 GCA_046074585.1 Planctomycetota bacterium | reverse complement strand
AGTGTGCCGGCAGTGATGGCATCAAGAAAAGCAGTCGCCCATGCCGGGCGACGCAGCAGCGATTCACGGGCTTTGGGAACGAGAGCGGGGGACATGCTCGGAAGACGTTCAATCAGTTCGCCGGCAATTTCGGCGTCTGCAAACCCGGAAACGACATCAAGCGCAGCGGACTGGACGCCCGGGGCTATGGTGGGTTCCAGTCGTGGGAGGAGCAGGTCGCGGGACGCGGACCAGGAAGAGAGACTCAGGACGCGGATCGCAGCGGCCTGATCTTCGGGGTTGGCGGGCTGTTCCAGGGACGTTCGGGCGGAGGTGACAAGTGTGGTTGTCAGGTCTTTGAATTCAGGCCTTGAAGCGAGGGCCGGGTTGGCCGTCGCAGCCGCCTGCAGCAGTCGCACCTGCAGCGTCGGAAGTCCGGTGGCTGCTGTGAGCGTTTCGCGGAAGACCGTCAGCGGATCACCCGGCGGCGTCCGCCGCGCGGTCAGATCAGCAAGTTCCGGGAGTGCTGCTGCGGCCCCGGGCTGAGCGGCCTGGCGGGCGACAGCGATGAGTGCCCCAGGGGCCGAACTGCCGAGGGAAGAGAGGACGGCCGTGCGAATCCAGCGATCGCCGCCGGCCTGACTGAGGATCCTGCTGAGGGCCTTGAGTCGTTCGGGGGATTCGGGGAGTTCGCCGAGAGTAAAGGCCAGCTGCATGAGCGTTCGCGGGGCCGCTTCGCCGGCCATTGCATACAACGCCTGCTGTACGGCGGGGATGTCGTGAAAGGCTTCGGCGGCCAGAATCGCACGCTCGCGAATTTCCGGGCTGGGATCGGCGAGCACAATCAGGATGTCGTCTGCGGTGAGCGCTGCGAGTCCTTCAAGGGCGGCGATGGAGTGGAACCGGGCCAGCGGCTGTTTTGAGGACCTGAGGAGTGTCTTCAGCAGCGGTCCGGCGGAAGGATCCTGGCGCTCGTAGAGCAGGCGTGTTGCAGTGTCGCGGTGCCATGCGTTGGGATGTTCGAGGAGCGCAGTGAGTTCGGCGGTGGTGGCTTTGCTGAGCTGCGGGGAGGGACGGTATGTCCAGCCGGTGGGAGCCAGTCGGTAGAGCCGGCCGCGGTCGCGACCGCTGGTGAGGTCGAGGTGTTTCTTGATTTCCGGCGGGAGACTGGCAGGGTGCTCAATGACTTCGCGGTACATATCAAGAATGTGCAGACAGCCGTCGGGGGCATTGGCGTACTGGACAGGGCGGAACCAGATGTCGCGGGAGGCCACCAGTTCGCGGCCTGGGTCCATGCGTTCGGCCGACCAGATCACTCCGGTGGGCGTAAGCTTTTTGCGGTGCACAATGTTGCTGCCGACATCGCCGATGATGGCGATGCCGGACAGTTCAGCGGGCCAGGCGTCTCCGCGGTAGATTGTGATGCCGGTGGCTCCGGTGAAGTACCCTGCCGGCCGACCGCCGCCTTCGACGAGTCCTTTGGAGAGACCCGAGGCGCGCAGGCGTGTGCGGACGATCCGCCAGGGTTCAACCGGACTGATGCGAAAGACGGGCGCCTGGCCACCGTCGGCTGCGATGCTGATGCGGGCTGGTGCGGGGCTGGCCAGTGGTGAGCGGGCCAGGTAGCGATCGGCATAGATGACGAGCTGGGCATGGTCACTGTTGGCGCTGACAAAGCGGTGGCCCCAGTTGTCGAAGCTCATCCCATGCTGTCCTCCGCCGGTTTCGGCGCGGAGTTCGAGAGTTTTAGGGTTGAAGGAGAAATCCCGGCCTCGGCATTCGACGGCCGGACGAGCCGGATGGCGGGGCGATGTGATGCTGCCACCGACGGTGCTGGCGGATCCGTAAATCCGGTTATCCGGTCCCCAGTGGAAGCTGTTGATCAAGCCCTGCACGTTGGTGCGGTGAAAGCCGGTGAAGACCACCTCCTGCACGTCGGCCTTCAGGTCGCCATCCGTGTCCTTCAAAAAAAATACGTCGGGCGCGGCGGCTACGAAAATTCCGCCCTCGGCCGCGATGATGGCCGTGGGCCAGCTGAGTCCGCGAGCGAATTCGTGGCTGTCGTCGAAGCGACCATCCTGGTCGGTGTCGATCAGCAGCCGAATCACTCCCAGGTGCTCCCGATCCTGCTCGGAGTAATCCCGCATTTCCACCACATACAACCGTCCGTCCGCGTCATAGGAAATCGCGACGGGGTCGGTCACGAGCGGTTCGGCGGCGGTTTGCTGAAGTTCGAATCCGGGGAGCACGTCGAAGGTGCTGAGTGCATCGGCGGGGGCCGTGGGGGCGATACGGGGGAGTTCGAGGGAGTAGTCGGGGTCGAAGGCATCCGGTTTGTGGTTCAGTGTGCGGTCGATGATGCCGTAGACCTGCAGCCGAATATCGGCGGGGAAGTCGTGGCCGCAGTCGGGGGTGAGCAGCACAAGGTTTTCGCGGGCATTGTGCAGCGAATAAATCGTGCTGGCCACGGGAATGGCCTTGCGCACGCCCTGCACATCAAAATTGCCGTCGGCCACAGGGGACACGGAGACAAAAGTGCGGGGGGCCAGTGCGGCGATGAGTTCATAGAAGTCGAAGGGTAGTTGAGCGACGTCGAGGTTGTAGCGGGTTTTGAGCAGCGGCATGTAGCGGTCGCTGGTCCAGCCGGTAATGTTGCCGCCGTAGTAGTCGCCGAAGGGGCACCAGCCGCAGCTGGAGATGACGGCCTTGAGTCGTGGGTCGAAGACGGCCTGGAAAATCGCGTTGTGCCCTCCCAGCGAATGCCCAATGACGCCCAGGCGTTCCGCATCAACAAAGGGGAGTGACGCCAGAAAGTCGGTGCAGCGGCGATGATTGACAATCGCCTTCATGGTGCCGGAGATGTAGGTGTCGGCGGCAAAGTCATAGTCTTTCAGGTCACCGAATGAGGGATAGTCCGGAGCCGCAACGATATAGCCGCGCTGGGCGAGTTCAATGGCGTACTGGCGACCGGCCTTGCCCGCTTCACCAGCAACGATGCGTTTGCCGGCTTCGCCGGTGGGGTGGAGTGCCAGGATTGCAGGGAGCCGCGCGGGGGCGGGGAGCGTGGCGGTGTCGCCGACGAGTGCCGCGGCGGGGATGTTTTCGGCAAGCGCCGCGGGAAGGTAAAGGTCAAAGGGCAGCCGGCCTGTGCCTTCGACGACGATGGACAGCGTAACACGGCGAACCGCCCCGATCATTCGTTCTTCGGTGACCTGGGCCGCGAATGGCAGTTCGGTCTGTGGAGGCAGCGGACCCATGGCGTCCTGCATGCCCTGCAGAATCTGCCGGCGACGGCGCTGCCAGTCGTCCGGGGAACGGACGGGGGCGAGCAATCCGCTGTCATCGAGATAGACGCTGAGGTCGGCGTGATTGAGTCGTGCTGCCGGGGGAGTCTGGGCGGAGGCGGGGATGACGAAGCAGAACAGCAGGCAGGAGACAGGGCAGCAGAGCCGAGTGAAGGCGCGCATGCGATCTTCCAGTTGGGGAGGCGGGAGAATGGTGAAGCCGGGGTGCGGTGGGTGCAACTGCGCTTCTGGAGTGACGGGAATAGATATCGTGTTTGAGTGGCCGATGCCAGTGCAGAGAAAGGAAACCTGCGGCGGATTGTCAGGAGAATCAATGGGTGGAACAGCCGCAGTCCCCGCAGCCACCACCTTTTTTCTCCGGCACGATTCCGTCGGCTGATGCTGGCTGCACGTGCACGACACCGTGGCCCGCGGCGGCCGCCAGCAGGGCCAGGCGAGTGGTTTCGGGGCCGCGATCATTGAGCACGTACAGAATGAGCCGCTGATCAAGCGTGCGTTCCAGATCGATCAGCTGCAACTGCAGTTGCCATTGCCCCGCACGCTGCAGCCAGGTGCTGAATGCAGCGTCACATTCAGACTGCAGCCGGGCGACAGTCTGCAGGTCGGCTGCGGTGGCCGCACGCAGAAATTTGCCCGTCAGTCCCAGTTCGTCTTCCGGAATCGCAGGGTTGCGGGGGCCCGGGTGCAGCACTGTGCCGCATTCCTGTCCCCGTTCGGTGGCCACCACCACAGCGTCACCCCGCTGCGGAGGCACCGACAGACGCGGACAGCCGAATCGAGCCACCTGGGGGACGCGTCCGTAACGCACCAGCAAAATGAGGTCCACCGGCAGATCATCGAGTTCGGCGAGGGTGGCGGACGAGTCGCACGGGTCTGGTGAGGTGGGAGCGATCATCGAGGCTGGCCTGTCAGGGTAATTCCAGGGGGCTGAAAGATGGCACGAATCGCGGAGCGAAACGCGGCATTGCGGGCGCGGCGTGTTTCTGCCGGATTATAGCCCTGAGCGGTTTGACTGTCGACTCGCTGGCTCGCTGGTCACCCGTCAGGTTTTCTGCAATACTCAGGGGGACCTGATCTGAAATCAACATTTTCCCCGGGGCGTCCCATGATTCGGCTTCTCACTCTGCTGGCTGCTGTTCTGCTCTGCACCACTGGCTCATATGGACGGGCTGCATCCGGACGAATCGCATCGCCTGCGATCTCGCTATCCGAATCCGACGAATCCGGCGCGGCCGCCACCACAGTCGAACTCACGGCCGGTACCTGGAAAGACGTCGAAGCACTTGTGGCGAAACACCGCGGCAAAGTTGTGGTGGTGGATGTCTGGTCGACCTCCTGCGCCCCCTGCATGCAGGAATTCCCGGGACTTGTCAAACTGCATCAGGAACATGCCCGGGATGTCATCTGCATCAGTTTCAATGTCGACTACGTGGGCATCCCCAATAAGCCGGCTGAATTCTATCGTCCACGGGTCGAGACCTTTCTGAAGAAGCAGAAAGCTGCCTTCACCAACCTGCTCAGCACTCAGGATTCAGACGCCTTCTTTGCCGCTCGTGAACTTTCATCCATCCCTGCCGTTTACGTCTACGGCCGCGATGGACAACTCGCCAAACGCTTCGATGAAAGTCTGCTGCAGGAAGGAAAGGAAGAAGCCTTCACCTATGCCGCGGATATCACACCGTTCGTGAAGAAACTGGTTCAGGCGAAGTGAACCACGGCCCTGATCCCCCCCAGGCCATCCCCGTGCGATCATTCCTGCACCGATTTTCAAAGAAAGCCTTGCCATGAGTGCCGCAGCAGAACTTTCCCGTCGCACAGTGCTCGCCTCCGCCGGCGCCGTTACTCTCGGGCACCTCGTCTCATCCGCCTCAGCCGACGACGACAAAACGCCCTGGATCGACGCACACTCGCATATCTGGACGACCGATCTCGCCCGCTACCCCCTGCGGGCCGGCCAGGGCATCAATGTGCTCAAGCCGCAAAGCTTCACCGCAGACGAACTTCTCCAGACTGCCCAGCCTCACGGCGTCGGCCGCGCTGTGCTCATTCAACACTACCCCTACCACGGCTTCGATAATTCCCTGCTCATCGATGCCTGGAAACAGCGGCCAGACACATTCCGCATCGTGGCAATGCTGGATGATTTGCTCCCTCATGCCGACATTCGCATGCGCGAACTCCTGAAAACAGGCGTGACCGGATTTCGCATCAGTGCCCGCGAAGACCGCAAAGACTGGCTCACAGGCCCCGGTATGGAACTCATGTGGAAAACGGCCGCCAGCACTCGCCAGAACATCTGCTGCCTGATCAACCCATGGGACCTTGAAACCGTGGCAAAATGGTGTACCCGCTACCCGGAGACTCCGGTGGTCGTTGATCATTTCGCCCGCATCGGTATGACCGGCACCGTCTCGGACGCCGATCTGCAAACACTCTGCGGACTGGCAAAGTTCCCCCACGTCCGCGTGAAAATCTCTGCCTACTACGCCCTCGGCAGCAAACAGCCCCCCCACACAGAACTCATCCCCATGATTCGGCGACTGCTGGATCATTTCGGCCCGGATCGACTCATGTGGGCCAGCGATTCGCCGTACCAGATGACTGCCCCCAGCACCTACGCCTCATCCCTCGCACTGGTGCTTGAACACATGCCCTTCCTGTCCGCCTCAGACCGCCGCAAATTGCTCCGCACCACTGCTGAAGCCACTTATTTCTTCGCCTGAGGTCACGATGCAAAATGATGGGACGCTGCGGAATCCGGCGAGACGCCTGCTCAGACTCGCCAAACGCCTGATCGTCCCCGACGATATCGCTCCCTCACAACTCCGGCTCGCCGTTCGCAACACCACTGCCGCCTCGGTTTTGCTGCTGCGCATCTGGGGCCCGGTGATCCTGCTGCAGGTCGTGGATTCACAAAGTGGCCTGATCCAGACATTCACGGTTGATGCCGGGCATCAGGCTGCCGAAGTCACCAGGTCACTTCGACAGTCTCTGACCCTCCTTCAACAGGTGGCTGTGGATCTGGAAGACGTCTCGCAGTCCGGGAGCGGTGATATCCGGCTGAGCACGCTTTCCAGAACCCTCCTCGATCGGCTCTTCGCTCTGGACGCCCCCAGCTGCTCCGGTTACGCATTCGTCCACGACAAAGTCCGCGCATTTGCGTCGAAAAACGCCACTGCACCCTCCGGGACGTTCCCCGACGGAACTCGACTCAACCTCACACAGCTGCCTGGGAGCGACAGCCACGATGGATCCAAAATTCCCGCGATCCTCGGTCCGCTCAGATCTCAATCCGGAGAGACGACTGTTCTGCTGACGGCCACATTTCGTCTGCCGCAACAAACGCCGGCATTCGGCGTGCTCGTCCTGGAGTACAATCTGGACCAGCTGATGAAACAACATTCCCTGCTGATTGACCAGTTCCCGGTTCTCCAGGAAATCTGCAGCAAGGATGGGGTGCATCTGGCGGGTACCCCGGGGCTGCTGAAACAGTACCCTGTCCTCTTTGAAGTGCTGCTTCCAGGCCAACACTGGCAGGTGCTCACCGTGCCCCGCAAGGGCTGGTTCAGTTTCCTTCCGCCAGTCCTCTTTTTCTTTAGTGGCCTGGGCCTGCTCATGCTGGGGGGCAGTTGTTACAGCGTCTGGAGAGTCACCCTGTCCCACAGCCAGCTCATCAGAGAACTCGAAGAAAAATCTCAGGCCCTGGACGCCGCCAATCTGCAGATGCGGGACGATCTGGAAAGAATTCAGACGGCCCAGCGACAACTGGCAGTCAGTGAACTGCGCACACGACTGATATACGAACAGATCCCTGTGGGCGTGGGACTGCTGGAAGCGGAATCCGGACGATTACTGGCGGTCAACCCGGAAGCCTGCCGCATCCTCGCAGCATCAGAACCAGAACTGCAGCAGCGGCGAATGCAGGGGCTGCTGCGACAGTCACCGACAGACAGCTCATCCGCTGCGAATGCCACGCTGATGCCGTCCGGTTTCAACAGCCTGCGTCCGGGCGAGTATTTTGTGACGCATGGTACGGACGGTGTCCGCTGCGTTCAACTGGCGCTGGCCCCGATCGTCCGGCAGCCAGGGGAAATGGACCGGCGTCTGGCTGTCCTTCAGGATGTCACCGAACGCTGGCTGGCTCATGAGGAATTGCGGCAGCACGAGGAGCGTATCCGCGTCCTCGCTGATACCCTTCCCGGACCACTGCTGTTCATCGACTCCGATGAACGCTGCCAGTTCGCCAGTGACGCCATGCTTCAGCTGCTGAAAAAAGTCAATGGCCCCTCGTTCGATTCGCCGTTGGGACGCAGAACTGAAGAGCTGGTTCCCCCTGTGATCCATCAATTCCTTCAGCCATGGATCACGCAGGCGCTGAACGGCGAATCGCCGCAATTCGAGACAAATGCTGAGATGGAAGAGTTGGGGCTTGGAGCCTGGATGTTCTTTCATCGGCCACTCCGACAGCAGGGCCGTATTGTCGGTTTTTTTGCCTTTATGCTGGAGATCAGTCAGCAGCGCGAAAACGAACGGCAGCGTCGGGAACTCGATTCCCGCATGGCAGACGCACAACGCATGGAAACCGTGGGAACCCTCGCGGGCGGCGTTGCCCACGAATTCAACAACATGCTCCAGGTCGTGCTCGGATTCGCCGATGTGCTCCTCGTGCACTGTGCGCCGGATCCGTTTGCCGTCGAAAATCTGAATCATATTCGCCACGCCGGTCGCCGCGCTTCTGACCTCACAAAACAACTCCTCGCCTTCGCACGCTTCCAGCCGGGAACTCCCGTGAAAGTCAATTTTGCCGACTTCGTTCCCGCTGCTCTGAAACTTTTGAAACATGCCGGTGGCGATACCCTGCAGATTCGCTGGGAATGCCAGCAGCCTCTCGATGAGACCCTTGTCGACCCCGGACACCTCGAACTTATTCTCGCTAATCTGATTCTCAACGCCAGACATGCCATGGACGGTCGCGGAATCATCGACATCCACGCACGCAACCTCCCCGCGAATGCCTCTGCCGAACCCGGACTGCCAGCTGCCGGCCAGCCCTCGGTGCTCCTGAGTGTCTGCGATACGGGCTGCGGTATGACACCCGAAGTGCAGGCCAGAATGTTCGACCCCTTCTTCACCACCCGCGCCGTCGGCAAAGGGGCCGGGCTGGGATTGTCCACCGTCTACGGCATCGTTGTCCAGGCCGGTGGACGAATCGATGTTCGCAGCCACCCCGGCAGGGGAACCGCCATCCACGTGCTGCTCCCGTCAGTGGGTGAATGCACCCCCCCCCCACCCGCTCCCCTCCAGCCCCGCCTGTACCCACCCGAGAAATGCTTAAAATCACGCACGTATTAGGTCGGCAGCGAAGGACCAGCGATTAATCCTGTCTGGTTTTCGATAACAGCTGGATCCTGGGCCATCCGCGAAGCTGGGATGACGAAGCGGTGTGAAAACAGGAAACTGGGGATGGTATTTTCAGCTTTGGCTGATCGTGAAACGCATCCTGAATGAAATGGGTATCTCCCCTGGCCCTGCATGGGATTTTTCGGGGATTTGAAATCATCGATGACTAATCCGCCGGATTTGTCGCCGTCCCGTCATGACGGTTCGCAAGATGGCGATGGATCTGCTCATCCAACGTGTACTGCATCCATCGCACGCTGCCATCTGTCAACGCTACTCCGAATGCCGCGGAATGAGCACTTCCGAATCGGAAAGTATCAGCAGTCCTGTCCGGCCCCGGTCCATCAACAGACGGTTGCAGATATGCTCCACCGAATGTTGCCCAGCGGATGGAGTCTCGATCATCCGACAAATAAGGTCCCTGGTCATCACCCAATTCCGCACCAGACTGAGCAGATGCGCGACTCACGTATTTTTCTCCAGCGAGGTACGTGTTGCTAAGGCCGTCACTGACGGTGGCAAACGTGACCCGACTTCGGACATGCACCATACCCGATGCCGACGTCCCGTCCGGGAATCGATAGTTGCCTGAGTCACCGTCCTCCAGTGTCGCTGGTCCCCTGCCGAAACCGAGGAAACTTTCGCCGCCATTGATTGCGTAGTCAGTCCTCGCGGATTGAGTTAAACGCGCCGAGAGCTTTGGCTGCAGAACTTCCGGAATAGAGTTGCCAACCGGATACGCGCGAACGTCCCGTCTGCTCGGGCAATACCAGACGGGAATTGCTGTCTTCAGTCGAGTCGCGTTGGCTGCTTCAAGCTCTGCTCCGACACTTCCCAGCCCAAGGCCGTAAAGTGCTGACTGCTCCAGAAAGGGAAGCAGAACGTAGCCCCACCCGCCTGGCTGCCGGACTCCTGCCCCTCGATCCGGGTGAGGTGCCCATGTCCAGCCCCAGCCTCCCGAGGGCAGGGAATTGTGCGTGTCATGAAAACTATGCAGGGCGATTGCAATCTGCCTGAGGTTGTCAGCACATCTGATGCGAGAAGCGGCCTCGCGAGCCTGCTGCACAGCCGGCATAAGGAGCGCCGTCAGTACCGCGATCACTGCAATCACAACCAGCAATTCCAGAATCGTCAATCCAGTCTGGTGTTTGGCCAGAGCACATTGGCAGCGGATACGTCGGCGCCTGCTGGTCATATTCGAAATCTCACCGGTATTTTTCAGTTGGCTGTGCCCGGGAAAATACGGCTCCCAGTCCGCCTGGCAGTTCAGGCGACCTTCACCAGGCGGTCCACAATCCCCGTCTGTTTAATGCGTTTCCATTGATGCTCCCACGTCATTTCGTCGCTGGCCATGAGTTCTGAGGCGTTGGCTGAGAGCTGAGCGAAGAGTGCCGCATCTGCAGCCAGTCGCTGCATCTGTTCCGACAGCTGTGCGGTGTTGAGGTCTGCATCGATGAGCAGGCCCACATGGCGTCCTTCAATCCAGTCCGGGAATTCACCAACCCGTGTTCCAATTACCGGCATCCCCAGTGCGAGGTATTCATAGAGCTTCGTGCAGTTGGTTCCGACCATGTTGTAACGCGTTGTGCCCGCCAGCAGTGCCAGACCGCAGCAGCGATGGGTGGCGGCAAAGCCGCGAAAACGAGCTGGAGTGACTCCGTTGTAAACCGTGACGCCGGGTATGGTCCGCAGTGAGTCGATCAGGCGGGCGTCCCCTTCGCCGAAGATGTGCAGTTCACACTGACTGCGAACAGCTTCCGGAAGCATTTGAAAGGCTTCCGCGGCAGCACCGCAGCCCTTTTCGACATAGACGCCGCCAATATAGACGAAGCATAACCTGCCACTGGACAACCCCGGCCGCGCGGATTGACGCCAGACAGCGGCCGGATAGTTGTGAATCTCAAGCACGTTGGGCTGCCAGTGCTGCAGGTGGGTTTTGAGGGCGCTGTGGTGCATGTGAATGCAGGTCACCACGGACACCCACGGCAGACACATCCGGTGAATCCAGCGGACGACGAAGTTGAAGAGCATATTTTTGAGCTGTGAGCGTTCACCTTCGAGTGCATTCAGTTCGAAGTGGTCGTATTCGTCGTACAGCACCGGAACGCGTCGAATGAGCCCCAGGAGCACAGCAATCGGCAGTACGGACCAGTGGAAACACAGGATCGATGTGAGTGTGGCACCTGCGATCGGGCCAAGGTCCACAGACATGCTGCCGATACGATCGGGGGTCGTGACCTGTTCGGATTTATCGAGCACCCATCGGCCGCGAGGAACAGCCCAGACCCGGACTGCAATTCCCCCGGCACGCACGCCTTCGATGTAAATCGCCATCCGCCGATTGACGACGCGACCGCCGTTCAGGCAAAGGACATAGCGGGAGCCATTCAACTGTGACATCAGCTTCTTCCGTGAACGTGTCTGTCGCCTGCCTGGAACCGGAAAACCATTGAAATGTCCTGAATTCTGCTGGAATCCGGCTGCCCTGTCAATTCCACGCATCGCAGGGCACCCCGCAGAACACTTCCCCGGGCAGGAGAGGCAGGAGACAGCGCTTGCAGTCGCCACCTGAAATCGTCATTCTCCGGGCCGACAGTGGTGTCAGGTTCAAAGGCAGGCGGGCAGAAACGGACGGGAATTTGCGTGCAGTCAGTGTCCACAACAGAAGAGCAATCCGATCAGTCTGCTGGCGAACGCCCAGTCGTCAGTGTTGTTGTACCGATTCGGAATGAAGCGGATTTTATCGAGGAATGCCTGCAGAGCATCCTGCGGAACTCATATCCGCCCGAAAAGCTGGAGGTGCTGGTCGTCGACGGACTCAGCAATGACGGCACGCGGGAAATTGTTCAGCAGCTGATGCTGAAGGATTCCCGGGTGCGGCTTCTCGACAATCCCCAGCGAATCGTGCCCCATGCCATGAATATCGCCCTCGCCGCGGCGCGCGGCAAGGTCATCACACGGGTGGACGGGCACGCGGACGTCGCCGATGACTTCATCGCGAACAGCGTGCAGGTGCTTCAGCAGCGACCGGAGTGCTGGTGTGTCGGTGGCTCAATTGATTCCATCAGTGAAACACGTGTGGGCCGGATTATCGCGGCCTGCATGAGCACTCCGGCGGGAGTTGGCAACGCTCGCTTTCGACTGCAGAACTATGAAGGCTACGTGGACACCATCGCCTTCGGATCGTACTGGAAATGGGTCTTTGAACGCATCGGAAACTTCGACGAAGAACTGGTTCGCAACCAGGATGATGAACTCAATGCCCGACTGATCATGAACGGTGGCCGGATCTGGATGAGTCGCCGGATTCGTTGTCGCTATTACCCGCGCACCAGCCTGCGGAAGCTCTGGAGACAATACTTTCAATACGGTTTCTGGCGGATTCGGACTATTCAAAAACTGGGCCGCCCGGCAACTCTGCGCCAACTGGTGCCCATGGCCTTCGTGACGGTGCTGCTCAGCCTGCTTTTTGCGTCCGTCATCGTCCCGCTCGCCCGCACTGCTCTCTGCACGTATGTCGGCCTGTACCTGACGGGACTGATCGTCGGTGCGATTCCCGTCGGACGACGAACAGGATTCCCCGGCCTCCTGCTCGCCCCCGTCGTCTTCATGATCCTGCACTTCGGCTACGGGCTGGGCTGCCTCTGGGGCCTTGTTCGCTTTGTACTGCTCAGAAGCGGCCGGATTGAAGAAAAGATGTCAAGGTAACGGTAGGGGTGCGGCGCAGCACTCAACAGACTGAGGTCTCCCCTCCTGTGGCGTTGACTTTCCGGCAGAGGGTGCGTCCGGGATAGTGAAACGGTGTTAAGAACACCTGATTTGTTACTTTGCATCCGCTCCACCGTGACAAGGCGAGCAGTGGATGTCAATCCCGCGGTAACGGTGCGTGCCAGTGCGGCCAGAACCAAATCAGAACCGCATCAGGAACTTACCAAAGCCCGACCGGCCGATTGACATCGACCGCACGCCACACTGCGTTTTTGTGACTCAATCCAGCCGCGGGACGTCAACTGGCAGACGGAACTGAAATCTCTCAATTTGCCCGTGGTCACGCCGTTTCGTCATCCGAGCTTCGGGACTGATTCTGCGTTTCTGTTCCATCCGCCCTGGCAGGGTCATTCTGGGCCGTTTTGTGACCGCTTCTGCCTGAAAGTGTCGTCGTAAACTTTTTTGGAGCTTCTGCTTGCATCTTGCTGAAAAGGGGACAGTCCCTCCGCAAGTCGACCGGAAGGTGTGCGGCAGAAGGGGGCTCCAACCATTGGAATTGGCGTGATCGGGCAAATTGGTGCAATCGGTATATTCGTGCAGGCCGCTGCGTTGTGTCGAGCTGCGTCAGAGACGCACGAATTTGGTTATTCTCGACCGAGCAGTTTTTTGAATTGGTTATTCAGCGCTTTGTCCACCTGATTCTGGAGCTGTTTCTGCAGCTGCTGGCTGCCAGCGGCCTGAAGAAACGTGGCGACGTCCGGCTGGGGTGCTGTGATGGTGCCGCGGAGTGCGACCGGGACTGATCGCCCGCCTGCAGCCTGTTTTTCGAGGGGCACGTTCAGGGTGAGCTGCAGTTGCTGGTTCAGGCCGACTGCGCCGCTGGATACGAGTCGGTATCCTGCCAGTTCCACGGCGAGGTTGTCATGACTGACCCAGCCGCGTTCCAGCCGCACCGGGATGCTCTGCTGCGGAAGCACAAGGGATCGGGCGGCCCAGGGAGCCGAGTCACCTCCGCGGCTGCGAAGCAGATCCACGATTTCCAGGAGTGCGGTCAGGGAGCCACCCGGGGCGGCGGCAGCTTCCTGAATGATCACCTGACCGCGGGCCGTGCAGTTTTCGATTGCCTGGAAGTCCCAGACACACACTTCAGCTCGCGCCGATATTCGTCCCTGGACATCCACGGCGGTGGCCAGCAGCGGACTGACGTAACCCAGCCAGCCTCTGCAGAACTCTTCCGTCAGCTGCAGATTGTCCACTCGGCTTCCGGCGCCCAGGGCAAGCAGTCCGCGGGTGATGTCATACTGCCAGAGCAGATTGGCGTCACCACCATTGATTGTGCACTGCACGGGACCAGACCGTACAATGTCATCCAGAAGTTCCAGCGTCATGGCAGCAGGTCCGGCTTTGAGTCCCTGAAATTCGGCAGCGTCCCAGGCGATTGCGCCTGTTCCGGTGAATCGGGGCGCGACTGTGGACCGAGCGTCTGCGGCAACGGCGACCGGCGCCACGCCGATGGCCGCCGGATCACCAGACAGAGTGAACACTTCCTCACCGGCACCGCTGAATCGGAGGCCAGCCTGCGGGTTGAACATCCGCGCACTCAGAATCGCCAGATCATATCGCGTCGCGGCACTCACGGCGAGGTTCACCCAGCCCTCTTCCAGTCGCATGCCGCCGCTCAGCTTTGCCTGCAGACCCGGCAGATTCAGCTGGCCACTCTGGATGGTGTACTGTCGGCCGTCGGGCCGAGCTTCGAGTTCCAGTTGCAGGTCAGCTTCATCAATCAGCAATGCGTGTTCGGAAAGCAGGTTGCCGGACCAGGGTTCAGCCAATGGTCGAGTTCGTGAGATCGCGCGCACTCGATCCGTCGCTGCTGCCGTGGACGATTCCGGACGAATTCTTAGAGCGGTGCGGAACCCGACGGTTCGCCTGCCCGACAATTGGCCTTCAACCGTGGCGCGGCTGGCCAGCCACCACGCGTCATGCCAGGGGGCGATCAGTGTGCGAACGGCAGCAGCAGTGCCGCGAAATTCAAGACTGCCGTCGAAATTGCGCGGGAAGAGTGCTGTTGGAAACAGCCCCAGTGCCACGCTGGAAACTTTAAGGTCCGTTGAAGTCATCAGCACATCGGTCAGCTGCACGCCACCATCCACAGCGGCAGCCCGGCACTGAAATGACAGGGGGGCCGTCAGGCCCGGCTGAGGAATGTCGGTCAGCTGTCGCAGCTGCTGCCACAGCCGCTCAGGTTCGAACCGTCCGGCCACCTTCCACGCCGCACCATCGGGCGCACAGTCAAGGACGCCGAAGTCTGCAGTCAGGCGGGCCTGTCGGAGCTGTGGAAGGCCATTGGCCACCAGCCCGATCGCCTCGAAGCTGATTCCTGCCGTGTTTTCGAGCAGTGTGCCGCTGCGGCGAATACGCAGCTGCTCTGTGAGCGTTTGCAGATGCCATCTGGCCGCAAGCCCGCGGTGCTCAAAAGACTTCTCATCCGCCGTACGATCCTCGGATTCTGCCCGGACCGTCAGACGCAGCATGCCCGATTCCACATCCACATCATCGGCCAGACCCAGTGTCCGGTGCAGTGCTGTTGTCAGCTGCGGAAGCAGCAGAGTGGCTGTGAGTTCTGCCTGGCCACCCGCGTTTGCTGCTGTTCCAGGAACACTGCGGACCTCACCGCTGCCGTCAATCTGCAGTACCCCCGTCTGCACTCGCAGTTCATCGAGGAGCAAACCGTCCGCTGCAAGGGCTGCGGCGCCCGTTGCCCTGACGTCGCCCAGTGGCAGCCATTCATTGGCTGCCCACGTGTCCTGACGCAGGCGGATCCCGCTGCCCTCCAGCAGCACTCGCGCCGCAACACCATCAGCAAACAGCGGACCAGCCACTCGCGCGTCAACCCCGCCACTGATGCGGCCTTCGAGTTCTCCGGCGTATCCGGCCAGCTGCAGCAGCGGTCGCAGGAGTGCCAGATCCAGATCGCGGGCGCCGAGCTGGATGGATTGCCGCCCGACTTCATCGATCCGAGGCTTCAGGATCAGTCGCAGGAGCCCCGTACCGGCAACCTGACTCGTGGCATCGCCCGCCAGCTGGTTCAGTGGGATCGCCGGAAAGTCCTTGATCACATCATCAAGATCGGCTGCCAGCCGTTCTGCCGGGCGGCTGCTGCGCAGGTCACTTTGGGAACTGACAGCGCCTTCGCGAACAACGGCGGCCAGTTCCACCAGCGGCAATGGTGCTGATGTGTCGAGCGTCGAAACGTGGGCCTCCAGCTGTTCCAGGTCCGCAAGGTGCTGCAGTCGCTCGGCGGCCGCAAAACACTGCACGACACCGCCACTGACCCGCACATCAACGGGAAACAGCGTTGCGGCGGAGGAGCTTGCGGAGTTTCCGGACAGCCGTGTCAGAGTCTCCTGCAGATTCGTTCCTCCGCGTGCTGTAATCAGGCGGACCCGCGGCTCGATAACATCCAGTTCAGTGCCACGACCGCCGTTAAGCAGGAGCTGCCAGAGCGGCTGTCGTGTGGCCACCCGACGGATTTCAGCCAGTGGTGGCTGAGCTGCTGTGTTCCGGCTTTTGTCAGAGGTGGTTGCAGTTGTCGCTGCGGTCTCGCTGAGGTCCTTCAGCTGAAGTCCGGAAATCGCTACGGGGCTCCACCAGTGCAGTTGCACCGCCTCGAACTGAATGGCCGTGGCAACGTCCGGGATGGCCAGATCGAGCAGAAGCCTGGCGGTGCCTGTCAGTGTGATCGCGCTTGGAGCGGCGACCACCAGCAGAATGCTCAGACACAGCAGCTTCAGCAGCGGTCGACGTCGACGCGGGGGGGCCGGTGAAGGCTCTGTGCGAAGAATCGGCTGAGGAATTCGGACGGCCGTCGAGACGGCGTCGCTGCCCGTCTCTGTTTCGTCAGGCTGATGAATGGCGACCTTCACCATGCAGGGCTCCGTCCCGGGGCTTCGAGCGACGCTGCACCGCCACGGCGTCCCTGCCGTTGCTGCGCGCAGCGTCGATTGGAGTGTGTGATCGTCCGGGATCACGCCCGGGATCCATCAGGAATGCCGGTGTCCGTCCGTCTGAAACGCAAGTCGCAGCGATCAGGCAAGCTGGGAAAAAAGAAACGCCGGCCAATCGCCGCGTTTCACTTTATAAAACGCTCACCGGTCTTTGCCCGAGGACATTGTCGGGTTTCACCCCTGCGAGAGGGCACGGAGCAGCCGTTATTCGCCGTGTTCGCCTGTCTGGCGGATGCCGCGGCGTTCCCGGTAATCCAGTTGTCCCTGCCAGCCGAGTTTTCGGTGGAGTGTGCCGTAGTAGCTGTGCCCGGGGAGCCGGACGAGTTTGAGTGTGGGTTGGGCGCGCTGCACGAGGACGTGGTCGTCTGCCATAAGCGGTCTGCGGATCTGGCCGTCGATGACCAGCATGACACCTGGTGGCGATTCCTTGACGCGGAGCCGATAAGTGCGGCTGGCGGAATCGACGATTGGCCTGACGGTGAGCGTATGGGGGCAGATAGGGGTGATGACGAAGACCTGCAGTTCCTGGCGCAGAATGGGCCCGCCGGCGGAGAGGTTATGGGCGGTGGAGCCAACCGGGGTGCTGATGATCAGTCCATCGCAGCTGAATGTAGTAACTTCTTCATCGTCGATTCTGAGGTCGATATCGAGCATTTTGAAGGAGCCGCCGGAGGTGATGGTGACTTCGTTGAGTCCCAGATCGCAGTGGACCATTCCATCGCTGCTTTGGTGAATGCACTGGAACATGAGATGTTCAACGATGGAATAGTGTCCCGAGCAGAGCAGGTGGAGACCGGCCTGGAATTCCTGAGGGCTGAGATCTGCGAGGAAGCCAAGTCGGCCAAGATTGATGCCGAGAATGGGGAGTTGTCGAGCCCCGAGCTGACGGCAGCCGCGAAGGATACTGCCATCTCCGCCGAGGACGACGACCATATCGGCATCGAGATTCGGTGGGATGGGCTGGCTGGGACTGAATTCGCCGACGAGGCTGACATTGGGTTGTTCGGCGAGCCAGGGGCGAAGTGCTGCCCAGCCATGGCGCACGTGGGGAGTGTCGCTGCCGGTGAGGATGATGAGTTTCAGCGGGGCGGTGGGCATGGAGTGTTCAGATTTCGGAGAGCCGTTCGCTGGAGTCACCGAAGTGATCGAGATGGATGCCGTATTTGTCGAGGAGTGAGAGATACAGGCTGCACATGCGGCGGTTGGGTTGATCGAGGTAATTGAGGGTGCGACCGGTCTGAAGTTGTCCGCCGGCACCTCCAACGAGCACGACGGGGAGTTTGGTGGCATCATGGCTGCCAGTGAGCATGCTGCTGCAGTACATGATGATGGAATTGTCGAGGGCGGAGCGTTCGCCTTCCTGGACGGCATCGAGACGATCGGCGATCCAGGCGAGTTGTTCGAGGAAGAAGCGGTTGACCTTGAGCCAGTCTGCGGACTCCTGGTGCGAGAGCAGATGGTGGATCATGTAGTCCACTCCGAGGTTGGGGAAGCGGAGAGAGGAGTGGTCGTTGTTGAGTTTGAGGGTGCAGACACGGGTGGTGTCGGTTTGAAAGGCAAGCACAAGGATTTCGCACATGAGTCGCATGTGTTCGGCGATGTCCTGGGGGATGCCGTCTGAGGGCCTTGGGCGATCGGGTTTTTCGAGGGTGGGTTTCCAGCCCTGCAGTTCGCCACGTTGTCCGGCGCGGGCGATCCGCTGTTCGACTTCGCGGACGGAGTTGAGGTATTCGTCGAGTTTCTGCTGATCGCGACGGCTGATGGAGCGGCGAAGGGAGCCGGCATCATCAAGGACGGCGTCGAGCACGCTGCGGTCGGCACGGGTGGCTTCGTCGCGGAAGAGTCGATCGAAGGCGAGAGCGGGAAAGACTTCCAGTGGAGTTGGAGTGGTGGGGGAGCTCCATGAGATGTGGCTGCTGTAGAGCATGGAGTAGTTTTTATGGACGGAGGGGTTGGCTTTTTCGCAGCCGAGCACGAGGCTGGGGACCTTGACCTGACCAGTGTGGTGCTGAGCGATGAGCTGATCGATGCTGGTGCCGGAGCGGATGCCGCCTCCGGGTTCGAGCGGGGCGCCGCTGAGGAGGTTGCCGGTCTGTGAACTGTGAATGTTTCCCTTGAGGGCTTCTGCGTTGTAGAGGCCCTGGATGAAGAGCAGTTTTTCGCGGTGTGGAAGGAGTGGTTCGAGGACCTGGCCAAGTTCCATGCTGGTGCCGGCCCCGCGAGCCCACCAGTGATCCTTGTGGAAGCCGTTGCCGGAGAAGAGCACGGCGAAGCGGAGGGGGGCCTGGGAGGAGGATTTGCCGGAAGAGTCCTGTCCGAAAATACGGACGGATTCAAGCCACGGAAGGGCCATGGAAACGCCGGTTCCGCGGAGGACTGTGCGGCGGGTCGTTTGGCGGGGAGCCATGGTGGGGATCCTTTGGTCAGGTGTGTGCGGAGTATTGTTCGGCAAATTCGAGGGTGATGCCGTCGACCATTTGACGCAGATCTTCGAGGGTGGCTTCGCGGAGGTAGCGAAAGTTGCCGCGATTGAGCGATTCACGGTTGCGGATGGTGCCTTTGGTGGAGACTTCAAGGATGTGGGCGTCGGAGAAGGGGCGGATGAGGATTTCGAGGCGACTGTATTCGTTGCGGGTGGTGCCCCGGCCGAGGCGAATGTCATCCCGGCTGATGCGGGCGCCCCAGCCTTTTGCGTTGATGACCGTGTGGAAATCAAAACCTGGAAAATGATCGCAAAGTTTGCGGAGACAGGATTCGATGTGTTCGGACAGTTCATTTCGCAGTTGTGCGTGGCGACTGCGGAGTTGTTCTTCGGAAGCGGCGTCGGCTTCTGCGGCAGCACCGGTCGCTGTGCGTACCTGCTGGCCACGCTGAATTGCCTTCTGCAGGCGTTCCTCGAAATCCATCGTTGCTGATTCCTGACTTTCGTGATAACCCTTCGGCTTAGCCACTCCCGCAAAGCAGTGTACGTGAATTTCGGGCAGCAGGAAATACTGCCGGTGCCAGGGGGAAAAAAAACGCTGGGGATGCGGAGGAACGTTCAGGCTTCGTATCGCCACCGGAACTTCGCTGAACATGGATGATCAGAACCCTGAAGTCACACCTGCGTAAGCTGTTTCGGTTGTGATACGTTTGCCGCCTTTTCGCATCATTTGCTGAGGAATGTCAACGGTGCATCCGTGCAGGGAACGTTGCAAATCCGCAGGTTTGACAGCCTGAGGAAAAAACGAAGGGCGATGGCATGAATCGTGCGGAAGAGTGGAACAGACGGAGGCTACTATCCTTGCTGCAACATCAGGTTTTCCGTTCTCGTTCCATCCCGCCTCTCAGATTTCCCTGATCCCGTCTGTGACCTCACCGACGTGCGTCGTCTGCACCACGGACCAACTCCGGGTAAAAAAGTTTCGACCTGATGCTGATTGTCATGACAAAATCAATCCCCATTGTTTTTCGCCTCTGCCTCCTGCCGGTGCTGTTTGCCCTGGTAACTCCATTCGCGTCCGCGGATGTAATCCACGTCACCAGTGGAATCAGCATCGCACCCGGCGATACAGGAACACTCAACTGGAATGTGGACGGCAGCGAGGACGGAAATACCTCGGTCGAATTCGTCATTGAATACATCCCCCTCGGCTTCGGCAGTCGTGGCCTGAACGTCCGTGCTGAACTAACAGATCCCCTGCGTCCAGAGGCTGTCATCACCCGAGGCAGCAAAGTGGTCGGTTTGCCAGTGGGCTTTCTCGTCGGCGCTCCGCTTCCTGACGATCTTTCATGGAGTCAGGAAATAGAGACATTGACCGCATCTGACGAACCCCTTGTCGGTTTTGCGGACTTCACAGAGAACACTCCCGGATTTATCGGTTTCAGCTTTCAGCGTTCCGGGATGACACTCTACGGGTGGGCAAAACTGACGGTGATTCCCGGGGACCTGGTCGACGAACAGCCCACCATTTCGGGTCTGACGATTTCCGAGTGGGCCTATGACACCACCGGGGCACCATTAAGCGTCCCAGTGCCCGAACCTTCCATCACAGCCATCCTCACTCTGGGCACCTGGGGTCTCGCCCTGCGGAAATGCCGGGCGGGCCAGTGGCTGGCTCTGTGTTGCAGAAAGTCGGCTGGTGTCTCTCCGGGCGTGTCCCAGGATTCCCAACCCCAGCATTTCCCGGTCAAGCCAACACCTGTTTTGGATTTCCCTGCAGTCTGAATTTAGACTGCCGAAGACAGCGGCCGAACCGTCGCCGCAGCAGAACTGTCTTCAGAAAGGTGAATCCGCTCTATGGTGTCGCCCATTCGTGTTGCTGTGACCGGGGCTGCCGGTCAAATCGGTTATGCCACGCTTTTTCGGATCGCATCGGGTGAGGTCTTCGGGCCCGATCAGCCCGTAATTCTGCACCTCGTCGAAGTGCCACCCGTCCTGAAAGCGCTCGACGGCGTGCACATGGAACTTGACGACTGCGCCTTCCCAACGCTTGCCGGTGTGGTCAAGGCCGACAGTGATCATCTCGAAGACGGCTTCCGGGACTGCAACTGGGTGCTCTGCGTCGGCAGCATTCCACGCAAGGCCGGTATGGAACGTGGCGACCTCATTCGCATTAACGGGCCGATCTTTACCAACACAGGTCGAGCAATCGCCGCCGCGGCAAACCCCGATGTGAAAGTCGTTGTGGTGGGAAATCCATGCAATACCAACTGTCTGATTGCCATGAAAAATGCCCCCGGTGTGCCGTCCGATCGCTTCTTCGCCATGACCATGCTCGACCAGAACCGCGCCTGCTCACAGTTGGCTCACAAAGCCGGCGTTCCCGTGGCTGCCGTCTCAAGCGTCGGTATCTGGGGCAATCACTCCGCAACGCAATACCCCGACTTCTACCATGCCCGCATCAACGGTCGTCCGGCGACCGAAGTGATTACCGACCACGCCTGGCTGCAGGGCGACTTTATCAGCACCGTACAGAAACGCGGTGCCGCAGTCATCGCAGCCCGCGGTGCCTCCAGTGCCGCATCCGCGGCAAACGCACTTCTGGATACCGTAAAGGGCATCATCCGCCCGACGGCCCCTGGCAACTGCTTCAGTGCTGCTGTCTGCAGCGATGGCAGCTATGGCATTGAACCCGGGCTGATTGTCGGTTACCCACTCGTCAGTGATGGCCGCAAGGTCAGCATCGTCCAGGGACAGTCACACACTGAATTCGCTCAACAGAAGATCAATACCACCATCGCGGAACTCCAGGAAGAACGCGACTGCGTCAAGGATTTGCTCGGCTGATTGACAGCGATCAGAGGCCACAAAAAAACGCGGAATCCGTCACTGGATTCCGCGTTTCTTTTTGATTGAAGCACGGGTGTTCAGCAGGCTTACAGCTTGTCAGCCATGGCTTTTGCCTTGGCCTTGATCTGATTGGGATCACCAAGGCCTTCCAGAGCGGTCAGTTCATTGAGCAGTTCGTCTGCCTTTGCTGCATCAGTCGCCTTCAGCGCTTCCAGCGATTCACGGATGGCGGAGGCAGCGCTGCCCAGTTCACCGGAATTGGCGACATCCATCAGCTGAGCTTTGGCCGCCGGTGGAGCCACCGGTGCGACGGTTTCGGAGGGCAGTTGCCCTGGTCCACATCCGGAAACAAATAAAGATCCAGCCAGCACCAGGCTTGAAAGAGCGTAAGGTTTCATTAGTAATCTCCGACGACTTCGCTGCCATTGATGGAACCAACGTTTTGCCAGACATTCAGGTCCACGTTCTCAGAAACGAAGCGGACACCACCGTCAGCAAGACAAATCTGCACGCCACCGGTGTGGCGACTGCGGGCGGGGAAGACGCCTTGAGAGTCCATCCAGCCGCAGCCCGAGCAGGTCTGGCAGGTGGGGTAGCGCCAGTTTGGCTGAGCGACGGTGTTGAAGAGCGTCTGCGCGGGCATACCGATGGCCCATTCACGACCGCCGTGGCTGTGGTGGTTGCCAATGCCGCCCTGGCAGGCAACGCCATAGGTGTCGAGTTCAGCCTGAGTGGGACGCTGTAGATTGCCGGCAAATGCGATACCACGCACCACGTCACCCGGACGGTAGGCGGCACCGTTGTTGTCACCCATGAGTTGTTCGCCGAAGGCCACCGTGTTTGATGTACCGTCGTAGATGTCCCGCATGCGAATCGTGACGTCGAAGTTGAAGACCCCGTTGCGGAAAGCCGCGTTGACGTACTGGCCCAGGTTTGTTCCCATGCTGCCCGGATAGCTGTTGTTACCGGTTTCAGCGGTGGTGAACGGTGCATCGGAAGGGCAGAGGAATGCCTGAATGCGTGTGCGACGGGGCACGGTGTTCTGCGGAGCATCAAAGTAGGTGTTGAAGTCGATCGTGTTGTACAGATTCGCCTGCTCGATGTAGGGCAGAAGCATCGAATGGGCGCTGAAACCACGCCAGCCGGTCAGTGTGTTGTTGGCCGGGATCGCGGACTGCGTACGAATGTGGCCGGGAGGAAAACAGTTGAAGGTATCGTGGTAGTTGTGCAGGGCGATGCCGAGCTGTTTGAGGTTGTTTTTGCACTGCGTGCGGCGAGCCGCTTCGCGGGCCTGCTGGACGGCCGGAAGCAGGAGG
>JBJTOM010000121.1:0-24178 GCA_046074585.1 Planctomycetota bacterium | reverse complement strand
CATTCGATGGATGGCCCGCGTGACGGAACAGGGGTGAGTTTCAGGGTCCTTTTCGTTGCGTTCCCAGTCCGCTGAGGGTCCCGCGCAGGCCGTGGCAGTGCTGTTGCCCGCGGACTTGCCGTCCGACGGCTCAGCAGTGCTACCGGGGGATTGAGATCCCCTGCACGCCTTGTCACGTGGGGTGGAGTCCGAAAGACGACTTCCGGTGTTCTTAACACCGTTTCACCATCCCAGCCTCGCCCTCCCAGGTTGGGGCCCGGGGGTGCATGGCACCGGTGCGCAGAATTCGGCGTGGCTAATTGCTGCCCTCGGCGGGACCGAAGAAAGCAGACCGCTGGAGAATGAAGAAAGTTGAGAGTCTGTTTTCTTTGATCTTTGGCTTTACACCTGACCCCTCACCCCCGGCCCCTCTCCCCTGGGAGGAGAGAGGGGGGATAGGGGGATTTTATTTGGCGATGACTTTGACGGTTTGCGTCCGCGCTGCCTCAGACTTGGGCAGTTGAATGGTCAGTACGCCGTCCTGACATTCCGCACTGACTTTTTGTTCCATGACCTCTGCGGGCAGCGTCAGTGCACGAGAGAACGTGCCGATGCGGCGTTCGAGGCGATGGTAGGTGCGGCCTTTCTCCTTCTTTTCCTCCTTATGTTCGCCACTGATGCGGAGTGTATTGCCGGTGACTTCCACATGAATTTCACTGGCCTTCATCCCGGGAACATCCATGCGCACCTGAATGGCCTCATCGGTCTCTGACAGGTCCACGGAAGGAGCGATTGCTGCTCCCTGCCAATCGCCGTTGGATTCCAGTCGAAATCGGCTCCACAGTTCATCCATCTCCTGCTGAATCCCGGCAAAGGGATCTCTGGAAAAGAAGGGTGTCAGTGCCTGGGTAAATCGTGGCAGCAGTGCCGTCATAGTGTGCTCCTTTCGGAAACCTGAAACCTGCCTCGGGACCAGTTCCCGGGGCGTGTTGAACGCACGCAGCACACTGCCGTAATCGGCACGATCGGCCTGAACTTCAGCAGCAGGGCAGGGAAGCACCTGAGAGTCGCTCAGCCTCAGCTGTTCTTTATGAACCAGGCTGATGTGACCGAACAAACTCCGACTGCGTGCTGCCGGGATCCTACGAATCGTGGCAGACGCAGCCATCAGGAAGACTGCCAAAGCAGGAATGGCGAAGGTCCTGATAGGTTGGTGGATTGAGTGGCCATAAGATCCGGCTGCGTGTTGCAGATCACATCGGCCCCGGGACAGCATCCAGCGAAGGAAAAACGAAGATGGAATCAGAGGCTGTTGAATGTCGCGAGGGTGATTTCGCTGAGATGCTTGAATCTGTGGATGCTGAACGGCAGCGGATTGCGAGGGAACTCCACGACGCGGTGGGTCAGGAGCTGGTCGCGGCCGCGCTTTTTGCCGCTGGACTGCAGAAGATCCTTGAACGTGCTCATCGCCGAAGTCAATCCAGTGCCAGCCCCAGGCCCGGACATTCGGAAAATGGATTCAACGGGCATCTGTTCGAAGCGGATTCTGATCACGGAGCCTGCAGTCTGAGTCCCGCTGAAACATCACAGTTGCTGGAAACACTCAGCGGCATTCGTCGAGCCCTTGCCGCGGCATCCCGCAGCGTCCGCGATCTCTCTCACGGACTCCTGCTCACGGAAATCGATCCTGGCGAACTTCCGGGGCGACTCGAAGAACTCCGACAATCCCTTGAAACCGCCCGCAGCGTTCATTGTGAAATTGAATGCCTGCAGCCAGGCCAGCCGGGCTTTGAACATCTGAATTCCCAGCGCGCTCTGCAGCTGCTGCGAATTGTGCAGGAAGCCGTCAACAACGCCATTCGGCACGGTGGAGCGAATCAGCTGCGAGTTTCACTGCGGGGCGATACTGAACATCTGGAACTGGAAGTGGCCGATAACGGACGCGGTATAGCGGACGCAAATCACGACTGTTCGCCTGCTCCGTTCAATGGAGGCAGCGATGGTGGAATCGGTCTCAGAAACATGGCATACAGGGCTCGCCACATCGGCGGACTGCTGCAGATCGGCTGTAGTTCCGACGGAGGAACTGTGGTCCGCTGTCGGGTTGAGCCCCAGGAGTCTCGAAATGGCTGACTGGAACTCGGGAATCGGACGCACCGCAAGTGTTCTGCTGGTGGATGACCACCCACTGATGCGCGCAGGACTCAGGGCCAGACTGGCTGCAGAATCGGATTTGAAGGTCATTGGTGAAGCAGCGTCGGAAGCGGAAGCGCTGGAACTGCTCCGACAGGGACTGCCGGATCTGGCCATCATCGATATCTCTCTTCGCGACAGCAGTGGCCTTGATCTGGTACGACAGATTCGCGCACGAAGTTCTGCCTGTAAAGTGCTCGTCATCTCCGGTTTTCGCGAATCCATTTATGGTGAACGCGCACTGCGAGCCGGAGCACTCGGGTACCTCAACAAACAGGAAACCGACGACCGACTGCTCGAAGCTGTTCGGACAGTGCTCAAAGGCAAACGCTTCTGCACCCCGATACTCACGCAGCGGCTCATGACACAGGCACTCAACGGAGATCAGGATCTCCGCGGTGTCGAACGGCTTACTGACCGCGAACTGGATGTCTATCGCATGATTGCTGAGGGATTTTCCAGCGGAGTCATCGCGGCGAAGCTGTTCATCAGCACGCACACCGTCGACACTCACCGCGAAAACATCAAGCGCAAACTGGGACTTCGCAGTGCCGGCGAACTCACCCGCTCCGCCGTCCACTGGCAACTGGAAAATCAATAACCCGGTCCGCCGGCGACAGGAGTTCTGACGGAGCACGGGACTATGTGACCGTGTATTCCACGAAGACCCGATTGACCGTGAGCTGCTGCAGAAAGCGTTTCCACTCAGCAGCCGAGAGTTGCGGGGGCTTGTTCTGCAGCAGATCCTCAGGGTCGTGATGGCGATCTGCGGAGACGATGACTCGTCCGCGGCAGCGGCGGTGCAGGGCGTCCAGCAGTTCCGGATCGAGAATGCCGGCGTAGCTGTCTTCCTGTTCAGGAATCATGGCCACAAGGTCGGGATGGGTCATCATTTCGAGCCCCTGCCCCTTGAGTGTGGCATTGTGGCTGCCGTGGTGGCTGACTTTGTAAAGGACGGTGCGATTGAGCAGTTCGGAGGCGGTGACTTTGCGGGCGCGGCTGCGGGAGCCCACTGTCCATTCGTGTTTGTGCCAACTGAGCCAGCTGCCGACCTGCGCGTCGCCGGGGAAGAGCAGTACGCTTCCGGTTCTGATGATTTCGATGGCAATGACCAGGCTGGTGTTGTTGACGGCGCCGTCCAGCTGCAGGGCCAGCCGGGCAGCAGCGCTAAGCCATTCATCGTCAATGGTCCGGTATTGTTCGTCCTGATTGAGGTACGTTCTGCGATACCACGGATCCTGTGCCATCGCCGCCATGGGAATTCCGTCTCGCTGGCGGAAGGGATCACCCGATTTTTCGCTGGTGGCGGCATGGGTGTCGAGTGCCTGCATAAATCCGGCAAGACCATTGCCATCGGGCCCGAAGTATGTTTCCTTGTTTGCTCCACCGGAAGGGTTGGATTTGTTCAGGAGCGTATTGCGGGGCGGGCCAAGGACGTAGACGCGGACGCCTTTCGGGAGATCACGTGACGGCACGAGTGTACCGGGGGACAGGTACCGCGCGCCACCTCCGCTTCGCTGTGCCAGTCGCGTGAGATGTTCCATCGCTTCCTGGGTGTTCGTGCTGATTTTGGCGTTCGGGTTGTAGTGGATTCCGCTCTCGGATTTCAGAGCGAGTCCATAGAATTCGCCGACATCTGCGATGGAGTCGTTAAAGGCGAGTCTGGCCGCGAGTTTTGCGGATTGCTGCTTTGACTGCCGTGTCCTGCCTGTTTTGTGGGTCGCCTGCTGCAGGCGTCGGGAGGCTTCCTGGAGCGCACGAACGCCGCTTCTGAGCCGTGAATTGATCTGTACGGCCTCGCGATCCTGCGGATCTTCGGTCCAGCCCATCCAGACACTGCCGATCTGAAAGTCGTCAAACCACTGGCGACTGGGGTGAAAGAAGGCGATGTGGTCCCAGTGTTCGTGGGTGGCGACGAGGGCATCGAGAGCGGGGGCACTGGCACCCGGCGGTGTGAGTTCTGTTCTCAGGTCCGACAGCATGTGGTCCGGCGGAACCTCTTTGCGTGACGTATTGAGCTTGATGCCACAGTCGATGAGCAGCGAGTAGACTTTTTCGCCCTGCGACATGAAGGACAGCAGAAAGCAGTCTCCGAAGCCCTGGCGGTACATACGAACGCGAATGGCGTCCACCACAGGTTTAGTGGGCATCGGGGTTGCCTTCTGAGTGGACGTGGGAGTGCATCATGGCGAAGGGGCCGATTGCCTGTTTCAGGGCTTCCGGTCCGAAGTACATGGCAGGAGCGGAGCCGATGCGGCCGGAGGTGTAGCGGAACTGTCGCAGCATGCGTTTTTCATCATTGAGCGGTTTGCTGATGGCATACAGGAGTGTGCGGTCATCGAGATCAAAGATCAGGGTACAGCCGCCCAGGAATTGAATCGTGTTGCTGTGTGACAGTGATGTGTGGTCATCGTCACGCGGCACGAACCAGCCTTTCTTGTCGACCCTGAATTCTCCGTCGCGTTCCACAAAGGCCACTCCGCGTTTCTGGACGAGCGTGACGATGACGTGATTGAGAATGCGGCCATCCGGAGCCGCGCGGCGAGCCAGTGCGATCGTGCCGACTTCACACCGCGCCTGCTCCTTCGCCGGATATCCATATTCGATTCCCAGCCGTTCGCATTTGTCCCGGCCCGGTGGAAACATCAGGCCCGTGAGCTTTTGGAATCCGGGGGACATGTTTCCGGCGATGGCCTGTTCGATGAGCCGATGCAGGCCCCGCCTGCCGTCGTCATCCCGGATGAACTTCTGAGTTTCCGTGAAGATGTCTTCGCGTCTGGTGAGGGATCCGACGGAGGCTGCAAAATCCCGCAGAAAGTCTGCGATGGTCGTGGCGGCCCGGTCTCTGGGACCCAGCGGGTGACGTTCGCGGGCGAGGTCCTCGATGGCCATGCTGGGCACGCCCTCGGCACTGATGCCCCGCCGGCGGAAGGCTTCCACAAAGGCCACTCTGTAACCCTTGTCGTCGATGGAAACGTGATCCAGATCCGCCGTGATGATCGCTCGCAGAAAGTCCCCGAACGTCAGATCCATGGGTGGGCAGTAGTCCAGGGCACGGATGCAGATCCGCAGGACTTCGCCGGCCGTCCGCGCAGCGGCAGCTGACAATTCGTCCACCAGATCCGGATGAATGGCTCCCGCGGGAAGAATGCCCGAACCACCTGTGGCGATGCGGCGAATCCGTTCCACCCGCGTCTGATACACCGTGAGGAATGCCTCGAAGATGGCCGCCACAAGCAATCCACCGCGGCTGTGCGGAGCGAGCTCCGTTTCGTAGGCAGTGGGATCGGGTTGGCCGGGGTGCCAGTTTCCCTGTTCATCGAATCCTCCCAGAGCCTCCCGAAGACTCCCGTAACTGCCTGTGGCCTGGCCAAATTCCATCGCCAGTTGCGCGAGCAGGTTCTGTTGCTGCAGATCGCCGCGTGTCCGCGCGATCTGACTGCGAAGCACGTCAGGAAACGTGAAGTGCTGAAGCAGGGCCACAAGATCCGCAAAGGCTTCATGAAAGGCGAGCGTATCGGGATGCGTAGCATCAATGTAGCGACGGTGGATCCCGTCGAGGATCGCGTGGGCGGTTTCGTGGGCGATGATGTCGTGGCTGAGACAGGTGAAAACCGTGGACCCCGGAAGTTGCAGCTGAGGACTGGCAGGACGTGACTGAAAATAGCCGAAGAGCAGCGCTTTACGGTCGGGGTCATAAAACGCATTGCTCTGCCGCAGGGCGTGCGGATAGACGCGCAGTCGCCGGACGAAAACACGTTTGACGGAAGCAGGATCGCTCATTTTTCTGCGCCGTGACTTGTCTGACACGATCCGATCAGACCACATCACCGGACGACCAAGAGCTTTTTCGAAATTGGCGATGGTCGTCATAATCACCGCATACACCATCTGCTGGTGAAACTGCGGGTTGCCAACATTCGGCTCCAGACCGTCCTGAACGAGCAGTGCCGGGTCATTCAGATCGACCGGCTCGTAGACCACTCCGGATGCCGGATCCACATCGATGATCTCGAGGTATTCGCCCGCAGGGACAGTGGCCGAACCGGTGTCAGGGTCACGGAGTTCAAGGTCCTCCCAGCGCAGCTGCAGGGTGAGTTCGTTGAAGCGCCAGGAGCGGGAGGCCAGGCTGACGCCAGGGTCCAGTGCATATCCGCGCAGCCAGCGGTGGGCAGGACGATTTCGGGGAGTGGCCACGGTGGCGGCCTTTGGAAAGAGGGGGGAATGGTGTGGTGCTGACGGTCGCACGGCGACCCGACCCGGCAACACAAGGGGACTCCTGATTCCCCAATCCCACCCAGAATCCCGCTGCCTGGCGGGGAGATCAATTGAAAACCTGAGGAAATCAAGCCCCGGCAGAGATGGTCGCAGCGAATGTATTGATTACAGCAGAAATGCGGCCGACATTCCCCTCGCCCCCCACTGGGAAGAACGGGGATCAGCGGGGCTATGAGATTCCGTAGCGTCGGCATTTGCTGAAGAATGTGCTTCGAGGAAGGTTCAGGCTGCGGGCAGCGACGGCTTTGTTGCCGGCGGATTTGACGAGTGCATCGCGGAGCAGTTGTTCTTCTTCGGCGGGTGACATTTCAGGGGCTGCGGGCTGGCCTGGAGTCTCGAAATCTCCGCCGCCGGTGGCCCGCGCGCGGCGTGCAAGGCTCTTCACGGGGCGGAGTTCGCTGGTGACGGCGGCAGGGGTGAGCGGGTAGTGGTGGGTCTGTGGGGTACCGGCCTGCTGACGAAGTTCCGGTGGGAGGTCATCGAGAGTAATGATGTCACTCTCAGCAAGCACGACAGCGCGTTCGATGACATTTTCGAGTTCACGGATGTTGCCTGGCCACGCATGCAGCTGGAGCGATTCGAGGGCGGCGGGGTCGATCTGGCGGATTTGTTTGTGCGTCTTGCGGGCGGAACGGCTCAGGAAGTAGAACACGAGTTCCGGGAGGTCCTCGCGACGTTCGCGAAGAGGCGGGAGTGTCAGCGGAACCACATTCAGCCGATAGAAGAAATCTTCGCGGAATTGTCCGTTGCGGATGAGTTCTTCGAGGTTGCGATTGGTGGCAGCGATAAGCCGTACATTGACCTCCACTGTGCGGTCGCTGCCGACGGGTTCAAATCGTCGTTCCTGGAGCACTCGCAGCAGCTTCACCTGGGTTTCGAGAGGGACGTCACCGATTTCATCGAGAAAGAGGGTGCCATTATGGGCAGCCTGGAAACGGCCTGGCTTGTCCACATGGGCACCCGTGAAGGCGCCACGAACGTGGCCGAAAAGTTCACTTTCGAGAAGCGAGGGTGAGAGGGCCGCGCAGTTGACGCAGATCAGACTTTCCGCAGCGCGGTCGCTGTTGCGATGAATGACGCGGGCGAGCAGTTCCTTGCCGGTGCCGCTTTCACCGCGAATGAGCACCGTGGAGTCACTGCGGGCCACCTTACGAACCTGATCCAGCACGGTGAGCAGTGCCGGACTGGCACCTCGAACGCCCTCGCGATCCAGCTGCTGATCTCCCTGCTGCACGGGGTGCTGACCAGCATCGCGCTGGAGCATGGTGAGTTCGGCGCGGAGGGCTGCGAGCTGCCGCTGCTGCTCAGCGATGTTTTCCATTTTCGACTTGAGTTCTGCGTTGAGTCGCGCCATGGTCTGGTTGGCGCGGGAGCTGTGCAGTGCCAGAACGCTCATCTGAGCCATCGCCTGCAGAAACGCAAAGTCTTCCGCGGAATACGCCAGCCCCGATTCACGCCGCCCCAGCAGAATCACACCATGCAGTCCGTCGTCGCCAACCAGGCGGCACAGCAGCTCTGCGCGATAGCTGTGGAGCAGCTGCTGCGCTGCGTCCATGGAATCCCGATTGAGCGATGGCAGACGGGGAATGACGGCAGATTCTGACTGGATCTCGCGGAGCCGTTCAGCAGGGAGCTGCGCGGGCGCCTGAACGGCGCCGCGACTGCCGATGAGCCGGAATGTTCCATGACCGTCACGCACAAACATCATCGACCAGGAGGAGGCCATCACGTCGGCGCAGGTTCTGAGCGTCAGTTCGGCCATGGCGGAGGGATCTGCGAGATAGGCCGCCGACCGATTGAGCGCCTGCATGGCACGGTCCAGCTGATACTTCTCGCTGAAAAACCGCCGGTCCACAACGGCCTGAAGCCGATCACGCGCCCAGAGACTCAGACCTGTCGCCAGCAGCAGAATCAGAAACAGCGAGATCTGCTGGGTGGTGGACGAATTCAATGGCAGACTCCAGAGATGCGCCATCACCCCGCCACACGCCAGAACCACAGCGATGCCGCCTGAAACCAGCAGTGACATCGACACATAACGCCGACTCCGGTCGTCTACGTCTTCCGCCAGCATCAGCCGATCCCGGAGCATGCCATGAGTATACGCGGCCATGAACAGCATGCTGGCAATGAACATCGGCAGCTGAGCACTGCCGAGGGCAAAGTCCACCTCGCGGAAGAACGCCAGAAATAACGTGTAACCAATCGGGACTGTCGCCAGCAGCGCAGCGCAGAGAATCGCGACCACCTGCCGACGTTCACGCGGAGTGCTGCTGCTGAGCAGACAGCGACCCAGCCGAAACACAGTCGCCGAAAAATACAGCGAGGCAATCCCGATCGCTGCCTGCACCTGATGCCGCAACGCCGCCAGCAGCACATTGGCGGCCGCGGCCGGCGTCTGCATCGATATGCTTCCGCGAAACAGCAGCTGCGAGATCGCCCCCAGCTTCTGCAGCACCGTCAATTCACCCGCCGATGATCGACCGTTCAACGCCCAGCCAGACCAGTACGTCAGCACAATCAGCAGACTCATCAGCCCCATCGGCAGGTACACCGCCACCGCAGTCCAGCGACGCCAGTCCCGCAAACGTTCTGATTCCCGAGGAAACACGAGGAAGAAATCGAGAATCAATGCCGGCAACAAACCCGCACTGATGATGAATGGCACGTTGAGCAGCGGGTTGCCCACCAGCATCCACCAGTGAAAACCCGGCACAAACGCCCCCATCGAAAAACAACACATCAGACAGAATGCATACGTCACCCGACTCGACGGACGATACCACCACGACGACATCGCCAGCGCCAGGATGCTCAGCTGACAGCCAAACCACACAATCGTCATCGAAATCTCGGCCATCCGCACCGGACGCACCGGCAGATACGCCCGCTGAGGCAACGCCGGACGGCCAGACGGAGCACCCCCCGAGATGAAAATGATCTCAACCAGCCGTCGCGATTGCCCCGCCGGGTCACGCGAATAAATCTCGACCAGAGGCGGCACCTTCAGGGCACTCGGGTCCGACCCCGGTGCCAATTGACCGCCTGGCGGAATCTTGGCAAATCGCAGCCCCTGCAACGCCTGGGCAAAGTCGTAGTACGTCGAGATCGGCTGACCGTTCAGGCTCAGCAGGCTGTCCCCAGGACCCGGAACCGCAGACCCGTGCTCCCCAGCCAACTCCTCGTAACGACGAATCTCGATCCCGGATCCCGCCCGTGAAGATTCTGGTAGCAGGCAGCGAATGCCAACGTCCGGGAACGTCGCCACATACCACAGCACAACCACGCAATACACCACAATCAAGGTCAGACAAGTGCCCAAAAACACTCGCTGCTCGACCGCGTCGCTGGTCCTCGATTGTGGAAAAAACACGCCCTCACCCCCCAAGCTTCGGCGCTGTCAATTCGGCGCCGAAAGATTGGCTGGGCGCCGAAAACCACCTGAACACTACGCCGTCGGCGCTGCGGATGCAAGCGCCCACGACTTTCGGCGCCGAAAAAAACGTGGGAAAACGCGTCCTTTTATGTCCGTTTCATTCATTTTCTCGTCACAATTCCCGAAACGCCCCACCCCCTCATCCACAATGGGAAGATAAATCGGGAATTGGCATGCGATCTGCTGCGGATTCTATTGCCCAGTAGCCCTTCGGCGGCTGAGCGAGGTGTTGAACATCGAGAACAACGCTGATCCCCGGTGACCCAGCCGCCTCAGCAATCCCCAGTACCTCTCCCGTTCATCCCCCCACCTCACTCACCCCCACCGCCGAAGGGCTTCTTTTTGCGCTGTGAGTGGTGCCGCGTCCCGGAGATCCGGCGCCTGTTGAACGTCCGCCGATCCTGTTTATCTGCCCGCGTCGAATCGCCGCGAGACTTCCGGCAAGTGCCTGCGGATGAGTTCCAGACCGGACGCCGGCAAAAGCGGCTGCGTCATCGGCACCACAATCGTGTCCTCGATCTGCAGCTGTCCGGGGAGTCGGCTGTATTTCCAGGTTGTATCGAGTGCTCCGGCGGTGTTGAGTACCGTGGTCGCGCAGGCGGGATTGGGTACAGAAAGATAGAACAAGTGCGGTTCAGCAGCGGGCAGATCGAGTGCCGGGGGGGCGGCGAACATCTGGTGTTCGGCAAGGCGGCGAAACAAATCCCGTGCGACCAGACTGGCCGGATCGACGACGTCAATCTGGTTGGCGATGAGCGGTTGCCAGGGACGCTGGCCGTCCTGTTCGAGCTGCCGGATACGTTGAAACTCCGCCAGGATTTGCTCCTGCACAAGCGGAAAGTGGGTGCAGCCGAGCACCAGAGTATCAATTGGCGAGCGGCCGCCACTGCGACGGTAGTTCTCGAGGAGCGTCAGCACGTCGTAGCGGATGTAGTTGGTGACGGAATTCAGCTGGAGTGAGTGTGGCTGATCAGGTTGTCCGCGGAGTCCGTCGGGATCGAAGCCGTAGGCATGGAGGAGTTTTGGGTCGATGGGTGCGTCAGTATGCCCCACGGCCGGACCGGCATAGGTCGACATGCGTTCGTCCTTCGAGACGAACGCGGGGTCACCTTCGATGGCGCCGGCGATTCCGCGTGAACCCTGCTGGACGATGACGGCCTGGGGGCGACCAGCGAGCCCCAGGTCGCGATCGATGGCGCGGGGCCAGGCGTTGCTGCTGCAGGTGCCGACGGTGGCAAGCACGGCCACGGTGCGTCGCTGATCAGATCGCGTCTGTTCAACGACCGCGGCTGATCCGGAATCGACCACGCCCAGCACGACGACGGGGAGCTTCAGCGTCTCGGTGAGTTGCCGGATGTCTTCGAGTCCCCAGGCGGTGGCCGTATTGCAGGCAATCACGATGGCTTTGACTGGTGGCTTATCGAAGCGTGGCTGCAGCGTCTCACCGGGCACCGGGGCGGTCGGGTGAAGGCGGCGCCCAAGCAGAAAAGCGGCGTCCTTGAGGATGAGCTCTCTGAGGAAATCCGAGCGTTTGGCGGAAGAGTAGTTGCCGTAAGGCATATTGGCCTGATCACCAAGATAGATGAACCGTTCGTTGCGGAAGTCCGCCAGACCATCAGACCCCGGTTGCAGGGAATCATTGCGGAAGTGATCAGCAGTCAGGATGGCTTCGAGCACTGTCAAGCCTCCTATTCCTGAATCGAAGACGCCAATCGGGAGACCGGGAGACGGCTGGTTCCATGCTGCCAGATCGACTGCGAAGGCCGCCTTGCCGTCGGGGTGTCGCAGCCAGTGCCCAGCCATCATCCGCACGAGCGGGCTGTCCTTCAGAAATGCTGAAAAGCGGCTGAGCCAGTCCGTGGTGATGGCATCGCCGATGGACGTCTGAGGTTCGTGTTCATCAATCCGCCGGCCCCAGTAGAAGCTGATCCAGCCAGAAATATTCGGGACACGGCGAGCGATGTGTTCAAGCTGTTCCGGGGAACACTTCAACGGAAAGGTTTCTTCCACGACGAGGGGCTTCCCTGTCTGAAAGCCCTGCAGCAGTTCAGTGGTGGCGGTCAGTTTGTCCGGCTCTGGATAGTGATGAACGCTGATGAAATCGAGCTGCGGTGCGATGGCTGCAGGTACGAACCCGGAGGTCAGCCCGGGCCGCGCCAGACTCCAGTCCACAAGTCCCACCGTAATCAGGTGACGTGAGTCCGTTTGGCGGATGGCTGTGACCAGCTGGGCGATCCACGCTGCAGCCACGTCAGTGCGTTGCCGCCCCCGTGTGGATCGCGCGATGAACTGCACAAAGTGTTTGCCGGCAAAAGGCGGTCCCAGCCAGTCAGCTGCGGGCTGCTCACCACCGACAACCGGCTCATTCATCAGGTCGTAGCAGAAGACAGCCGGGGACTCGTGGCAGACCCGGGCAATCGACTCCCAGAATACCCGCTGCGCAGCCCAGCGATCGCCTTCAGCAAGGGTGTCGTACCAGTCGGGAACGTCAGGCTTGTGATAACAGCCAAGTCCGGTGATGTTGAGATATAAACCGGTCTCCCGGGCCAGTTCGAGAAGCTTCCGGAGCTGCTGGAGTTCGCTGTCGCGAGCGATCTCGGGGGACTCCATGAAACGCCCGAACTGCAGGTGTATACGCACCACGCGTGCACCCAGATCCCGCATCTCGCGAAAGTCCTCGACAATTGTTGTCCATTCCGTGTGCCAGTAGTCTTCGAGGAGTCTGCCGGAGCGGTCGTGATCGTAATTGAAGCCGGAAGCATCAAAGACGCGTCCCGTTCCCGCCTCCTCGAATCCCGTACCGGCCCTGTTGACGATGATCCATGGAAGTTCTGCGGCCGGCAGAACGCTCCCGCAAAAGAGCAGCAGCAGCAGTGCCGCACGGAAGCTGCCCGTCTTCAGTCCCCAACCGGGTTTATCGGACACCTTGAAGCCTGCCTGATGCACGGTCTGACTCCACTTGCCTCGTGATCCCCAAACGCTTCGCCGCTGAGTCATCAGAATACAGTCTCCTGATCGGAAATTGAAGCCGGCCCGCGTCACGAATGCCACCCATCTCCCCTGCCAGGGGTGTGGGGTCGGGGTGCAACGTCGCTGAAACACCGCGTCCGCGCTGAATCATTCCCCAGGCGTCGTTGACGTTCTCTGTAATCCCTGCAAAAGACACGTCCCGACTCGGGAGAGCGAGCTCCCGGGTTGTGGCCCACAGGTGCATGGCACCGATACGGCGCGATGATCGTCAGTGGAATCAATGCCAGAGGCAGGTTTCTGAGAATGCGATTCTTTTGCATTGCCTCCTGACCTCCGGGATTAGCGGCGACTCGGCAACCGAGTGCGTGTTTCCCGAGGCTTGCTCCGTTCATATCCCGTAACAGCCAGTACGCGCAGAGAATTGCTCCCGCCACAATTTGTCCCAGGATCGGGATCAGAAAATGGGCATAATGAGAAACTTGGGAAGAGGATCAATCAAATAGCCCAACGCTCGAATAATCAAAGATTCCTTGCGCCCGGAGAGCTGACGACCGGCTGACGCAGGTTCTGCAGGGATAAATGTCGCGTGTGCCACGGGCACCGCTTCATTTGTTCGCCTCTGCGGGATGCTCGTCCAGGGGTGCGTAACAGGCGCCGTGAATTCAGAGTCAGGGACAGCTCCTGAAGGCGGAGGCACAGCGTGAACCTGCGATGCCGACGGCTTTGGCCGACGTCTCGCGGCGGGCACAGCTGCAGCACCTGCATCTTCCGGCTGACTCTGGGCCGTCACGGACGGCTCCGGGACGGCGATTGGCAGGTGACAGTTCGGGCATTTGAGGCGTCTGCCTGCCATTTCATCGCGGGTTCACAATTGGCGATTGCACCAGGGGCATTGCACCGTGATGGGCATGATAACTGTCCCTTCTCAGGGAAGAACTGGTCAAGGAGCAGAACACGGCGAAGCGCACGGTATGCCAGTGTGCCACCCATGAAGTGTGACGGCTCTGCTGTCAGCCGCGAACACGCAACGTCACAGGAGCAGCGACCTCACTTGTCGTTGGTTTTTTTGCCGGCATCAGGATTATTGAGGTCAGGAGCATCCGGAACGACTCGTACCAGTTCCAGCACTTCTTCGTAGGGCGAATTTCCGTCTCCTGCGCAGCCAATCAGCGCTTTATCGGGGGTTGCGAATCTGAGAAGGACGTGAATATTGGTGGACCGTCCAAAAACGGGGCTGGGACTGTCGACACCCGGAGTGAGTTTTACAGGATCGAGTGCGAAGGCGTTGGAGTTCTGAGGATCTTCAAGGCGCAGAACGCCTTTGAAGTCGATTCGTCCTTTGGGACCTTTGGGAATCCTCATGCTGGCCGACAGATTCCCCATTTCATCGACGTCTGAAGTGATCTGCAGTTCGACGTCTGTTTTCTGCCGGACCCTGCTGTTGCACAGCGAACCACGCCACTTCGTGCCTTTGACAATCTTTTCACGCCACCAGGCTGCGACAGATGCCTTTTCGAGCGAAACCGGGAATGTTTGAGAATCCCTTGTCAGTTCCATTCGTTCGCCGGAGTCTGTCCGGCCGATGACCGTGTTGCCGTCCGGCGACAGTCGAAAGAGAATCGGATCCGGACGAACACCGAAAAGTTCGCCACCCGAGGCAGACCCGCGGTGAATAGGCTGAGTGGCGGGCCGACTTCCGGCTAATGACAGAGCAAAGCTGTCGACAAGTGCATCGGACCGATTCAGGGTTCCCTCAAGAACGCGACAGCGAGTCCGCACGTCATTGTCTTCCACCAGAACGCGAATGGAGGACAGTTCATCACGCGACTCAGCGACCGTCAAAGTGATTTTGTGTTGCGGTGCATCACGAAACATCGGTTTTCCGGACCACCGCGTTCCCGGTTGAAGGGCGGCTTCTCACTGTGTTTTGGTTGATTCAAAATCAGTAATCGGCCTGACAGGCCGGAGCTCAAGTCCGGCAGCATGCAAAGTAACCTGATCGTTGGCCGTCACTACAAAAGGGAGGTCCGTGATCAAACCTCTCACGCCGGCAGTCGGCGTAAAGAGTGGATGACCTGTGGCGATTCCGTCTTTCAATTGCCGCGACAGGCGAATCGGCTGTCAGATTGTGTGATGAGGAGCGATCGAGCCAGGTGATCAGTCCCGCAGAAGACGGAGCGATGATCAGATCGCTGCTGTAGCCTGTCAGCGGATACACCGAAGCAGGCTCGACGGGTTTCATCGCAACAATCCAGCCGTCATGGCGCGAACGAGCAATACCGGTCACAGGATTTCCATCGGGCTTCACGGGAACAAGCTGGATCGAGCCGGTCCAGACGCTGCGTTGTCGTGGTTCGTCCGGCGGTCATCGCGGACTTCTGATGATTTGTGTGTGGATGACAGCGCTTCCATCGCGCTGGGATGATCACGTTCCTTAAAACACCAAACTCACTTTTCCCGATCCTCGCACCGTATTCAACGTGAACCCGGAAAGTCAGCTCTTCAGCCTCAGAGCCCGCTGGGGCGCTGTCCGCGCCCCTTGCGGCCGGTGTCTCCCAGTTCTTCGCGGGCTTTTTCCGCGAGGTTCTGGAGGCGTTGCACGACTTCCGGGTGATCGGCTGCCACATTACGGGATTCGCCTGGATCGCTGGCAAGGTCGAAGAGTGACAGTTCGATGCGGGCGTTGTCGTAACGGGCTGGCATTCCATCCTGGCCGCCACGTTTTCCGTCCAGAGTTCGATAGGCATGCGGGAAGTGCAGCTTCCATTGTTCGCTGCGAACCGCCTGAAGTTCGGGGCCCCAGTAGAAGTACAGGGCTTCGTGCGGCGATTTCTGACTTTCGCCGCTCATCAGCGGAACAATGCTGAGGCCATCGATGGGCAGCTGCGGGAGCGGTGCACCGACGAGCTGGGCGATGGTGGGCAGCAGATCAATGGTCATCGCCGGTTCGCTGCAGACACTGCCGGCGGGAATGGCAGCGGGCCACTTCATCAGGCAGGGAACGCGACAGCCCCCGTCAAACATGGTGCCTTTGCCCTCACGCAGCGGCAACGCGGAACCGGCATGGTTGCCGTAGCTGAGCCATGGACCGTTGTCGGACGTGAAGACCAGCAGTGTGTTGTGTTCGAGGTTCAGTGTCCGGAGAGTGGAGACAATGCGTCCGACGGACCAGTCAATTTCGGCTACGACGTCTGCGAACGTGCCCTTTCCGGTGCTGCCCTGAAATTCCTTTCCGGCGAAGAGGGGCACGTGCACCATTGTGTGGGGCAGGTAAAGGAAGAAGGGCCGGTTTCGACTGGCTTCGATAAACGCGCAGGCGCGCTCGGTGTATTCGCGTGTCAGCCGGGTCTGGTCGTCAGCGGTGACTTCCGGATCAATGACGCGGTTGTCTTCGTACAGAGGAAGCTGCGGCCAGGTTTTCAGACGCTCTTCCATGGGCAGGTTGAGCACTTCCGGGTGGAAGGGCCACATGTCATTGCTGTACGGGATTCCGTAGTAGTGATCGAAGCCCTGCTGGAGCGGGAGGAACGGGTGTTGGTGGCCGAGGTGCCATTTGCCGAAGCAGGCCGTGGCGTATCCCTGGCTGCGGCAGAGTTCAGCGAGGGTGGTTTCCGAGGGATTCAGGCCGTTGCGGGCTTTGGGTCCGAGTGCCCCCTGAATGCCGATCCGTACGTTATAACAGCCAGTCATCAGGCTGGCGCGGGACGCGGAGCAGACAGCCTGGGAGACGTAAAAATCGGTGAAGCGTCGACCGGACTCAGCCAGCTGGTTGAGCTGGGGCGTGAGCGACCGGTCACCGCCAAAGGGTCCAATGTCGGCATAGCCCATGTCATCCATGAAGATGATGACAACGTTTGGGCGGGGGGCCTGAGGGATGGAGCGCCTGACGGGCGGTGCGGCCAGCACTGTGCTGTGGACCACAAGGTCGCACGCCGCCAGAATCAGGGGAAGCAGCGGCAGAAATTGCCGGAGGTTGAAGAATGGCCACATGCTGGGTGAGTTTCTGCGACAAAGGAGGCGAAGGTGCTGCGGAGGCTTGCGGGTGGCGATTTTCGGAAAAAACTGCGACCTGGCAAGCGAATTCGGCGTGCATGGGACGCGCTCCGTGGGTGGAATGGACGATTCCGGCAGCTTCCGGACGGCAGCCCCGCGTTCTCAACGTGTCGCCGTGGTCCCCGCACTTTCCCAAACACATGATTTCAGCATAGAATATGACTTCGGAGGTCCGGCCACCTGCCCTGCACGCGGTCGCTCAACCTGCCAAAGCCGTCTTCAGCCGTCTCATTCGCCCGGAAGTTTTTCACTTTGTCCCGGTTTTCCACCATCGCCGTTCTGGGTTCCACCGGATCGATTGGAACCAGCTGCCTCGACGTTGTTCGGCAGCATTCCGACCGCCTGCGAATCCGGGGGATGGCTGCGCATCGCAGCGTGGAGCGATTGTGTCGTCAGGTGTCTGAGTTTCAGCCGGACTGGGCCGTGCTTGGCTGTGCCACCGCCGATGTGCCCGCTCCTTCCGCCGCACCAGCCATGGGTCGCAGCACGGTCTGGCACCGGGGACTGGACAGTCTGGAGGCTCTGATCCGTTCCCCGGAGATTTCCACCGTTGTCTGTGCGATGGTGGGAGCGGCGGGGTTGCCTGCGACCTGGGCCGCTGTGGATTCGGGCAAACGCGTGGCGCTGGCCAACAAGGAATCACTGGTGGTTGCCGGACCGCTCATTATGCAGCGGGCGGCGGAAACCGGGGCCCTCGTGATTCCGGTGGACAGCGAACACAGTGCGATCTTCCAGTGTTTGCAGAGCGGTCAGCGTGACCATGTCGAGCGGCTGGTGCTCACAGCCAGTGGCGGGCCATTTCGCGGCTGGACTCGCAGCCAGCTCCACGACGTCACTCCGGACCTCGCTCTTCGGCACCCCACATGGCAGATGGGCCCCAAAATCACCATCGACTCTGCCACCATGATGAACAAAGCCCTGGAAATCATTGAAGCGCGATGGCTGTTTGGCCTTCCCGCAGATCGACTGGCAGTCGTGATTCATCCGCAGTCTGTGATTCATTCGCTGGTCGAGTTCCACGACGGCTCCGTGGTCGCCCAGATGTCGCCCCCTGACATGCGGCTGCCAATCCAGTACGCGCTGCTGTATCCCGATCGACTCCCGGGCCCTGCCCGTCGCACGGACTGGACACGTCCGCAGGCTCTGGAACTGCTGCCACCCGACGTTGAAACATTCCCCGCACTGCAGCTTGGCTTCGAAGCCGCTCGCGGTGGCGGAACCTGCGGAGCTGTGCTCAACGCCGCCAACGAAGTGGCCGTCGAACGATTTCTCGCAGGCACCCTGAAATTTACCATGATTACAGACTGTGTCCGTGATATTCTGCATCACCATCAATTTGATGCTCTGCCATCGCTTCCGCAACTGCTTGCAGCGGATCGCAGAGCGCGGGAGGAAGCGTTGCGGTGGAAATCCTGAATTCAATGCCGCTGGCGGCAGGCGGTCTCTCCGCCGCACTCGGCATGATCGAAAACGTCCTCTCCGTCGCCTTCGGACTGGGACTGGTTGTCTTCTTCCATGAACTGGGCCACTTTGCTGTTGCCAAATGGTGCAATGTGCACGTGGAACGCTTCAGCATCGGAATCGGACCAATTCTCTGGAGCCGGCAAAAGGGCGAAACCGAGTACGCACTGTCACTCCTGCCGCTCGGTGGCTACGTCAAAATGCTCGGTCAGGACGATATGGACCCGAACCAGATGACCAGTTCGGAAATCGCCGAAAATCCGCGCGCCTATTCCTCCAAATCCGTCCTGCAGAGAATGGCCATCATCTCCGCAGGTGTCATTATGAACGTGATCACCGGCTTCCTCTTCTTTGTCATCGCCTACTCCGCCGGACTTCAGGAACCCGCCCCTGTGGTCGGCGCCGTTTACAACGGCTTCCCGGCCTGGAATGCCGGCATTCGCCCCGGAGACACCATTCAGGAAGTCAACGGCGATCGCGTGCGAACCTTCATCGATATTCAGGAAGCCATCGTGCTCTCCAGCGATGAACTGCGGGTTGGTGTGCAGCGGGCTGACGGAACCAGCGAGACTCTTACCATCTCCCCCATGCGCAGCAGCCTGGGAAGAACCATTGGAATCCTCCCGGCACTCACCACACGGATGAACCGGGATATCGAAAACCCGGAACTCATCACCGACGCCGGACTTCCCAGTGAACGCGCGTCCGAGCCGTTTCAGCCGGGAGACAACATTGTCGGCATCCGCCCATCCCCCAAAGCCACGCCAAACACCGAATCGCCCGCCACAGACGCGGCCGACAACGCGGCCCCGGCGGATCCCGCACCGGCCCCTGCCACCGTCCCCACCGAACCCGTTGTCCCCACCAGACTGCTCCCCGATCTCCGACATGCTCTCGCCCTGTACGCCGACCGCGAAGTCACCTGTCTCGTTGAACGGTCTGCAGCGAATCATCAGCAGGACGCTGCGGCAAAGCCGGAAACCATCGAAATTCGAATCCCCTCCCAAAACGTCCGCTCCCTCGGCTTCTGGATGGCCATGGGCCCGGTTCGCAGCATTCGCAGTGACTCCGTGGCCGCCAAAGCCGGCCTGAAAGTCGGCGATACCATCCAGTCCGTCGATGGGCTGGTCCCTGGCCAGGATATCGACCCGCTGTTCCTCCCCGTCTACTTCGCTCAGAAAGCCGGTCAGTCCGTCCGCGTCGTCGTCGGCCGCAAGAGCAGTGACGGACCTTCAACAGCCGAACTGACGCTCGTTCCCTCCGGTCTGCCCGGCTGGAGCGAAAGTCCGGACGACCAGACGTCTCCGCTGACCATTCCAGCAATCGGCGCTGGCTATCAGGTGCAGACTCGCATCGCCCGCATTCTGCCAGGCTCTGAAGCCGAACGGCATGGCGCCCTCAAGCCCGCAACTCGCATCATTGGCATCGAACTCCTGCACGCCGATCCCGGCAAGGGAAAACCGGACGCCCTGGGAGATGACGAACGCCCGGTCAAAGTCAATCTCGCCGAACTCGACAACAACGAAGAGAACCGGCTCGGGACCGCCGCCGACATCAACTGGGCCTGGGCCTTTGAAAGAATTCAGCGCGTACCCCAGCGCCGAGTCGTGCTGCACTTCGAAACTCCGGAAGGCGAAAAAGGCTCCGCCACACTCGAAGCATCCGAACTGGAAAAAAACTGGTTTCTCTGGATTCGCGGATTCCATCCCAGCACCTGGGCATCGCTTGAAGACCTGCGCAAGGCTGAAAGCATCGGCGAAGCCCTGCATCTGGGATACGCCCGCACTCGCCGCAATATCTCCAATATCTATCTCAGCCTGCGACAACTCATTCGCCGTGAAGTCGCCCCCAAATCACTCAGTGGCCCCGTCGCCATCGCCCGAGTCAGCTATCGACTCGCAGAACGCGGCATTTTTCAGCTCATCAACTTCCTCGGATTCCTCAGCATCAACCTCGCCATCCTTAACTTTCTCCCCATCCCCATCCTCGATGGCGGACACATGGTCTTCCTGATCTGGGAAGGAATTACTCGCCGCAAACCCAGCGTCCGCGTCGTTGGCTGGGCTCATGCCGCAGGACTCCTGTTCCTCCTCTCACTCTTCTCCTTCGTCCTCTGGAATGACCTGTTCTTAAGTCCGTTCTGAAAACCCCTGCAGTCCTGCGAATCCACGATCATGGTGCGAATCGACCGATCGCTTTCGCTGATCCGACTCCACGGCAGATCCGGGAACTCCGTTTTTGAATGCCACTCTGCACTTTCTGACATCTCTGTAACACTCTGAACCGCGACGCTGCTCCCAATGAGACTGGCGTGGTGTGCGTTTGTCACGACTGTGCGGGAGCGACGCAGTTGCTTCATCTGGCTGTATCTGTCCGCGCAGACCAGCAAGGACAGACAGGACGCCGTGCGGGCCCCGTGTTGGATTGCAGTCAGGAACCACAGAGAACGGCCGTCAGGTGACCTGAAGCCCGTGTCTTTCCAGTCCTCGCGTTGCCGCCAAAGGCGGGTTGACATGTCGTTCCTCCTGTTCCGGATCTCACTTCCTCACATCCGCGACTGACTCGATGACCACGGCCGGAATGGGTTCGCTGTCGCGACGCAGCGGCTCGCACAAATCCGCTTCCTTCTCCGATTCAATGAGGTTCCACAAAAGTTTTCTGCGGGTTATGAAACCGGTTTTCGCGAGTGTTCCCGAGGGTCGGCAAAGGCGTGCGGGGGATGTCAATCCCCCGGTCAGGATCTCTGGCCGTCGCCCGCTGGCGCGATATCGTGAGGCATGCGGATCCTCCTGATAATGTGCGCCAGGACAATGATCATTGCCACTGCCGGTACTGAGCATGCGTTTGAGTCTCGACTCACGAGCACCATGTCGGAGATCGAGTGTTGACAGTTCCAATTCCACCCACACTGCCACTCCATTTGTACTCATATCTGCCCCCTCCATGGAAGAAAAGTGAGGCTCAGCACTCACGACCGGAGGTTCGCAGATTTCACCGACTGCCTGAAGTCCGTTTTTTTGTGGAACAACGAGCCAGAAGCCGCCGGCTGCGTTTCGGCATGGCGTCACCCGACGAGGCGGTTTACTGGATTCCAAGCAGCCACGAGAGATTGGTGGGTGAAGGAGGTCCGAAGCGGGGTTCCAGGGACACACCGACGCCCACGTTGTCCTTGCTCACATCAATTCCGAAACCGAAATGCAGGATCCAGTCGAGTCCGACGCGTGACATGGTGAGTGAGGTGCCGCGAGCCTGGCTTTCAGCAAGGTCATAGGCAAAGGAGGCTGTTGAGATCCACTTGGGGCTCATCTGATAGCTGTAGCTGCTGACCAGCATCTGACTTTTCAGGAACCGTCCGGCGTTGACTTCGCGGACACCGGCATACAGGCTGCCGCGCAGGCTTCGCTGTGTCAGCACACCAACGCTCCACGTGCTTCCGGCATCGTCAAAGATATCGAACGAAGCATCTGTGAGCAGACTGGTGCGATCGCTGAAGTTCCAGCGATAATGGCTGAAGAACAGACCAAAATCTTCGCCGAAGTTATCACGATCGGATTGCGGGAAGAAGGTCGCTCCGTAGTCCCACACCATCCAGTCACGAATCCGCGGATTATCGACAGGGCCGGCCTTGGTTTGCAGTCGGTCGCGAAAGCTGACCCGCAGAGCCTGCAGATTGTCTGCGACTTCGTGCCATGGAGCGGTGGTCCAGAGCGCTGCACCGCTGCGCAGCGCATAATTGCGGGGATTGAACTGTGCCGGGATGGCACCGGGAAAAATCTGTGATGGAAGTGTATAGCGGGAGCGAAAACGTTCCTGTGAATTCTCATCGATTTCGTTGTACTGAGGAATGTCGTTGAGGCTCCGCGACGAATCAGTCCACGAGTATTCCAGCATGGTGTCGTGACGATGCGCCAGCCCATTCACCCCCAGAATGGCACTGCGGGCAAACGGGAACAGCTTCGTGGCCGTCATTCGGGCACGCATTCCGGCACTGGCCACCCAGCGGTCCATGGATGCGTCCGTGAAACCCTGCTCCCAGAATGCCGCTTCGCCACCCACGAACGGTTCAAGCGTAATCGGGCCCGCATTCACCGGCGCCGCCAACTCGTGACGACTCATCGCCACAGTGCCGGAGGCGTTGGTGATGTACGGGAGCCCGGCGGGGGTCAGCAAATCCAGCGGATCCGCCGGAGCCTGCAGCGGCTGCAGGTCTGCATACCCCACGCTGGAGTGCTGGTTCCAGTACACCAGGCCACCAAACAACGGCTGTGAAAACGTGGAAAGATCACCGCGCGGCAGCCACTGGGTATTCGCCTCAAAACCACTCAGATCACCGCGGCCCCAGAGCATTCCTGACCAGGCTTCGCGGTCCTTCCGCACACCCAGAACCGTCTCCACGTCCTTTTCAGAATCAAAGCGGTTCTCGTGAAACTGTTCCAGATAGTTTCGGTCTGAAAGAAAACCGATTTCACCGAATACCAGCGCATCCCCGGACAGCTCCTGTCGATGTCGCCAGATCGCTTCACCGCGGCTGCTGCTTTCAGGCTCCAGCCTTCGCCGGTCAAGCCCAAGATTGTCCTGCCCACCGTCATACTGATAATACAGTGTGCCACCGCCCTGCCAGCGACCCTGGGGGCTGTCGCCCCGGTATTCACCCCGAATGCCCGCACCGGGCCCGCGCTCGCTGCGATAGTCAGCCAGCAAATCCCAGCGCTGCCCGGGCTGACGCGGCAGACCCAGCAGTTTTCGCAGGTCCCAGACCGTGTTCACCTGCAATCCGAAAATGCGATCCTGACTCAACGTCACACTGCGAATCGGAATGCCCGGATCTTCAGCCGGACCACTGACCTTCGGCAGATACAGCACAGGAGTATCACCAAGGATCAGTCGGTTGTTGAGACTGGTAATCCACGTGGCATTTCCCAAAACCTGCTGGCCGGAAAGCGGATCGATGCCGGTAAACATCGATGGCCCCTGTTCCACAAACACATCACTGGCCTGCAGTCGATAACCGGGCTTGCCATAGGGACTGGTCGTCGCCCACGCGTTCTGCACGTGAAAGCGATCGCGGCTGAGCTGCCGCATCCGCTCACCACGAATCCGAAAATCGCCGCCCGTGGCAGGAACAAAAGCCCGCAACTCCGCGTTCAGCAGCAATGCTCGATTCCCCGCCGCATCAAAGAATCCATGCGTCGCCTGAATCGAATTCTGCCCCTGACGAATCACAATGTTGCCTTCCAGGTACACCTGAAACCGCGCGTCGGCCGGCTGAACCACTGTACTGCCCGCCTCCAGCGCATCCGATTCCCCCCCCTGAGTCCAGATCACCACCCGGTCAGCCGAAAGATCCACAAGACCCGGGGACAGACCAGTGCCTCCGACCGGAGCGTCAAGACCGTCGACCAGCACGTTCACCCCGCCAGTCACCACCGTCACTCGCTCCTCCGGTACCGTGTCTGGCGTCGTCGAGGATTCCACACGAAGTGCTGTTCCGGAACGTGGCCGAATCTGCACCCGCCGCGATCCCGCAGCTGAACCGGGATTCGGGAGCTGCTGCACGGGTGGCGAAAACACGTCGTTCGGGGATTGCAGACTGGCTGTCGTCGCTTCTCCCGGATCACCCGGATAGAGCCGCGCCAGTGCACGGCGCAGCAGCGGGTGATCGCTCGATCCTGACTCCGCCGAATCCTGAATTTCAAATTCCGGGGCTGCTGCCGACTCCAGCCGAAAAGCCATCGCTCCGGATGCCCGCTGACCGCTCCGAGTGGTCAGCGTCAGATCTTCCCCGTACACCGCCGTATCAAAACCCGA
>JBJTOM010000120.1:0-6229 GCA_046074585.1 Planctomycetota bacterium | reverse complement strand
GCCTCTCTCACGGTCGCGGCTCGTTTTATGCCTGGCGAACAATCGGGAGGGCGAAGCTGGGAAGACGAAACGGCGCGAACACGGGCACACTGGGATGTTTCAGTTCCGCCTCCCAGTTGACATCCCGCTGCCGGCCGGAGTGAAAAAACAACGCTGTGTGGCGTGCGGCCGATGTCAATCGGCCGGTGCGGCCCTGGTGCGTTCCTGATGCGGAATTGGCGGCGCGGACACGCACCGTTACCGGGGGATTGACATCCACTGCACGCCCATTTTTTGATGGCTCCTGCGGTGTCCTCTCTTCGGTCCCTCCGAGGGCAGCAGTTGGCGACGCGTTGTCACGTGGCAATGGCCCAGTGTGACGTCGGAAACATGAATACGAGCACCCTTCACGCCATTCGACGGTCGGCGGGGTGTCCGTTCCAGCGGTGTTGAGTTGTCGAATGCCCTGGCAGTTGCCAAACTTCCGCTGCACGTCTGCGGTGATCGCAGTCAAATCGAATTTTTCCACATGACTTGTTTGGGAGCTGCTGAGATGGGTGGAGCAAATCGCAGAAACTTTCTGAAAGCCGGCACCGGTGCAGGCTCTCTGCTGCTCATGGGAACCCGCGCCTCCGGAAGAATTCGCGGAGCCAATGACAAACTGCGTATCGCTGTGGCAGGACTGAATGGACGCGGGCAGAGTCATCTGAGCGGGTGGCTCGATCAACCCAACGTGGAGCTGGCGTGGGTCATCGATCCCGACCAGAAAGTCCTGGCCAATGCGATGAATTCCCTGCAGGCAAAGCTGGGAGACAACTTTCGTGCCAAAGGTGTGGCCGATGTCCGCGAAGCTCTGGAAGACAGGACCCTTGATGCCATCTCTGTCGCCACGCCGAACCACTGGCATTCGCTGATGACGATCTGGGCCGCGCAGGCTGGTAAGCACGTGTATGTGGAAAAGCCGATGAGTCATGATGTGGCAGAAGGCCGCATCTGCGTGGAAGCCCAGAAGAAATACGGCGTGGTCATTCAGCACGGAACTCAGAACCGCAGCAACGCTGAAATCGCCGGGCTCCACGAAGCCATTCAGGCAGGCAAATTCGGCAAGCTGAAGGTTTCCTACGGGTACTGCTGCAAGGTGCGTGGCAGCATCGGACAGAAACCCATCTCCGCCCCACCCGCCAATCTTGACTGGAACCTCTGGCGCGGCCCCGCTGTGATCGACGAATTCCACGGCAACTACGTCCATTACAACTGGCACTGGTTCTGGAAATCCGGCAATGGTGACCTGAACAACCAGGGAACTCACCAGCTGGATATCGCCCGCTGGGCACTCAACACCGACCTCACTCACCCCACTCGCGTCATGGCGATCGGTGGCCGATTCCTCTGGAATGACCAGGGCGAAACTCCAAACACCATGATGGGTCTGGCCGAATACCCGAACGGACAGCAGGTGTTCTTCAACGTCAGAAACATCGGCTACAAAGGCTACCAGACGCAGGTTGAAAACGAGTACTACTTCGAGGATGGAGGAAAGATCCTTCGCGGGCTGTACTACCCTGCCGGCAGTACGGAAGGCGAGAAGCTCAAGCTGCCTGCCGGCAAGGTCACTCCCGGCGGGAACTGGGCTGCCTTCATTCAGGCCTGTCGCGAGGGCCGGCCGGAGCTCGCCAACGGCAATGTCTACGATGCCCACTACGGCTGCGTTCTCGGACACCTCATGAACAACTCCTGGAGACTCGGAGAAAAAGTCCCCTTCAATACCAAAGCCGGCCGCTTCGGCGACAATCGGGATGCAGCCGAGCATTTTCTGAAGCTCCACGAAATCACTCGTGATGGCTGCGGAGTGCCCGAAGACGGCGCGGAATATGTCGTCGGCCCATGGCTCACCTTTGACCCCGAAACCGAACGCCACACCGGTGAATTCGCCGAACAGGCCAATGCACTGCTGAAGGACCCCAACCGCGATGGATTCCGTGTGCCTGAACCTGGAAAGGTCTGAGCAATCATAAAATGCGACGGACTGGATGTCCGTCGGACGTTCCGGCAATGCAGCAGGGGCTGTTCGGCAGAACCGAACAGCCCCTGTGCGAGTCAGGAGATCAGAATGTGTTCCCGGCAATTACGGGAGGAACGGGGTGAAGCCGGGATTCGGCCAGGCCGGATCAGCAGCACCGCGAAGGTTGTAATTGCCGGTTGTGAAGGCACTCTGAATGTTCTGAGTGGCTCCGAAGTTGTTGAAGATGTTGTTCGGGCTGTTCAGGTTCGGACCGTTGTCGACCTGGAAGAAGGACGCATCACGCTGCAGGACGCCGAGCGGCCCCAGCACAGAGGCCTTGAGGGTATCGTTGTTTGTGTAGATCGCTCCGACATCCGAAGGAGCAATCTGGTTGCCGGTGTTGTTCTGGAATCGCAGGTCCATCTGAGCGATGTCGTCCAGATAGATGTAGTCGAAGGTGTTGACACCGGATGTGTCAGCGGAGTCAAAGGTATTACCGGCTGAGAGGAAGGAAGAGCTGGCGAAGTCGGCTTCAAGGTTACCGCCAAGGGTATTGTTACGGAGGTCGGCGGCGACATAAGAGCCGGTACCGACTTCGATGCGGATCCCTTCACCCGTGACACCACCACGCCCGTTGTTGCGAACGGTGTTGCCTGTAGCCCTGAACAGACTGTTCTGAACCGATTCCAGATTCAGGTAGGGCTCCATGTACATCGTGTTGCCGTTGACGCTCCCGAAGTTGAGGAAGGTGAACTGCAACTGACCCGGATCCCAGAACGGAGCCTGTCGGTTGTCGCCGGGGAAGCCCGTATTGTTGAGGTACACAAACTTGCTTTGATTCATGTCTGCGTCCGCCCGGTAGAAAACGCCTTCGCTGCCGTTGGCGTCGATGACGTTCTGATCGAGATTGATGCGAACGGGATCAAAGTCGAAGACACCGGTGCTGCGATCGCGGATCCCGGCTGCTCCGGTGAGCAGCAGGTTCACACCGCGGTCTCCGTTGTTGCTGACCGTGTTGTTGGTCATGGTGAACGATGGAATCGGTCCGATCTGCGTCACTCCGCCGTTGGGTGAGAGCACAGGAGTCGTGAAGTCAACGGCTGCCGTCGGAGTGCCTGTTGCAGTGCCACCAAAGACGTTCAGGCTGACACCATCGCCGCCATTACCGGCAGGGATTCCGTTGAAGTTGCCGCCGATCAGGTTGTCGGTGATCGAGATGATTGGTCGGGAGACATCGTTGATGAAGGTGGCCGGGGGATTAAACAGTCGGCTTCCGGTTGCGGTGATGGCGATGCCGTCGTCCTGGTTATTCTGGATTCGGTTGCCTTCACCTGCGTTGCCGACGATCAGCTGAGCGTTGGTGGTGTTGGAGAAGTTGGCCTGGATCCCGTCGCCATCGGCAATGTCGATGTCGGCATTGTTGTTCAGGTCTTCAGCGGCCGAGAGGATGCCATCGTTATTGGTGTCCTCGCTGGCCCCGCGGATGCTGCCGCGAATATCTGTCCTCGTGACTCGGACCGTGCCGGCGGAGTCACCGGAGGCGTTCCAGCGGATGCCGTTACCCCCGCCGTTGGTTCCGTTGCCGCTGATGGTTGTGGTGGCTGGAGCCGTGGATGTGACCAGCACATCGGTGCGGCCACCGCTGGAATCGATTCTGATCCCGTCACGACCGTTGTCAGAGATGCTGGTGCTGCCGCGGGTGCTGGCAGCGGCATGCGGACTTCCGCTGGGTACCGTGGAGACACTGTTGACTTCCACCAGTGCCCGCGATTCCTCCGTTACGTTGATCTGCATCCCGTCATCCCGGTTGCCGGAGATCACGTTTCCGATGAAGCGTGAACGACGTCCCGGAGGCAGACCGGCTGCCGGATCGCCGAAGGATGAGTTTTCGGCGGTTTCGATGAGCACACCATTGCTCTGGCCGGGGGGTGACACATCGGTGGCGGCCGAAGGACGGTTGGAAGAGAAGGTGCTGTTGGTCACGTCGGCCACGAGGGTGGAGTCACCCCGTGTGCGGAACAGACCACCGTTGCGAACATTGGTACTGAAGTCACTGTCATGGATGGTGACGCTGTTTGCAGTTCCCGTCTGAGGCTGCTGTGGCGAGGTCTTGTCAGACCCCTCCGTGATGACGGCAAAACCATTGCCTTTATTGCCCGAGGAGCGGACGTCGTTGATGTCAGCCACGAGCAGGGAGGCGTCCGATCGACCGAAGAAGATCCCGGTACCGGATTCCGGCACAGTCCCCCCGACAAGCGTCCCGGTGACGTTGGTATTGCGGATATTGACACGTGCACTGGCATTGCCTGTTACATTCACCCCAATGCCGTACTCGCCGTTGCCGGTGAGGGTATTGATGTCGGCGTCATCTGCTGAGCCGACAACGAGGTTCAGACGGTTGTTATCGAGGATGAGCGGTACAGCGGGAGGTGTATGATTCGGCCCGGTCTGCAGGCTGCGAATCCCTCCCCGCACGTTGCCCGAAATCGTGTTGCCAAACACCGATGCTCGCATGTCAGCTTCGGATGTGGCGGTTGTATTGGACGAGAGGAGCACACCGGCACCACCGTTTCGGGAAATGCTGTTGCCCCGGATCTCACGATTGCTGGCTGTGGTGCCAAAATCAATCGCTCCGCCACGCTCAATCAGCAGTGCGATCCCGTTGCCCGCGTTGGTCTCGATCTGGTTCCGGAAGGCATTCCCGTGAATTCGACCGCCATCAACAGCGTGAACTCGCAGACCGTCACCCTGGTTGCCAAGGATCGTGTTCCCCTGCGAAAACATGCGGCCGCCAAGATTCAGCATACCCGTACCGCCAATTGTGCTGTCGGCATCGATGAAGCCTGAGTTGGAAGCCTGGAGAACGATCCCGCTGCCGGTGTTCGACTGAATGTCGTTGCCCTGAATCGTCAGACCATCGGCAACAGCAAAGTCAGACACTCGCACGGCAAGTCCGTCGCCGGAATTCCGAGTAATCGTGTTTCTCAGGAAAGAGGACGGCAGCAGTCGGGCGGAATCCGTCGCCGTGATACGGATACCGTCTCCGGAGACCCCGGCCACAGCAGCATCACGAACGCCCAGTGCACCGATCAGCTGCTGGACATGAAAGATGGGTGCATTGCCGTTTTCGCCGTCAAAGCCGGAGTACCCGAACTCGCGACGACCAATTCGAGCCTGGTTTGGCAGGTCGATGGCACCAGTTCCCATGATCGGAGCCACACCGCTTGGGGTGATGGAGTTCGCGAGGTTCATATGGGTGAGGGACAGCGAGTGACCGATTTCGTGTGATACCGTACCCGCGACTGCGTTTCGAGTGAACGTCAGGTTGCCGGAGGTCAGAGCATCGCTGATAATTGGCTGCTGTCCGGATGCCAACTCGTCAAAAATGGCGCCCGGTGGCAGGCTGGGAAGGTCAGCCGGATTAAGCCCTCCGATGCCATTGATCACGTTGGAGTAGATGGACGCGACGTGAGCTCCCTGCTGTGTTCCGTTGTTGGGACCGTTGCCGTTGGCGTCACGAACTGATGAAAGGAAGGCTACACCGAGGGACTGAGCGGCGGCATTGCCTCCAATCACGGCTGTGTAGTACTCTGTGGCCCCGATCGACGGTGGCTGACCAAGATCGCCAATCACGAAGTTGATATCCAGCTGCTTGCCGTCCGGCATCGGACTTCGCGGGTCCATACCCACTGTCGGAATGTCATAGTAGTGCTCTCGCACGGTGTCCAGAACGGCCTGAGTCACCATGTCGTAGTCGGACGCTGCAAACCCGAAGCCGGTGACATCGAAAGGAGTCATTGTGGAACCATCGAATGGGTCAACAATCGTCTGACCGGGCTGCACAAAGTCCAGAATGAATGTCAGCGTTGGTGTTGTGTTGGCTGCCGAATCGGACGACACGAGGTTGTTGACAGCGTCGATCTGTGCGGTCGCAGTGTCCCTCAGGTCCACTGCCAGCCCCGCGTTCAGGTTGCCGATGAACTGGTTCCCCAGATCTGAGGCCGGACCGCCGATGTCAAACACTCCGGTGCTGGCGTCCTCCCCGAAAATACACATTCCGGCAATCGCGTTGTTGCTGAACATGTTTGACACAATGCCCGATTCGAGTCGGCCGTTTCCATTGAAGTCTTCGCCGATGTCCAGCACGCCGTTGCCATTCAGGTCTTCACTGACGGATCGGAAAATGCCGCCATTGAGATAGTGAATCAGCACGCCATTGCCACCGTTCGCGTCCGCCGTGTTGTTGGC
>JBJTOM010000119.1:0-1661 GCA_046074585.1 Planctomycetota bacterium | reverse complement strand
GACCGCCGGGGACAGTCCCTGCAGAACCGCCGCTGCCGCATCTGTGGCGTTCCACTTCCGGCGAAGGCAGTTCCAGGGAGGGCGAAGCTCCTGCTGAGCCGTCGTCGTAAAGAATATCCACCAAACATCTTCTGCATTCCGGTGCCATGCACCTTTGTCTGCACCTTCGCCTGCGTCACACAACCCTGCAAAACACAATCACCTATTCCCGCCCGTGAGGAAGCCGGCGACCCGGACGACCCAGATGACGGTTCGCAGTGGGAAATGGGAAGTGGCGAGGGCACGAGGCTGAGAGAGTAGAAAGTGGAGAGGCGACTGCAGGAGAATGAGGAAAGTCGAGAATCTCCTCTCTCCATTCTCCAGCTCTATTTTTTGACGGCAGGTGCCGTAAAAAATGGATGTCAATCCCCCGGTAATCGTGCGTGCCCGCGCGGCCAGAACCGCATCAGGAACGCACTAAAGCGTTACCGGCCGATTGACATCGACCGCACGCCACGGGACGTTTTTTGTGATTCGTTTGGGCAGTGGGGCCTGACGATCGCGGGGGGATTGAAACATCCCAATCTGTCTGTTTTAGCACCGTTTCCTCATCCCAGGCTGGGGGTGAGGGGTGAAACGCCCTGACCCGCGCACCCTCCGCCCCAATCCCAGAGCCCGAGGGCATCCTGGTTCCGGGACTGTCAATTACCGTTGTGGGGCATTGTGATCTGCTTTGCCCCCTCACACCCGCCTTCAGCCGGTCGATCGCCGTGGAGTCGAGAACTTGAAGGCCATGAAACTTCCGGCCTGCGGCTCAATGGCGGGCAGATGTTGAGCATCCAGCGACCGGCGCCTGATTGATGTCCTGTCCAGGCGGTCACGGATGGTTGCATCAGATTCCGCGGTCCTTGAGTTGCCGCTGGAGGTCCGCTTCCAACTGCTTCAACTGATCAGCCGAAAGGCATGCAAGCTCGTCCGGAGTGGAGACTGGCAGGCCGAGAATCTCCTGCAACAGCACGACTCGGCCCTTCTGAAGTCCCTCCTGAAGTCCCTCGTACCGCCCCTCCTGCCGCCCGCGTTGAAGACCCTCCTCGAGCCCCTGCTGGTGCCCCAGCCGGTGCCCCTCGATCAATGCACCTTCCCTGCGAGCCCGCTGGTCCCGCTGGAACTTCAGACGCGCTTCGTATTCCATCTTCTGCTGAGGGGTCTTCGAGATCATTTCCAGCACTCCAGCAGCCTCGGCGAATTCCTCGCCGGGAAACAGACGAATGATTTCTTTTGCGGTCAGCTTGTGAGCTTCCCGGACAAAAAACAACCAGCGTTCCTTCTCTGAAGCATCATACAGCGTTTCGGTCGTCACTTGAAGATGGGACAGTTGCAAAAAGTGGATTTGCAGATCGTCCGTCAACGTGACTGAAGAGGATTGGTCTCGCAGACGAAAGTCCAGATGCAGCGCTGGAGGGTCGGAAAAGAGTGGCTCGGCAAGGATGCAGATGCAGATTGAAGGGCGAAGTTTACTGTAATCCTGTCCTTTCTTCAGCTGATCCACATAAGACCTGGATGTGTAGTAGGTGAGCCGTTGGGCCATGCCGAGCGGGAGCCACGTCTGCACTTCGATATTCAGGATCCGCCCCATGTCGTCGGTGGCCAGAATGTCGAGGATGTACTGTTTGCCTTCGGCT